>JAEUJX010000002.1 GCA_016794545.1 Myxococcales bacterium
CGTCGCCAGCTTCGTCGCGCCCTCGGCGACGCGGGGATACGAGACGAAGTAGCGGCCGCCGGCGTAGCGCGTCGGCGCCGTGAGCGTGTACTCGACCGTGGACACGCTGCGCGGCATCACCGGGAACATCTGGAGCGACAGCGTGTCCGCCCACATCCACGCGAGCAGCGCCGGGTCCTTCGGCGCGTACTGGCCCAGGCCGGTCATCTCCTCGTAGAGCTTCGCCGCCTGCTCGCGCTCCATCAGCTCGCCGGCGTACCAGCGATCCCTCGCCTTGATCCGCAGGCCGGTCGCCGCGGCGCCGTAGGGCAGGCCGAGGACGAGCTCGACCTGATCGGCCGTGTCGCCGCTGTTCTGGAACGTTCGCCGCACGGTGTACGTCGCGACGCCGTTTTCGATCCGGATGTCGACGCTGTGCGTGAGCTCGACGAGCGGCATCGAGCGCGTCGCCGACAGCTCGTCGGCGCGGGCGGCGGAGGCGCCGGCGATCAGCGCGAGCACCACCGGGGAGAGGCGGGTCATGGGCGTGAGACACCGGCGCGGGCCGCCGGTTCCAGGTCAGGTCGTGCGTCAGGTGACTTCGGCCACCACGCGCTCGGCGCTCTCGAGCGCTCCCTCGATATAGCCGATGTGCTCGACCGCGGTCTCGGTCCCCGCGAAGTGCAGGCGGCCCGCGGGCGTCCGCAGTGCGGAGGCGGTCTCGCTCAGCAGCCGCGGTGGCATCACACCGACATAGCAGCCCGCGGAGTACACCTCGCTGGTCCAGTCCAGATCGACGACCGACAGCGCGCGGTGCGCCTCCGCCCCGTGGAGCCGCGCGAGCTCGCGGAGCCACAGCGGACGGCGCTGCTCGGCGGGCAGCGCGGCCAGCTCCTTCGCGCGATCGCCGACCGCGAACGCGACGAGCGCGGCGTGATCGCCCGAGGCGTCGCAGTCGTCGAACGTCGCGCGCACGAGGCCGCCGATCGAGAACGCCTCGCCCGAGTAGCCACGCGCGCGCCAGAACGGACGCTCGTAGGACGCGATGCACTTCACCACCTTGCCCATCGGCATCCGCGCGTGCAGCTGCGCGCGCGCGCTCGACAGCTCGCCGAGCTCGAGCGTGCCGAGCAGGGCGGGGGGCAGCGCGAGGATCGCGCGGTCGCCCTGGATCGGGCCCTGCGCGGTGTGAACGGTGACCCCGCTCCCGTGCTGCTCGACCGCGCGCACCGGGTTGCCGAGCACGACGCGCGCGCCGAGCTCCGCCGCGAGCTTCTCGCTGACCTGCTGTGCGCCGCCCACGAAGCGCCGCTCCTGCGCGCCACCCTCGATCTCCGCGAGAGCCTGCACGCCGCCGGCGGCGCGCGCGTAGAGCAGGAAGTACAGCATCGACACCTCGTGCGGCTCGCACGCGAGGATCATCTGCGCGGCGAGGCCGATCATGTCGCGCGCGCGCCGGGTCCGGACGTTGGCCTCGAGCCAGTCGGCGAGCGACCGCGCATCGAGCTCGGCCGCCCCCGGAGCCGCCATCGGATCGCGCGGCGGCACCGCGGCCGCCAGCTTCTCGAGCTTGCCGAGCTTGAGGCCGAGATCGATCAGCGCGAACAGGCCGACCTTCGGCAGGAAGCCGGAGAACGTGTGGAGCTTGCCGTCCCCGCGGTCGAGGACCTTCTTCCCGGTGCCGTGCTGCGGGAACGTCGCGAGCGAAAGCTCGCCGGCGAGCCGCTGCAGTCGCCGGTGGGACGCGCCGATCCACTGCCCGCCGAGATCGATGCGCTGGCCGTCGAGGTCCCGCGAGAGCGTGCGACCGCCCACGCGATCGCGCGCCTCGATGACGGTGACGTCGACACCGGCGCGCGCGAGTGCCCGCGCGGCGGATAGTCCCGCGACACCGGCGCCCACGACGATGACGCGCCTCATCGCCGGCATCATCGCCGATCCTCGGGCTGGCGATAGCCGGTCATCGCCACGAGGAACGTACCGACGCGCTTCGCGCGCGCCGCGGCGGCGAGCTGGTAGCCATCGAGCGACGGGAGGCCGATGTCGACGAAGGCGATGTCGAACGGCCGCGCGGTCAACAGCGCGACGCCTGCGAGAGCTGTGGCGCGGGCCACGAGGCCTCGACTCCGACGCCGGGGGGGCGCTGCGAGCTCTGCATCTGGGCCGAGGTCGACGCGATCGCCGCGAAGCGCCGGCGCCAGGCGGCCGGGCTGTTCGGCATCGGCGCGCTCCTGCTGCTGGTCACCGTGCTCATGTGGTCCACCGGCTACGACTTCGATCTCGACGGCTGGATCACCCCGCTTCCGATCTACGTCGACGCCGCCGCGGTCGGGTGCTTCGGCATGGGCGCCGGGCTGCTGCGCTGCCGCCCGAAGCTGACGATCTAGTGGCGCTCGTGGCGCGCCCGGAGGCGCAAGAAATGCCGGGCCGCAGAAACTATCGGCCGTCCTGGACGAATCGTGACAAAGAATGCTCGCGCCCCTGACCGAAGTCGTTGTATTCACGTCGCAATGCAAGCGGTACCCGAGCTCGGTGCGCTCCGTCAGGAGCTCAAGCTGGCGGGCATGTTCCGGCATCACGAAGTGCGTAGCTGGTTCAAGCTCGCGTTCCTCCTCGGCGTGGTGGCCTCCTGCCTCGTCGGCATTGCGATGTATGGCTGGTTCGCGGCCCTGTTCCTCGTGCCCGTCGCGTCGGTGTTCGCCACCTCCGCGGCGATGTTGGGTCACGAAGGAAGTCACCGGTCGTTCTCGTCATCCCCCACGCGAAACGCGTTCGTCACGTACCTCGCGTTCCCGCTGTTCTCGGGGCTGTCGGCCCTCTACTGGCGCGAGAAGCACGACCGCCTGCACCACGGTCACCCGAACGTGGAGGGCCTCGACCCCGACATCCGTCCGTGGCCGTTCGTCTCGACGAAGGGCGACCACGAGCAGCAGCCACGCCACCTCCGCTGGTTCCAGCGGAAGTGCCAGGCGTGGGCGTTCTGGCCGATGACCACGCTGATGACGGCGGGGATGCGCCGGTCGTCGCTGATTCACCTGTTCAACTACCCCAAGAAGCACGGCCGCGATCGCGCCTGGTGGATCGAGGTCGCCTGCCAGACCACCCACTACACCGCGTGGCTGGTCGTCCCGTCGCTGATCTGGGGCCCGCTCGCCGCGTTCCTCGTCTACTCGGCGCTCTGGGCCGGCGTCGGCGTGCTCCTCGTGCTGGTGTTCGCGCCGGCGCACATGGGCCTGCCGGTCGTGAAGGAGCAGAACAACGACTGGGTGCACCAGCTCGAGACCACGCGGAACCTCCAGCTGCCGCGCTTCATCTCGTTCTTCTTCATCGGCCTCGACTACCAGGTCGAGCACCACATCTTCCCGAAGATCCCGCACCACAACCTGCCGCGCGCCGCGCAGATCACGTCCGAGTGGTGCAAGCGCCACGGCGTCCCGCACATGAGCGTCCCCTACCTCCACGCGCTCGGCGACGCCGCCCGGTACATGGCCCGTGGCTACGAGCGCGAGGCCCTCGACCCGCTGGAGGTCCGCGCGGGTCTCGTCGGTTCGTCGAGCCAGCTTGCCGCATAACAAACCGGGACCTGGTTCCGGTTCGTCGCGATCGTGACCGCGCGGAGCGGGCGGCACGAGCTCGCCGCGCCCGCGGCGAGCGGGCGGAACGGGGCGCCGCTCAGACCTGGCGCGCGTAGTCTGGCTGCTGCCGGCCGGTCTTCGTGAGCACGACCTGGTAGAGCTGCCCGTCGCGGCTGCGCGACGCGCCCGCGGCGGCGAGCAGGTAGAACTTCCACATCAGGTAGAAGCGGCGATCGTACTTGTGGCTGATCTCGCTGTAGGTGCGGTCGAAGTTGTCCCACCACGCCATGAGCGTCGGGTCGTAGTCCGGGCCGATGTTGTGGAGGTCCTCGAGGACGAACAGGCCCTCGAGGGCGCGGCCGATCTGCGCCATCGACGGGGCGACCGCGTTCGGGAAGATGTACTTCTCGACCCACGGGGTGCCGTGGCGCAGCGAGCGGTTGTTCGCGATGGTGTGGACGAGCGCGACGCCGTCGTCGGCGAGGCGCGCGTTGATGCACTCCATCATCGTGCGGTGGTTCTTCGGCCCGACGTGCTCCATCATGCCGATCGAGATCACCCGGTCGAACGTGCCCGTGACGTCGCGGTAGTCCATGAGCTTCAGCTCGACGTCGAGCTTCTTGCCCTTGGGCCCCCACAGCTCGTTGCCGAGCGCGACCTGATCCTTCGAGAGGCTGACGCCGAGGACCTTGCAGCCATACTTCTCGGCGGCCCAGCTCGCCATGCCGCCCCAGCCGCAACCCATGTCGAGCACGCGCATGCCCGGCTTGAGGCCGACCTTGCGGGCGACGAGGTCGAGCTTGTGGTCCTGCGCCTCCTGGAGCGTCTTCGCGGTCTTCCAGTAGCCGCAGGTGTAGACCATGCGCTCGTCGAGCATGCGCGTGTAGAGGTCGTTGCCGATGTCGTAGTGCGCCTCGACGGAGGCGCCCGAGCGCTGCTTGCTCTGGAGGTTCAGGAGGAGCGCCTTCGCGGTCAGCGCCTTCAGCTTCCAGCTGCCGCTGATCTTCTGCTTGAGGTTCGCGCGCATGACCTTGTCGATGGTCACGTCGAGCGCGTCGGTCTCCCACCACTCGTCCATGTACGCCTCGCCAAAGCCGAGCGAGGCGCCGCGCAGCGTGCGCTCGTAGAACCGCTGGTCCTTGACCTGGATGTCGCCGCGGCGCGTGCCGCCGATCTGGATGTCCGCGAGCGAGAACAGCTCGCGGATGATCCCCTCGGCCTCCGACGTCCGGGTCGGGATCACGAAGGAGGGGAGGACGCGCTCGAACAAGCCGCGGATCGAAGACGTCGCCGTCGGGGCAGACGGCGGGGGCGGGGGCGTTGGCTCGGACGAGCGATCGGCATGATGCATGAGGCGCCCTCTTTCCCATGTGCGCCGGCGCCACACAAGCCAAAACGGCCCCGCCGGGCGGCCAACCATGTGATCCTGAGGGGGATGCGAGGGATGACGGTCGTGGCGACGACGCTGCTCGCCGGCTGCTACTCGCCCACGATCACGCCGGGCACGCCGTGCGATCTCGCGATCGGGAACTGCCCGCGGCCGCTCGAGTGCACGCCCGGCCCGACCGGCGCGACGTGCGAGCCGGCGGGCACGCAGCGCCCCGATGCGCCGGCGCCTGCCGACGCGGCGATCGACGCGGCGCCCGATGCTCCGATGATCGACGCCTCACCGGATGCGCCGGCCATCACGCACGTCGAGTACGCCTCGGTCGTCGCGGACTGCGTGGATCCGGCCGATCCGGACCCCGACTTCTGCATCGCGAGGAACGGCGCCGGCCAGATGGCGGTCGACGCCGATGACACGGCGTCGGGCAACGGCTGGGAGTCCTTCGTGCGGTTCGATCTCGACGCCACGATCGCCGGTCGCACCGTCACGAGCGTGAAGCTCCAGCTGAGTGCGACGAGCGACGGATCGGCGTCGTCGGGGAGCACGGGCGCGGTCTGGCGGGTCGCCACGTTCACCCGCACGAGTCTCGCCGTCACCGTCCCTGCCACGATCGGGAGCCAGCCGCTCGCCGGGTCGCTAGGGGCTGTCGATCCCGACGACGTCGTGGTGTGGACCCTACCCACCGGCCTGCCGGCGGCGAACAGCTCGGTGTTCCTCAAGATCAAGACGGCGGATACCGACGGCGTGCTCTACCACAACCAGACGAGCGCGAAGCGACCGCGGCTGATCATCGATCTCCAGTGATCAGGACGCGGCCGCGGAGCTCGCCGGAGCGCCCGCGGCGGCCGCCGCCTTGGCCTCCGCGGTCTGCGGGATGTGCTCGTTGCGCTTCATGAGGATCGGCATCAGGAACGCCGCGACCGCGCCGAACACGTTGTGCTCGGGCTCGAGCATCTTGCCGATGCCCTGCGCGGTGATGAGCGCGACGAACACCAGCATCATGTCGGTCACCGGGTGGACGCGGTACTTGCGGCCGATCGCGAACATCTCGCCGATCAGCTCGCCGTACTCGAGCTTCGAGACGTCCTTCGCGCGGAACTTCAGCGCGAACGCGTTGACCTCGACGCGCAGCGACTCCCAGTCGATCGTGCCGAGGTACTTGTGGAAGCGCTTCAGGTGGTTGACCAGGTCGTCGGGTGTGCCCATCGCGAGGCACTTCGTCATGTCGATGAACTGGATCAACACGTCCTCGTGCAGGAGCTTCGCGAGCCCCGCGTCGAAGATGATCAGCGTGCCGTCGTCCTGCACGACCATGTTGCCGGGGTGGAGGTCGGCGTGCACGAAGCCGTCCTCGAAGCACATCTTGAACATCGACATGCGGACGGTCTCGGCGACCTTCTGCTTGAACTCGGGCGGCCGGTCCACCGGGAGCGCATCGACCTTGGTGCCGCGCACGAACTGCATGGTCAGCACCTTCTCGCCCGACAGCTCCGGGTAGACCTCGGGGAACGAGACGCCGGGCCTGGCGGCGAAGTTCTCGCGGAACCGCGTGTAGTTCGCGGCCTCGATCCGCAGATCGGTCTGCTCGTAGATCGCCTCGACGAAGTGCTGCGTGTGCCCGACCGGGTCGGACAGCCGCCATTTCGGCCGGAGCGCGATCAGCTTCGCGCCGCCGATCAGCAGGGCCTTGTCGCGCTCCACCTGCCGCCGGACGCCGGGGCGCAAGATCTTCACGGCGACCTCGCGGCCATCCGGAAGGACCGCGCGGTGGACCTGCGCGACGCTCGCCGCGGCGATCGCCTTCTCGTCGAACTCGCGGAACAGCTCGGACATCGGCTTGCCGAGCTCGGCCTCGATCGTCGCCTTCACCCGCGAGAACGCGAACGGCGGCAGCTTGTCCTGGAGCCGGCGCAGCTGCGCGATGATCTCGGGCTCGAACAGGTCGGGCCGGGTCGACATCACCTGGCCGAGCTTGATGAACGTGGCGCCGAGCGAGGTCATCCCCTGGCGCAGCATCCAGCCGCGGAGGTGGGCGAGGGCGCGGCGGCGGCGCGGCCCCCACACGAACAGGAAGATGCCGAGCCGCGCCAGCGCGTAGATCACCCCGCACACCACCACCACGATCAGGAGCCAGAGGAAGTGGAGGAAGTTGCCGGGCCAGCGAAGCACTGCGGTGCGATGGTGCCACAGTCATCGCGCGCGCGCGGGCTCATGTGACGCCGGCGCTCGTCGCTCGCCGCGAGGTTTCAGCGGGTTGCGCGGGCCTCGGGTTTGCGAGGGCCTCGCAGGATGAACACCTTCAAGGCTGACATCGAGGAGATCCGCCGGCGCGCGCTGGAGAAGATGACCGACGGCGCGGTCACCGCGTTCTACCGGGCGGACAAGGACAAGGTGATCGAGGTACTGAACGAGGTCCTCGCCACCGAGACCGTCTGCACGCTCCGCTACCGGAGCCACTACTTCCGCGCCTATGGCATTCACGCCTCGGGAGTCGAGAACGAGTTCCTCGAGCACGCCCGCGAGGAGCAGGAGCACGCGGACCTGGTCGCGAAGCGCATCACCGAGCTCGGGGGCGTGCCGAACCTGTCGCCCGAAGGCCTCCACACGCGCAGCCACGCCGAGTACGGGACGGCCGAGACGCTCCAGGACATGATCAAGGAGGACCTGGTCGCCGAGCGGATCGCGATCGCGACGTACTCCGAGATCGTGCGATGGCTCGGGAACGACGATCCGACCACGCGCCGGCTGATCGAGTCGTTGCTCGCGAAGGAGGAGGAGCACGCGGACGACATGGCCAAGCTGCTGACGCGAATCGGCCACTGAACGTGATAGCGTGGCGGGTGACGGTCGATGGCGGTACCGAGCGACCACGACATCATCCTCGCGCTGGGTGAGGACCTCCCCATCGGGATCTGGGTCGCGCGCGCGCCGACGGGCGAGGAGGTCTATGCGAACCGGACGTTCGCGACGATCATGGGCACCGGTGTGCTGCAGGCCTCGGTGGGCAACTACAGCGAGCCGTACGGCATCCTGACCCGCGACCGGAAGCCCTACCCGGAGGAGCGCCTGCCGTTCGTGCGCGCGCTCGTCGAGAAGAAGGTCGTCGTCAACGACGACATCACGATCCGCCGGCCCGACGGCTCCTGCATCGACGTCCGTGCGTTCGGCAACCCGGTGATGGCCGCGGACGGCACGGTCACCCACGTGATCATCGCGTTCTTCGACGTCACGCGCGAGGTCGCCGCCGAGCGCGCGCGCGCCGACAGCGAGCAGCGCCTTCACCGCGCGCAGCGGATGGAGGCGATCGGCACGCTGGCAGGCGGCATCGCGCACGACTTCAACAACCTGATCTTCGGCATCAAGCTGATCGCGAGCGAGCTCGCCTCGTCCGAGGAGGATCCCCGGCGCAAGGAGGCGCTCGCGATCATCGACGACATCACCGAGCGCTCCGCCGCCCTGACGCGCTCGCTGCTCGGCTTCGCGCGCCGCGGCAAGCACCGCGCGCAGACCCTGTGCCTGTCCGATATCGTGTCGTCGATGAGCGAGATGCTCCGCCGCACGTCGGCCGGCGTGGAGCTCGAGATCGAGGTGGCGGCGGCCGACCGCGGGGTCCTGCTCGGCGATCAGAGCCAGCTCGAGCAGGTCATCATGAACCTCGTCGGCAACGCGCGCGACGCGGTCGGCGAGGGCGGCCGCGTCGTGATCCGGACGCGCGACGTCGACCTCCGCGCCATCCCCGGGGGCGCCATGGGGACCATCACGCCCGGCCCGCACGTCATGCTCGAGGTCGCGGACAACGGCGCCGGCATCCCGGCCGAGCTCCGGGACCGGGTGTTCGAGCCGTACTTCACGACGAAGACCAAGGACGCGAACCGCGGCACCGGGCTCGGCCTCGCGACCGTGCTCGGCATCGTGGAGCTCCACCGCGGCGCCATCGAGATCGACGCTGGTCTCGACGGCCGCGGCACGACGATGCGCGTCTACCTCCCCTCCACGCGCCGGCCCGACGATGACCTGGCCACGACGGGGCGGTTCTCGCGCTCGCCGTCGCCGCCCGAGCCCGGCACCGGCACGATCCTCGTGATCGACGACGACGCGGTCGTCCGCCGCGCGGTCGCCAACGCGCTCGACAGCCTCGGCTACTCGCCGGTGGAGGCCACGAGCGGCGCCGAGGCGGTCGACCTCTACCGCGCGCGCAAGAGCGACATCCGCGCGGTCGTCCTCGACATGGTGATGCCGGTGATGAGCGGCAAGGCGACGTATCTCGCGCTCCGCGAGCTCGATCCCGACGTCCCGGTCCTCCTGATGAGCGGCTACGCGGTCAACGAGGAGGTCCAGCAGATCCTCGACCTCGGCGTGAAGGGCTTCGTCGCGAAGCCGCACTCCGTCGAGCAGCTCGCCACGGCGGTCGCGAGCGTGCTCCGCGCCGCGAACCGCTGACGCGCACCTCGCGCGGTGTCCGGCTTCGTCCGAGCGCCGGCCGCGCTCGTCCGCGCGTCGGACATTTCGGACAGACGTCTCGCGCAACCGCGCGACATCACGCGCACCGCCCGCGGCACGCCGGCTGCTCGTCGTCGCGCTCATGCGCACGCTCGCCGCCTGCATCCTCGCTCCGATCTTCGCCACGGTCCTGTTCTGGACGCTGTTCTGCGCCTGCGTCGCGAACGTCCCCGACGAGCGCGAGCCGGTCTCGCGCCTCCTCGCGTCGTGGGATCCGCTCGCGTGCGGTGAACCGCACCGCGTCGTCCTCGAGCTCGAGGACGAGGCCGGCAATCCGATCCGCGGCTCGACCCCGTGCTGGCTCGGCGGCATCGCCGTCGACCTGCCGAGCTGGGGCTTCTACACCGGTCGCATCTACTCGTGGGTCCCCGATGCACCGATCCGCTCGGTCCACGAGGTGGCGTTTCCGGTCGACGAGGCCGTCGTTCGCTACGAGCTGCGAACACCCCAGTGACGCCCGGTCTGCGGCGCGGACTGCCGCACGGTGTGCCGGATCGGTCGACGCGCAGTTCGGCGCACGATCGCCGCATGGTCTGCCGCACGGTCGACGCGCCGTCGACGCGCCGTGGCTCACGCGGCGGGTTCTTCGTCCTTGCTGACCTGACCGCGGAACTTCGACCAGTCGTCCTTCACGCCGAGGGTGACGCGCGCGGTGGTCGGGCTGGTCGTGACCTCCGCCGAGCCGTAGCCGTCCTCGTGATCGCCGTGCGACGCCTCGATCGTATACGTGCCCACCGGCAGCACGGGGAAGCTCGCGCGCCCGTTCGCGTCGGTCGTGCCCTCCGCGTCGCTCGGACCGGAGATCTTGACCGTCGCCTGCGGCACCGGCGCCTCGTCCGCGTTGATGACGTCGACGTCGAGTGCGCCGGTCTTCGTGGGATCGACGCCGCCCGGCGGTTGACCACCACCCGGTCCACCGCCGGGACCGCCGGGTCCTCCGCCCGGACCGCCGGGCCCACCACCCTGACCGCCGCCTTGTCCTCCGCCGGGCCCACCACCCTGACCGCCGCCTTGTCCTCCGCCTTGACCTCCGCCGGGCCCACCCTGACCGCCGCCTTGTCCTCCGCCTTGTCCTCCGCCTTGACCTCCGCCTTGACCTCCGCCTTGACCTCCGCCGGGCCCTCCGCCTTGTCCGCCTTGTCCGCCTTGTCCGCCGCCCTGTCCTCCGCCAGAACCGCCGCCAGAACCGCCGCCTTGTCCGCCGCCCGCCCCGCCGCCGGAGCCGCCGCCACCACCGGCGGCCGCGCCGCCGCCGCCCATCGGCCCGCCGACCATGACGTTGTTCGAGCCTTCGATGAGCCTGCCGACGCCGCCGCAGTGCTTGGTCGTGTCGCCCATGCGATGGGCGTTCTTGCCGTTGATGAAGACGGTCGTGCTGCCGAGCTGCGCGTTCCACGTGTTCGGGCCGCAGCACGGCGCGTGGATGCCCGGATCGTCCACGCGCAGCGCCGGACGCTTGTTGACCATCACGTCGGGCGATCCAGCGATGGCCGGGCCGAGTGTAGAATGCGGGCACGCAGGACAGCCATGGGCGTC
>JAEUJX010000008.1 GCA_016794545.1 Myxococcales bacterium
CACCGGGCGCGAGCCAGCGCGCTGCCGCAGCGATCGCGGGCAGCATCATGTCGTCTACGAGGAACGCGCCAAGGAAGTCGCCGATCACGAGGTCTACGGGCTCGATCGGCACGAGCGCACGCATGTCTGCGCGGTGGATCGTCACGAGATCGCCGAGTTGGTTGTGTGCGACGAGCTCGCGCGCGACCTCGGCTACCGGCATCGATTCGACGCAGTGCACGCGGGCCGCACCGCGCCGGGCCGCGAGCATCGCGAGTATGCCGGTGCCACCGCCGACGTCGAGCACGACGTCGCCCGGTCGCACGAGCGCGCGAATGGCGCGCTCGTACGCGTCCATGCGGTGCGTATCGAGCAGCAGCTTGCCGTGGTACGTGAGGGGCGCGCGATGGCCATCGAGGTGCAGCTTGCGGAGGTCGGCCACGTTGCATGCCAGTGTACGATTGCCGCCCGATGATTCGAAGGGCGGGAGTCCATCGACATCCTGGCTTCCAGGAGACGTTCATCGTGTTCCACCTACCGTCGGCGCCACGCATCTGCGCCGAGCTTGGCGACCATCTGCGCGAGTCGCGCCCTGGTCGCCACCGGCCACGAGCCACTCCACGGTGCTCGCGAGGTCGGGACCGCGATGGCAAGGGAGCTCGGCGTCGCTTTCTGGGAGTAGCTGACCGCGTTCGTCGCCTCGGGGATTGCTGTCCGCCGCCGTCGTCGGTCATCGTGACGAGGCTCTCGACGGCGTCGAGCTGTGGCAAGCTGGCTTGGTCGATGCGCGCCGCACTCACCCTCCTCGCTCGTCGCGGTCTCGCCGGGCTCGTGATCGTTGGCCTCGCAGCCACGCCGGTCACCGCAGACGTGGCGATCGATCTGCGCGCCGCCGATCCGCTGGCCGGGCTTCCGGCCATCGCCAAGAACAAGCTGAACTTCCTGCGCGCGTTCCGGACGTGGCGCCCCGGATGCAAGAAGCCCGACATCTACGTCGAGAGTGGTGCGATCGAAGCGTCGGTCGACGAACCGCAGTACACGACGATCCCGCTCGTCGGCGGCTGCGGTGAAGCGCCCGACGAGCACGCCGGCAATGTCTCGGCGATCAACGCCTCGCTGTCGAAGACCCAGTGCAGCACGGCGGCCGTGCGCGGCGACCTCGTCGCGAAGCTGCCGGCCGCGTTCGAAGCCGGGGGCTTCCGGGTCGAGGTCACCGCGAACGCGAGCTCGGCGCACGTGACGATCAACAAGCTGGCGAAGCCCGGCACGTGGACCGGCGGCCGTCGCATGCAGACGGCGATCACGCCGCAGGAGGTCCGCGGCTGGTACCTCGTCGAGTCCAGAGGCCAGCGCCAGCTGGCGGTGCTGCTGTCGGGCGCGGGACCCGACGGCACGATCAGCGAGCGCTGGATGGAGGTGTGGGCGAAGAAGGCGCAGCAGCCGACGGCCCCGATCGACGTGGCCCGCACGTGGCTCCTCGCCGCCGCGGCACGCGATGCCACGGTGCTCGCGAAGACGACCGGCCTGCCGTTCGAGCGCATCGGGTTCTCTCCGGCCGAGCCCAGCGCCGGCGCGTGCAAGACCGCGCGATCGGCGCGAACGGCGGAAGACCTCGTCGGCGTGCTCGACTGCGTGCTCGCCGCCGCCCCCGCGAGGTACGCGAGTCTGTTCGACGAGGCCGGCTTCTCGAAGATCACCGCGAAGCAGATCCCTCCGGAGCTCGAGCCGCACGCCGCGGTGCTCGCAGGGTTCGCGAAGACCGGGCACACGCTCGTGTGGTTCACCAACGATGACGAGCGCGGCGAGACCAACGTCGTGTTCGCGATCAAGGGCAGCAAGGTCGCGGCGGCCCTCGAGTCGATGACGTCGAAGTAGTCGACGCCATCGCCGGGCTACGGGCCGAACCGGCTCACCGTCATCGTGATCGGAGGGCGCGACTCGCCGCGGTTGCTCCCGCTCGTGCGTAGCTCGGCACCGCGGCCGCCCCACCAGGCCCGCGACGCGATCGGATCGTAGCGACTCGCGTCCTCGCAGGCGAGCAGCGCGACGCGAAGCGCCGCCGCCGACGCGGGACGGGCCTCCCGATCCTTCGCGAGACAGCCGAGCACCAGCGCCTCGAGGTCCGCCGCGATCGGTCTTCCGAGGCGCACCGACGGAGAGATCGGTTGTTCGAGGAGGTGCTTGCTGCACATCTCGAGGACCGTCGCCGCCTCGAACACCGGCTTGCCAGTGAGC
>JAEUJX010000137.1 GCA_016794545.1 Myxococcales bacterium
TGCCGCCACGCGAGCGGGATCAGCAGCAGCGACAGGAGGAGATAGATCCACGGCACGAAGAACGGCGTGTGCCGCGCGAGCCACTGCATCACGCGCGTCGCCTTGCGCTGGATGAACGACGCGCGGATCTGCAGCCCCTGCTCGAACGCGAACTGCGGCCACCTGAACTCGCGCTTCACCGGCACGCCCATGCCGCGCGGCGAGCCGATGCCGAGCGCCTCGCCGGTGCACGTCAGGCGGTGCTTGAGGTAAGCGAGCGGGTGCGACGTGACGGTGTTCCACCACGCCTTCGAGATCGCGTCGCGCTGCGCCTCGGGCGCGGGCACGTAGCCGTTGATCGGCAAGTCCCACAGCGGCCTGGGGTCCTGCATGATCGGATAGAACGTCGCCGGCGTGTACAGCCGGCGCATGTGGTCGTGGATGTTCTCCGTGACGAGCAGGTTCGTGCCCGCGAGCTCCTGCTGGATCTGCGCGTCGGGCAGATCCTCGTCGAGGTACGCGTACGTGCCGACGATGTCGTAGATCGCGAGCGAGCTCTGCCAGTAGTGCATCGGCTTGTCGGTGATCGCGCCGTTGATCCCGAACGCCGCCGCCGTCACCGCGAGCCACGCGACCGCCGCGAGCGCGTACCGCTTGAGCCAGTGCCAGCCCGGCGACCATTCGAACAACAGGACGACGAGCGGCAGCGTCGCGCCGAACGCGTTGTAGCGGAACGCGGTCGCGCCGAGCATCGCGGCCAGGCCCCACAGCTTGCGCGAGCGCCTGTCGCTCATCAGGAGGGCCGCGCCGACCGCGAGCAGCGCGGCCATCACGCAGTCCTTCCAGATCACGCTCATCACCGTGAGCGACGGCGGCCAGATGAACAGCGCGCCCGCCCACCAGGCCGCGGCGCGCGGCTCGAACGTCCGGCGAAACAGGTAGTACAGCCCGGCGAGGAACGTGAGCGTCTGGACGACCAGGATGCCGAGCGGACCGGCGACGATCGTGTCGCAGACCTTCCACAGCACGTTCATGATCGGCGGATGCGCGTCGGAGTAGATGCCGTCGCGCGCCTCGCGCATGTGATCGAACGAGTCCTGGGTCATCTGACCCGGAAACGCGTAGACCATCAGGATCAGCCACGCGCCGAGCAGGACCGCCCACGGCGGCGCGGCCTTGATCCTACGCAGCACGTTCAGGCGACTTCTCCGTCGTGCGCGCGATCTCGCGATCGAGCCGCTCCTGCAGGATCGCGAGCTCCTGCGTCAGCGCGATCGAGCGCAGCTGGATCTTCGAGATCGTGACCAGCGCGCGGAGGTGCAGGATCGCGAGCGCGGCGATCGCGGCGCAGAAGAAGAAGTTCGCCAGCGTCGAGAACCCGAGCTTGTGCGCCACCCACCCCGTCGCATCGGGGAACACCGCCATCGCGCCGAGCACGGCGAGGAACGCGACATACGACATCGAGCCCTGCAGCGTCACGCGCTCGCGGATGATGAGCCGCGCGAGCACCAGGCCGATCACGAGACAGACGCCGGCGAACACCCAGTTGCCGACGCCGTCGGACATCCGCCAGTACTCTTCTTCACTCTGCATCGCGCGTCTCGAAGCGGCGGCGGTTCGTGCGCAGGTACGCCAGCAGCACCGCGACCGTCACCTTGAACATGTAGTAGATCGACGTATACCCCGAGATGCTCGACGTCCCGCCCTGACGCTCGCGCATCGTGACGGACACCTCGGTCACCGTCAGCCCCGCCGCGCGCGCCACCGCGAGCGACTCGGGCTCAGGAAAATCATAGGGATAGGTGTCGCTGAACAGCGCGAGCGCGCGCGGCCCGTACAGCCGGAAGCCGCTCGTCGGATCGGTGAACCGCTTGCGCGTGACGAGCCGCAGGATCCCGCGCAGCCACGAGCTGCCGAGCCGCCGCATCACGGTCGAACGAAAGCCCGCGGTGCCCTCGCGATAGCGCGTGCCGACGACGAGGTCCTCGCCGTTCTTCGCGGCCCCGAGCAGGTGGACCAGCTCGGCCGGCGGGTGCTGGCCATCGCCGTCCATCTGCACGGCGGCGTCGTACTTCTCGCGGTGGGCGAGCTGGATGCCGGCCTGGACCGCGCCGCCGATGCCGAGGTTGCGACACAGCCTCAGCACCCGAGCGCCGTTCGCGCGTGCCACATCCTGTGTCCGATCCGACGATCCGTCATCGACCACGACGGCCTCGACGGCGACCCCCTCGGGAGGTGGCAACGCCTTGATCTCCTGCAGGAGCGGGCCGAGCGCGGCCTGCTCGTTGAACGCAGGAATGATCAGCAGGAGGCGCACCGCGCGGACGCTATACCACCGCCCCCAGGTGCCGTGTATGGTGCGTGACCATGTGCGGCATCTTCGGCGTTGTCTGTTCGAGCGCGGAGCCGGCGGACCGGCAGCTCGTTCGCGACCTCGCGATCTCGCTCCTCCACAACTCCGAGACGCGCGGCAAGGAAGCCTGCGGCGTCGCGATCCATGACGGCGAGCAGATCCACGTCCTCAAGCAGGGCGGCTCGGTCACCGACTTCCTCGCCAACGGCAAGTTCACCGCGCTGCTCGACAAGACGCTCGCCGGCGCGAAGCCCGGCAAGCCGATCGCGATCGTCGGCCACTCGCGGCTCGCCACCAACGGCGCGCAGTCCAACGAGGACAACAACCAGCCCGTGATCACGCAGGGCACGGTCGCGCTGCACAACGGCATCATCGTCAACGATCGCAAGCTCGCCGCGCAGTACCCGTCGATCCGGCCGAACGGCGAGCTCGACAGCGAGGTGCTCGCCGCGGTGCTCCGCACCGAGCTCGACGCCACCAAGGACCTCGTCACCGCCGCCCGCAAGACGTTCCGCGCGCTCGAGGGCTCGGCCTCCGTCGCGATGCTGTTCGATCACCTCGACACGATGCTGCTCGCGACGAACACCGGCTCGCTGTTCCAGGTCACCGCGCCGACCACGCTGATGTTCGCCTCCGAGCGCTTCATCCTCCAGCGCGTGATCGAGGAGAAGGGCCTGTCCTCGCGCCTCGGTGACGTGCACGTCGAGCAGATCCGTCCCGGCCATGCGGTCGCGGTCGAGCTCGACGGCCTCGAGAAGCGGACGTTCTCGCTCTCGAGCGAGAGCAGCGACGGGCCGATCGCGCCGAACGGCCACACCGTCGAGATCGTCGATCACTCCTCGCGCGCGGACCGGCTCAAGCGTTGCACGAAGTGCATCCTGCCCGAGACGTATCCGTTCATGGACTTCGACGCGCAGGGCGTCTGCCGCTACTGCCGCAACTGGAAGACCATCCGCCCGAAGGGCGAGAAGGCGTTGTTCGACGCGGTCGAGCCGTATCGCTCGAAGGACGGCAGCCCCGACGTGATCGTCGCGTTCTCGGGCGGCCGCGACTCGTCCTACGGCCTGCACTACGTGAAGAAGGTGCTCGGGATGAACCCGGTCGCGTTCACGTACGACTGGGGCATGGTCACCGACCTCGCGCGCCGCAACCAGGCTCGCCTGTGCGGCGCGCTCGGCGTCGAGCACATCATCCGCTCGGCGGACATCACGGCGAAGCGCCGCTACGTCCGCAAGAACATCGAGGCGTGGCTCAAGAAGCCCGAGCTCGGCATGGTCACGCTGCTGATGGCAGGCGACAAGGAGTTCTACCAGCACGCCCGCCAGCTGCGAAAAGAGACCGGCATCAAGCTCGTCATCTTCTGCACCGGCAACCTGATCGAGGAGGCGCCGTACAAGACCGGCCTCATGGGTTTCCGCCAGGACGACGACGGCATGGTCCTGACCAAGATGTCGACGCGCAACAAGGCGTCGATGCTCTGGTACTACGCGAAGAACTACCTGAAGAACCCGGCGTACATCAACGAGTCGATCCTCGACACCGCGAACGCGTTCTGGCAGACGTTCGTCGTCAAGGACGACTTCCTGTACCTCTACCACTACCTGCCGTGGCACGAGGACACGATCGTCGGCACCATCCGCCGCGAGTACGACTGGGAGATCGCGACCGACACCGAGACCACGTGGCGGATCGGCGACGGCACCGCGGCGTTCTACAACTACATC
>JAEUJX010000015.1 GCA_016794545.1 Myxococcales bacterium
ACGGAGTCGATACGGTCGAGTCGAAGGGATCGTGTTGGTCGCTTCACGGGAGGTCTCCTTGGGTGTCGCAACCCGGAGGCTCTCTCGGTCTTTCTTGCCGCCCAAGAAATCGGCTTCTACACAACTATAGGGACACGACCCCTTCTCGGCCTTGGCGGCGGACGCGGCCTTGGCAGCGGGCGCGGCCTTGGCAGCGGGCGCGGCCTTCTCGGCCTTCGGAGCCTTCTCGGCCTTCGCCGCCTTCGCAGCGGCGGGCGCCTCGGCCTTCGCGGCCGGAGCCTCGACGACCTTCGCGGCCTTCGGGGCCTTCACGCCGGCCGCGGCCTTGAGCTTGTCGACGAGCGGCGTCTGCTCCCACGAGAAGCCCTCGCGGCCGAAGTGACCGTAGGCGGCCGTCGGGCGGAAGATCGGACGGCGCAGGTCGAGCTCCTGGATCAGCATGCCCGGGCGCGCGTCGAACACCTTGGTGACGGCCTTCGTGATGATCTCGTCGGGGACGATGCCGGTGCCGAACGTCTCGACGAGCATCGAGACCGGCTCGGCGACGCCGATGGCGTACGCGAACTGGACCTCGCAGCGGCGGGCGAGGCCCGACGCGACGACGTGCTTCGCGATGTAGCGCGCGTAGTACGCGGCCGAGCGGTCGACCTTGCTCGGATCCTTGCCGGAGAACGCGCCGCCACCGTGGCGAGCGTAGCCACCGTACGTGTCGACGATGATCTTGCGGCCGGTCAGGCCGGCGTCGCCCTGCGGGCCACCGATGACGAAGCGGCCGGTCGGGTTGACGTGGATCTTCGTCTTCTTGGTGAGGAGCTTCGCCGGGAGGATCGGCTTGATCACGAGCTCGCGGATCGCGTCGGTGATGTCGCTCTGCGCGACGTCCGGACCGTGCTGCGTGGAGACGACGATCGCCTCGATGCCGGTGACCTCGCCGTCCTGGTAACGGACCGAGACCTGGGTCTTGCCGTCGGGGCGGAGCCAGTCGATGCCGTTCTGCTGCTCCTTGCGGACCTTCGCGAGCTGGAACGCGAGCTGGTGCGCCAGCTGGATCGGCAGCGGCATCAGCTCGGGCGTCTCGTCGCACGCGTAGCCGAACATCAGGCCCTGATCGCCCGCGCCCTGCTTCGCGGGATCGCCGCGATCGACGCCCTGCGCGATGTCGGGCGACTGCTGCTCGACCGAGACCATCACGGCGCACGTCGTCGCGTCGAAGCCCATGTCACTCGACGTGAAGCCGATGTCGCGGACGGTGTTGCGGACGATCTTCTGGAAGTCGAGCTGAGCGCGGGTCGTGATCTCGCCGGCGAGCAGCACGAATCCGGTCTTGGCGACGGTCTCGCACGCGACGCGGCTCAGCGGATCGGCCTCGAGGCACGCATCGAGGACGGCATCGGACACCGCATCGCAGAGCTTGTCGGGGTGACCTTCGGTGACGGATTCAGAGGAGAACAGGTAGCTGGCCATGGAGTTGGCGGGGACTATTCAGCGACGGGCCGGCACTGTCAACACGGATAAGAGGTACGATATAGCGGATGCGATCTGTGCTGGTTGCGTTGGTCCTCCTCGTCGGGTGCGGAGGGCAAAAGCCGGTCCCCAAGCGCCTCGTCGTCGAGGGGGACCTGGGCTCCTGGCATTACCGCCGGTTCCAGGGTCCGCTCCTCGACGTCGAGGTCTGGATCGACGGCAACAAGGGCGAGGCCTACAGCGCGAGCTACATCACGGCCGATGCCGAGAAGCGCGGGAAGATCGAGGACAAGGATCTCGTCAACGTCACCGTGACGTCCTACGAGAAGCCCGACGGCGTCGTGCGGGAGACCGTGAAGCTGGTGCGTCGCCTCGCCCAGGAGAAGGGCTATCAGGTCGACGAGGAGAAGATCAGCGGCGTTCGCGCGCTCACGATCAAGGGGCCGAGCGAGGCGTGGGTCATGTGGCCGTCCAAGAAGCACGTGGTGAAGGTCGGCGGCCAGGGGCGGACCTCCGTGCCGGGCTCCGTCGTCGAGAGCTACGGTGACCGCTATCCCTCGAAGCTGCCGGGCGGCGCGCTCGAGGGGCCGCTCCCGCCGGGGCCCGAGGACAAGCCGAAGCCGAGCGGGCCGAAGGATAAATACGATCCGAATAACCCCCAGCCGGACCTCGACCACTACGATCCGGACCGCGTGAAGATCCCCGAGAAGAAGGTCGAGACCGGCGACACGCCGCCGGCCGACGACAAGAAGCAGCCAAAGAAGAAGTGACGATGCTGAAGCGGGTGACAGGACTCGCGGCCGCGGCGCCGCTGCTCGATCGCACCACGCGCATGGCCGGATCGATCGACGATCAGGTCGCCCGGATCCTCGCGGACGTCCGCACCCGCCGCGATGCCGCGGTCGCCGACTACACGCGCCGGTTCGACAAGCGCGAACCGCCGTACGAGCTGCCGCGCAGCGCCTGGGCCGAGCGCGCCGCGTCGGTCTCTGCCGAGGTCCGCGCCGCGCTCGAGCTCGCCGCGCAGCGCATCCGGTGGTTCCACGAGTCGCAGCGCGAGCAGGACATCGAGCAGGTGCTCGAGGGCGTGCGGCTCTCGCTGCGCGTCACACCGCTCGCGCGGGTCGGCCTGTACGTGCCGGGCGGCACCGCGCGCTATCCGTCGAGCGTGCTGATGACGGCGATCCCCGCCGTCGTCGCCGGCGTACCCGAGGTCGTGATGGTGACGCCGGGCGCATCTCCCGAGGCGCTGTGCGCCGCGCTGCTCGCGGGCGTGCACCGCGTGTTCGAGCTCGGCGGAGCGCAGGCCGTCGGCGCGCTCGCGTACGGCACCGAGAGCGTGCCGCGCGTCGACAAGATCGTCGGGCCGGGCAACGCGTGGGTCGCGTCGGCGAAGCGCCAGGTCTACGGCGAGGTCGACATCGACTCCATCGCCGGGCCGTCCGAGGTGCTGATCATCGCCGACGCCGGCGCCGCCCCCGCGTGGGTCGCCGCCGATCTGATCGCACAGGCCGAGCACGACACGGAGGCGCGCGCCGTGCTCGTCACCACGAGCGAGGCGCTCGCGGACTACGTCGATGCGGAGCTCGCGCACCAGCTCGAGAGCCTGCCCCGCAAGCAGATCGCCGAGGCCGCGCTGCGCGCGCACGGGGCCGCGGTGATCGTCGAGTCGATCGACGAGGCGATCGCGTTCGCGAACTCGTTCGCGCCGGAGCACCTCGAGCTGCAGCTCGACAACGCGAGCGCCGTCGCCTCGCGCTGCACCACCTCGGGCGCGATCTTCGTCGGCGCGTACGCGTCGGAGGCCGCGGGCGACTACCTCGCCGGCGCGAACCACGTGCTGCCGACCGGCGGCGCGGCGCGCTACGCCTCGCCGCGCGGCGTGCACGACTTCGTGAAGCGCACGTCGCTCGTCGAGTACTCCGCCGAGGCCGCCGCCGCGCACGCGCAGCCGATCGCCGCGCTCGCCGAGGTCGAGGGCCTGCACGGCCACGGCCGCTCGGCGCTGATGCGAGGCAAGCGTGGCTGACGGCGCCGACCTCGGGCCGTTGCTCGCGCGCGTGCCCGAGGCGCTGCGCGGCTCGAGCGCGTATCACGTGCCGAAGCCGGCGCAGATCATCGCGAAGCTCGACGCGAACGAGCTGCCCTACGCGTTGCCGCCGGAGCTGCGCGAGCGGCTCGGCGCCGCGCTGTCCGAGGTGCCGCTCGAGCGCTATCCCGATCCGAACGCGACGCGGCTCCGCGCGATCCTCGCGGCCCAGCTCGGCGTGGCCGGCGGCCAGCTCGTGTTCGGCAACGGCTCGGACGAGCTGATCGCGCTGCTCGTCAACGCGTTCGCGGGGCCGGTGCTCTATCCGGTGCCGACGTTCGTCTACTACCGGCTCGCGGGCATCGCGCGCGGCGTGCCGCTCGTCGAGGTTCCGCTGCGCGCGGACTTCACGCTCGACGAGGCCGCGGTCGAGGCGGCGATCACGTCGTCCCGCCCGGCGACGGTGTTCCTCGCGCTGCCGAACAACCCGACGGGCACGCTCTGGCGCACCGGCTTCGCGCTCGAGCTCGCGGCGCGTCACCGCGACACCGTGATCGTCTCCGACGAGGCCTACCACGCGTACGCCGGTGTCTCGAACCTGCCGCACCTCGCGGAGCACCCGAACCTCGTCGTGATGCGCACGCTGTCGAAGGTCGGGCTCGCGGGCCTGCGCGTCGGCTTCACGATCTCGAGCCCGGCGATCGCGCACGTCCTCGAGAAGGTGCGCCCGCCGTACAACGTGTCCGCGCTCGACCAGCGCGCCGCCGAGATCGCGCTCGAGCACGGGGCCGCGTGGAGCGCGGCGCGCGCGGCCGAGGTCGTCGCCGAGCGCGCGCGCCTCGCCGCGGGTCTTGCCGCCGCCGGCGCCGAGGTGTTCCCGTCGGAGGCCAACCTCGTGCTCGCGCGGTTCTCCGCAGCACCCGCGGTCTACGCGCGGCTGATGGCGGCCGGCATCGCGGTCCGCGCGTTCGGCGAGAGCGGACCGCTCGCGGGTTGCCTGCGCGTCACCGTCGGCACGCCGGCCGAGACCGACGCGCTGCTCCGCGCGCTCGCGACGTGAGAGCGCTCGCGCTCCTCGCGCTGTGCGCCGCGTGCTCCGCGGGGGCGCCCGGTCCGGGCGTCGAGACCGACCGCGTGCTCGATCACGTTCGCGCGCTCACGGCGATCGGCCCGCGCCCGGGGAACAGCCCGGCCGCGACGGCGGCGCTCGCGTACCTCGAGCGCGAGCTCTCGGCCATGGGCGCGGCGGCGGAGCGCTGGCCCGTCGGCGCCGTCGATCTGCCCGAGATCACCGTGATGGGCGTGACGCATCGCCGCGCGCATCGCGCCGAGAGCACGGATCCGAACCTCGTCGTGCGCTTCGGTCCGCCGGGCCGCGCGCTGCTCGTGATGGCGCACTACGACACCGTGGCGGGCTCGCCGGGCGCGGTCGACAACGCCGCCGCCGTCGGCGTGCTCCTGGAGCTCGCGCGCGTGCTGTCGGCGCAGGGCTCGGCGCTGCCGGTGATGCTCGCGTTCACCGCGAACGAGGAGATCGGGCTCGTCGGGGCGGAGGCGCTCGCTGCGCGCAGCGTGCAGAGCCCGATCGCGCTCGCCCTCGCGCTCGATCTCGTCGGGGGCCGCGGCGACCTCGTGCTCAACGGCGCGAGCACGCTGATCTCCACCGAGGACATGCGCTGGCTCGCGCGCGCGGCGGACCGGGCCGGCGTCGTGCTGCGCGTGCCGCTCGCGCACCGCGTGATCTCGCGCTGGTGGCCGCAGGCCGAGCGCTCCGATCACGGCGCGTTCACGCGGCGCGCGATCCGCGGGATCCACCTCTACAATCGCGGGCAGGACGGCGAGTGGATCGACCTCGCGTATCACTCGGCGCGCGACACGCCCGAGCGCGTCGATCGCGCCTCCGTCGACGAGGTCGGACGCCTGCTCCTCGCCCTCGCTCGCGAGGCGCCGCCGGA
>JAEUJX010000043.1 GCA_016794545.1 Myxococcales bacterium
CGATCTTCGTACCGCCGCGTCCCGCACTGCGCGTGTCGACGCTCGCGAGCACGGTGCGAAAGAACGAGTGGTCGGGCGTGAGGGGACACACCGGCGCCGCGCGCCCGGCGAACGCCACGAGGCCCACGCGGTGGCCCTCGAGTCGCAACACCAGCTTTCCGATCTCCGCCTTCGCGCGGGCGAACCGGTTCGGCGCCGTGTCCTCGGCGAGCATCGAGCGCGACGTGTCGAGCACGAACACCACGTCGGCGGCCGCGCTCGATGTCGAGACCGCCTCCGTCTCGCCGCGCGCCTGCGGCCGCATCAGCGCGCCGATCGCGGCGAGCATGGCGAGGAACAGGAGCGCGAGCCGCGCGATCACCCGCCCGGTCGTGGCCTGCGCGGTCAGCCGCTGCTGCATCACCGGCGACAGGAACGCGGACAGCGCACCGCGCGCGCGGATCTCGAGGTACCCGAGCAGGCCGACGATCGCGGCCGCGATCCACACCAGGTGGATCCGCTCGACCTCGAGGAAGTGCCAGTCCGGGATCACGGCAGCCTCCGCAGCAGCGTCCCTCGCAGCGCGAACGCGAGGACGACGAGCAGCATCCCGCCCGCGACGAACTGCGCGTAGAACTGGCGGTACTCGGTGAACTGCTCCTGCTCGATCGACGTGCGCTCGAGCCGATCGATCTCGCTGTAGATCTTCGCGAGGCTCGCGTTGTCGGTCGCGCGGAAGTACTGCCCGCCGGTCTTGTCGGCGATCTTGCGCAGCGTGGTCTCGTCGATCGAGACCTGGACCTGCATCAGGTCGCTCGAGCCGTCGCCGCGCGGCACGCGGATCGGTGCGATGCCGTTGGTGCCGGCGCCGATCGTGTAGACCTTCACGCCGGCCTTCACCGCGTCGTCGATCGCGGTGTCCTCGTCGATGTCGTGGACGTTCGACTCGCCGTCGGTCAGGAGGATCACGATCCGGCCGACCTTCTCCTTCGGCTTGAACTCGGAGAGCCGCGTGACCGCGAGCTCGAGGCCCGCGCCGATCGCGGTGCCGTCCTCGCCCTCGTGCGCGAAGTCGAGCTGGCGCGCGGCGGTGACGAGGTTGCCGTGGTCGAGCGTGAGCGGGCTGCGGGTGTCGGCGTACCGCGCGAACGCGACCAGGCCGATCGCGTCGTCGGGCCGGCCGTCGAGCCCGCTGCCGCCCGTGACGAACTGCTCGAACACTTGCTTCACGGCATCGAGCCGCGTCAGCTCCTTGTTGCGCGCGGACAGGTCGAGCGCGCGCATCGAGCCCGAGACGTCGACCGACATCATGATCGCGATGCCGTCGCGCCGGACGCGTGAGGTCTTGTCGCCGGCGCGCGGGCCGGCGAGCGCGATCGCGATCGCGACGATGCCGAGCCCGATCAGCGCGTCGGGGAGCCACGCGATCCGCGTGCGCCAGGTCTCGCCCCCCGCGGGCAACGCCCGCAGCGAGCTGAACACGACGCGCCCGCGGCTGCGCACGCTCCACCACACGGCGGGTACGGCGAGCAGCGCCGCGAGCAGGAACCACGGGTTCGCGAAGTCGACGCCGGCGATCCTCATCGCGCTTCACCCCTCATGCGGCCGCCTCCTGGAGGCGCGTGTCCTCGACGAAGCCGCGCGCGGCCTGGAGCGTCGCGATCGACTCGTCGGACTCGGGCCGGTACCCCGCGAACTTCACGCGGTCGCACCGCTCGAGGAACTGCGTGAGCAGCGAGCGGTGATCGACGGTGAGCTCGGGCCGCGCGATCGCGACCTGGAGGAACTCCTCGGTGGTGAGCTCGGGCGCGCGGATCTCGTAGCGGTGCTCGAGGTAGGTGCGGACGATCGCGGACAGCCGCACGAACCACGCGTCGGAGGTCTCCGCGTCGGGCGGGCCCTTGTCCTCGAGCACGCGGAGCTCGTGCACTGCTTCCTCGTACGCGCTGCGCTGCTTCGCGATCCGCCTCCGTGCCCGGAACGCGCGGTAGCCGAGGGCGGAGCCCGAGCCGAGCATGAGCGCGCCGCCGACGAGCCCGGCGACGAGGACCCAGTTCGTGCCGCCGACCTCGGGATCGAGCTCGCCGATCGCCGGCTTCAGCTCCGCGGTCGCGCGCTCGGCGGGGACCGGCGCGATCTCGATCGGGACCTCGTCGGTGAGCAGCTCCTGCGCCTGCTTCGAGGAGTCCGCGCTGCGCGCGTCGATCATCTCGAGGCGCAGCGGCGGGATGCGCTGGCGGCCGCTCGCCGGCGCCTCGAGCGTGTAGGTCTGCCGCTGGACCTGACCGCCGCCGGGGCGGTGCTCGGTGTCGCGCGTGAAGCCGACGACGCGGAACCGGCCGAGCCGCTGGTCGCCGGCCTCCTGGAACGGCGCGTCGATGCTGACCCCGGCGGGCGCCTCGATCTCGAGCCGCGCGTAGATCGCGTCGCCGAGCGTCGGCTTCGCCGGCCACACCTTGACCGTCGCCTTGACCGGGCCGTTCTCGGTGATCTTCGCGATCGCGTCCTTGGTCGGCTCGATCGGCGCGGTCTCCTCCGTTGTCTCGACCTCGGCCGAACCGCACGCGGCGCCGAGGACGAGTACGAGGACGAGCGCGCGCCTCATCGCCGCAGCCTCCGCTCGCGCTCGCGGAAGAACCGCAACAGCGGCTCGACCATCGACTCGCTCGCGTCGAACACGATCAGATCCATGCCGGTGGCGCGCAGCTGATCCTTGAGCTCGGTCTGGCGCTTCTGCGCGCGCTCCGCGAGCTCCCCGCGGAATGCGGTGCTGCGCGTGTCGACCAGGCGCGCCTTGCCGGTCTCCGCGTCCTCGAGCGTGACCAGGCCGGCGGGCGGCATCTGCGCCTCGCGCGGGTCGGTGATCAGGCCCGCGACGACGTCGTGCTTGCGGTTCGCGTGGCGCAGCACCTGGAGGTAGCCCTCGTCGAGGAAGTCCGAGATCAGGAACAGCACCGCGCGGCGCGGCAGCACCTGGCGGCAGAATTCGAGCGCGGCGGCGATGCTGGTCGAGCGCCGCGGCTCGGCCTTCGTCTTGTGCTGCAGCTTCGCGAACCACGCGCGGATCTGGCGCGGCAGGTCGCGGAGCCCGGCGCGCGCGGTGAGGCCGGCAGGCGTCTGCTGGCCGCGCGACAGCACCTCGCGCACGACGCGCAGCGCGTGCTTGCCGCCCTTGCGCGGCGGGATGTAGAGGTCCGCGCCGCCGTGGAACAGGAGCAGGCCGACCTTGTCGCCGTTCTCGACGGCGCTCATCGCGAGCAGCGCGGACAGCTCGACCGCGGCCTCGAGCTTGCTGCGGCGGCCGCTGCCGAAGTCCTGCGACGCGCTCACGTCGACGAGCAGCATGACGGTCAGCTCGCGCTCCTCGACGAATCGCTTGACGTGCGGCTCGCCGGTGCGCGCCGTGACGTTCCAGTCGATCGCGCGGACGTCGTCGCCGGGCACGTACGGGCGCACCTCGTCGAACTCCATGCCGCGGCCCTTGAACACGGACAGGTACGCGCCGGCCATCACGTCGGAGACCTGACGGCCGGTGACGAACTGGATGCGCTTGACCGCTTGCGCGATTTCCGCGGGCAGCATGACCAGGACCTACGGGACCGGGACGTTCTCGAGGATCTGGCTGATGACGTGATCCGTGGTCTTGCCCTGCGCCTCGGCCTCGTAGCTGACGAGGATGCGGTGGCGGAGCACGTCGTGCGCGATCGTCTTCACGTCGTGCGGGGAGATGTAGCTGCGGCCCGACAGCAGCGCCTGCGCCTTCGCGACCTTGATCAACGCGATCGACGCGCGCACGCTCGCGCCGTTGTCGATCAGCGGTGCGAGGTTCGCGAGGTTCGCGGCCTTCGGATCGCGCGTCGCCGAGACGAGGTCGACCGCGTACCGCTTGACCTT
>JAEUJX010000136.1 GCA_016794545.1 Myxococcales bacterium
GGGCCGAGGGTCTGAAGCTCGTGGGCGAGCGCGTCGGTCGGAGGTGCCGGGCTGTGGACGAGCAGGCCGCCGTCGTCGAGGCGAAGGATCGTCGTCCGCGCGCGCAGCCGAACGCCGCTGAACCAGACCGGTCGGTTCATCGTCCACATCCGATCCGGGACGATGGCGGCGAGCGCACTCTCGGGCATGCGCCCTTGGATGCCCGATCCGCCCCTATCGCTTCACGCGCTCGCGCGCGCTAAGCACCCGGCATGGTCCCGCTGTCCGTCCTCGACCTCGCGCACGTCGTGCACGGCTCGACTCCCACCGAGGCGCTGCACCGGAGCCTCGATCTCGCGCAGCACGTCGAGCGCTGGGGCTATCACCGGTTCTGGCTCGCGGAGCACCACAACATGGCCGGCATCGCGAGCGCGGCCACGAGCGTCGTGATCGGCTACGTCGCGGGCGGCACGAAGACGATCCGCGTCGGCGCCGGCGGGATCATGCTGCCGAACCACGCGCCGCTCGTGATCGCGGAGCAGTTCGGCACCCTCGACGCGCTGTATCCGGGACGGATCGACCTCGGCGTCGGGCGCGCGCCGGGCACGGACCAGCGCACGCTCCAGGCGCTCCGCGTGCACCCCGACGAGGCCGAGGAGTTCCCGCAGGACGTGATGGAGCTCCGGGCGCTGCTCGGCCCGCTCCAGGACGGCCAGAAGATCCGCGCCATCCCCGGCGCGGGCTCCAACGTGCCGATCTGGATCCTCGGCTCCAGCCTGTTCGGCGCGCAGCTCGCGGCGCACCTCGGCCTGCCCTATGCGTTCGCGTCGCACTTCGCGCCGGCGGCGCTCGACGCGGCGCTCGAGGTCTATCGCGCGCGGTTCCGCCCGTCGGCGCCGCTCGCCGCCCCGCGAGCGATGGTCGCGGCGAACGTGATCTGCGCGGAGACCGATCACGAGGCGCGCCGGCTGTTCACGTCGATCCAGCAGGTGTTCGCGAACATGGTGCGCGGCGCCCGCGGCCTCATGCCGCCGCCGATCGATGACATCGACGCCTACTGGACGCCGGCCGAGGCCGCGCACGCGCAGGGCATGCTCGCCTGCTCGTTCGTCGGCTCGCCCGCGACGGTAGCGCGCGGCCTCGAGGCGTTCGTCACACGGACCCGCGCGGACGAGCTGATCATCGCCTCCGCGATCTACGACCACGCCGCCCGGCTGCGCTCGTACGAGCTGCTCGCCGAGGCGATCCAGGGCGATTGACGCAACGACAGTGGTCGTCGTCGCGATCCGGTTCGCGCTATGCTCGGCGGCGGTGGCGGTCGAGCTCGACGAGACGGCAGTCGACACGAGCGGTCGGTCGTCAGGTCCGGCTTCGCGTCCGGCCGCCACGCTCGGGAGATTTCGGCTCGACAAGATCCTCGGCGAGGGCGGGATGGGCATCGTCTATCTCGCGCACGACCCGGAGCTCCAGCGCGATGTCGCGCTCAAGGTCATCCGGGGCAACGCGACCGAGGCCGCGCGCGACCGTCTCCTGCGCGAGGCGCGCGCCATGGCGCGGTTCTCGCACCGCAACGTGGTCGCGGTGCACGAGGTCGGCTCGAGCGAGAACCGGGACTACATCGCGATGGAGCTTGTCATCGGACGCTCCCTCGACGAGCTGCGTTCCGAACCAACGCAGCGCCTCCTCGACATCGTGCTCGAGGCGGGCCGCGGGCTCGCCGCCGCTCATGCCAGCGGCATCGTTCACCGCGACTTCAAGCCGCACAACGTCCTCGTCGGCGACGATGGCCGTGTCGCGGTCACCGACTTCGGCCTCGCACGCACGGCCGGCAGCGAGCGCGCGGCCGCGCTCTCCGAGCAGGGCCCGTCGCCGTCGCGGACCGAAACCGGCGCCGTGCTCGGAACGCCGGCGTACATGGCGCCGGAGCAATGGACCGGCGGCGAGATCGGCCCCGCGACCGACCAGTTCGCGTTCTGCGTGACGTTGTGGGAGCTGACGAGCGGGGCACGTCCATTCCAGGGCGGCTCGCTCGAGGAGCTCGCCCACGAGGTCGCGCAAGGGCCGCCGGCGCGTGACGACAAGGTGCCGCGGTGGCTGTTGCCGATCGTGCGTCGTGGGCTCGCACCCTCCCCTAGCGATCGCTGGCCGTCCATGGACGCACTCCTCGCCGCGATCTCCTCGGCGCGGTCGCGCACGCGGCGCATCGCGGTGCGCGGCGGGATCGCAGCCCTCGCGCTGATCGTGACCCTCGCCTTCGTCTGGGCGCTCGGGCGCGATCGCGAAGCGCGAGCCCCAGCGCCGGCACCGACGATGGCGACGACGCCGACACAGCGCATCGAGAAACAGCTGGGCCTCCTGATGCCCCTCCCGCAGGGCACCGAGAACGCCGGCGAGACCTACCTCGCCCTCGCGGGCCGACTACTTCCGGTTCCCGTCGGGTTCGACACCGTCTTCGACGGCCCCACGCGGGCCGCGGCGC
>JAEUJX010000466.1 GCA_016794545.1 Myxococcales bacterium
CCTCGTCGCTCGCCGCATGCCCGCCGAGCACGACGGCGTCACGTTCCTCGACATCATCTCGACCGCCGGCTCGACGCTGCGCATCCTGCCGTGGACGCGCCTCACCGGCGAGAGCGTCGAGGGCGACGGCGAGGCGTGGACGCGGGCCCTCCTCGGCAAGCTCGTCGCTCACTGCTCGTCCGCAGCGCTCGATCCCGCGACGCAGCGGTTCCAGCGCGGCGAGCCTGCGGCGCAGCTGCCCGACACGGCGAGGCTCGCCGCGCACGACGAGAAGCTGGCCTGAGATCGGGCCTCTACGACCCCGCGGAACAGCGGTGGGCGCAGGTGCGTTGATCTCGCATGCGCGACACACTCCTGGCTTCGCTCCTCGTCCTCACCGCGGCCTGCACGACGGAGCCCTCCGCGCTCGTCCCCGCGCAGGCCTCGCTCCCCTCGGAGCCCCTCGCCCTGTCCGTGCGGGGCACGCAGGGAACCGGGCCGGTCGGGCCCTCCGCGCCGGCCGCGCCGCGCGCTCCGATCGCCAGCTCGACCTCTCCGACCGGGCCGGTCTGGATCGAGACGACCTGTCAGGACACGCCGATCGACGCGCAGGTCGCGCAGTTCAAGCTGGAATATCCGGCGACGACGGCGATCGATCTCGGCAAGGCCGCGCTGCTCGTGGACCACGGCAAGCGCCAGCAGCTGACGGCGTGGGACGCCGACTCGAGCTGTCGCATCGACATCACCGGACCGAAGGACGTCGACGCCGTCGCGATCGCGCGCACGCTGCTCGGAACGCTGCGGTCCTGACGCGCTACGCCCGCTTGCGGGACACGGGCGCTCTTCGCGGGGCTGCCGCGCGCTCGTCGACGAGGCGCTGCAGCGTCGGGAGCAGGAGCTTGCGGCGCAGGAGCACGACCAGGCGCTCCGACAGCTCCGCGGCGACCTGCGTCAGCTCGGAGACCTGCGCCGGCTTCGCCCGTCCGATCACGCCCCGGCGGAACATCCGCAGCTCGACCTCGACCAGCTTCTCGAGCGCGGTGACGTAGTCGCGGAGGATGTCGAACGGCAGCATCTCGGCCGTGAGCCCCGAGCGACGCGCGTGCCCGAGCGTGGACAGCAGCGCGAGGTCGTCGCCGCGATAGGCGCCGTCGGAGTCGGGCACGGCCAGGCCGGCGCGCTGGAGCCACTCGAGCTCGGCGGGCGCAGCGCCCCCGGCGAGCAGGTCTTCGCGCCGCCGCGAGCGCCGGCCGCCGCGGCGCAGGACGACGCTGGCGATGGCCTCGGTGATGGCGTGGTCGTCCTCGGCGGCCGCGACTTCGTCGAGGGTCTTTCTGATCTCGTCGAGCGGGAGGAACTGGCGATCCTGGAGCTCGCGGATGCAGCGAATGCGATCGACGGTCGACGGATCGTACCAGGCCATGGTGCGGCCGGACTTGCGCGCCGGGGCGATCAAGCCCTCGCGCACGTAGAACTTGAGGGTCGCGATCGGGACGCCGGAGAGCCGGGATAGATCGCTGATCTTGAGCAGCCGCACTCGCCCATCGTACTCCGATCCGCTGGCGAGTGATACTCGCCACGCGGGCCTCAATGGGCGCGCAGGTACTGGACCAGCGCCGTGCGCTCGTCGTCCGGCAGGGCGCAGCCGAAGTCGTGGCCACGGCTGCCGAACGCGGGCACCGTGACGTCGGGCCGCGGGGCGAGGCACAGCAGCTGCTCGAGCGAGTCGAGCGACCCGTTGTGGAGGAACCGGCTCGCGGCCCACATCCCGACCAGCCGCGGGGACTTGAGCGCGTGCGTGAGCGTGTCGCCCGGCAGGAACCGGAGGCCGCAACAGGGCTGCCCGTCGTGATCCGGGCCGTCGGCCCACCACTTCATCGCATCGTCGGTCCCGATCTCCTCGTACGTGTAGAAGCGGTCGCCCATGCCGCGCGGTCCCCCGTGGCAGCTCTGGCACTCGACGACGAACACGGCGCGGCCGCGCGAGACATCCGCGGGGGCGGCGGCCGGGGCGGGCGCGCGAAGCGACTCGATGTAGTCGTGGAGCGGGGCGAGGCGCGCGTCGGGCCAGTCGGCCACCTTTCCGCCGCCCAGATCGACGAAGCCGGTGAGGAAGTGCTCGAGGCTGGTCGTGCCGCCGGTCCAGGAGAGCATGGCGCTCGGGATCCCGGCCGCGGTGAGCTCGCTCCTGGTCGGCAGGCACCACAGCGAGCTGATCTTCGAGATCGTGTGGACGCGATCGTCGAACGGCAGCGGCTGGATGAAGAAGTCCATCGTGCCGCTGCGCCAGCGCGCGTAGTAGCTCTCGTTCTCGGCGGTGAACTCGGGCAGCGACGCTCCGCCGCCCGAGATCAACGGGAGCATCGCCGTGATGAGCGAGGTCTGGATCCCGGGATTCGCGGCCATGCGATCGCGCAACGGCTTCACGGCGGCGAGGGCACCGGGATCGTGGGCGGCTTCGTTCGCGCCCGGCATCGCCATCGCCGGCACGACCGTGAGCATCAGGTTCATCCGCCCGTAGTCGTACGCGTGGTTCGCCGCACCGACCGCGTAGCGCCCGTCGGGGAGCTTGCCGAAGTGGCAGCTCGCGCACGTGAACGCGAGCGTGCCCACGCTACCGATCGGCGCGCCCGGAGCGAGGCCGAGCGGATAGCTCTTCGTCGAGAACGGATCCGGAACCATGCCGAGCTTGCCGAAGCCGGGACCGACATCGTCCGGGAAGTTCGCGATCAGCCAGTCGGCGAGCGGCACCGGCACGCCCGCCGTCCCGAACCCCTCGTAGAAGAACATCGCCTTGCCGCACAGCAGGCGCTTCCTCCGATCGGCCGGCGCCGCTGCGTAGTCGGCGCACGCGGTCGCGAGGGCGCCGTTCTCGAGCAGCGCTCTCAGGTCCGCCGATACATTCGTCAGCCCCTCCGACGTGTCCGGCTGCGGTGCGAACGGGTCGCGCGCGACGTCGACGTTCGCGTCGGGGACGCCGTCACCGCCGGGGGCGGGCGACGAGCTCCCGCCGCATGCGCTGAGGAGGAAGAGCAAACACGACGACGTCAGACAGACCCTCTTCTGCATGCGCGCACCGTAGACCTCGGCGCGCGGTGATCGCAACTGGATAGTCGAACTATCTAGACAACGCATGTCTCCGGAGAGATGGTCCCCCGCATGCGGAGCGCTGCATCGATCGCGTCGTGTCTCTCGCTGCTTCTTCTGTCCGGTGCGTGCGGAGGTGCCTCCGACCCACCACCGCCGGGCGAGGAGAGCGAGGGCTGCGACGGCGCGAAGCTGCTCTCCGTTCCCGCGGATCCGTCCGCGCGCGGACCCTGGCCGGTCGGCGCGCGGACGGTGACCATCGGGCGGCTGCGCGCGGAGATCTGGTACCCCGCGACCGTCGGTGCGGAGGCCGGGCAAGCGACCGTGCGCTACGACATCCGGCAGGCGCTCAACCCGTCGCAGCGCGCGATCGTGCCCGACGCGGACAATCCGCGGCAGGACTGCGACTGCTACCGGGACCTGCCGCTCGACGCCGCACACGGTCCGTATCCGGTGGTCGTGTTCATCCACGGCACCGCGGGGTTCCGTCACCAGTCGGTGCACCAGGCGACGCACTGGGCGAGCCGCGGCTTCGTCGTGATCGCGGCCGATCACCCGGGGCTCATGCTCGGCGACCTGCTCGCGCAGTTCTGTCCCGACGACCCGTCGGGTACACAGGACCTCGCCGGAGACGTCGACAAGATGCTCCAGGCGCTGGCGGCGCCCGCCGGAGAGCTCGCCTTCCTCGCCGGGCGCGTCGCGATGAACCACGTGGCCGTGGTCGGTCACTCGGCGGGCGGCGGTGCCGCGGCCGCGGCGAGCACGCGGCCGAACGTCCGCGTCATCGCGAGCCTCGCGGGCAACACGGTCGCGAAGCCGGGGCCGGACCTCGAGCGCGTGCTGTTCATGGGCGGCAAGCAAGATCAGGTCGTGTCGTTCGGGCAGGTCAGCACGGCGTGGATGGGCTCCGCGACGCCGCGCGATCTCGTCGGGATCGCCGCCGGGGGGCACCTCGTGTTCAGCGATCTGTGCGAGTCGAAGAACCCCGCCGGGAAGGATCTGCTCGCGGTGGCGCAGCAGTACAACCTGTGCGGCGCGGCGCTCGCCGGCATGCTGTTCGATTGCGATCCGGCCTACATCCCCGGGCCGCGCGGCTGGGAGATCACGAACTACGCGACGACCGCGGTGCTCGAGCCCGCGCTCCAGTGCTCGACGCGGACCGCGCCGCTCTCGGAGGTCTCGCGGTACGGCGAGGCCGAGACCGTCATGCAGGCGCCCTAGCCGCGCACATGCTGAACGATATCGATGACTGGAAAGTATCGCTCTCCATTTAAGAGGAACGCCGGAGGTCTGCCATGAAGAGGTCACTGCTCGCTGCTGTCATCTGCCTGTCGAACGGATCCGCACTCGGCTGTGCCGCCGACGATCCGGGACCACCCCGGATCGAGGCCTCGGTCGC
>JAEUJX010000469.1 GCA_016794545.1 Myxococcales bacterium
GAACCACATCGTCTCGCGGAACTTGCCCTTGCCGCCCTCCTCCTTCTTGCCCTTGCCGGCGGCGGAGGTCGACGCGGAGGCCGACGCGACGACCGGGGCCGCGACGACCGGGGCCGCCACGACCGGGGCCGCGACGACCGGGGCCGCGACGACCGGGGCCGCGACGACCGGGGCCGCCGCTGCGGGCTCGGCGGCGGGTCCCGGTGCAGGTGCCGCTGCCGGTGCGCCGGCGGCCGCTTCGCCCGGCGGCGCCCACGGAGAGCGGTCGGGGTTGATCGCGGCGGCCGACGCCTGCGCGACGGCGACGACCATCGGTGGTGCCTGCATGACGGCCGCCGGCGGCGCCGAGGCCTGCACGACGGGCGCCGGCATCGCCGCGGCGGCGGGGACCGACGCCTGCGTGATCGCGGGGACGCCCTGCGCGCCGGAGCCGAACGGCATCGTGCTCGCGCCCTTCACGCCCATGAGCGTCTGGACCAGCTCGCCCTTCGCGCGCCCGACCTTGCCCATCGCCTGCGTGGCCCTGGGATCGGTCTCGCCGCGGGCGACGCGACCGACCTCGTCGACGAACTGGCGGACGGTCAGGAAGCGCTTCGTCGGGCTGCGATCGAGCGCGCGCATGATCACGGCCTCGACGGGCGCGGGGACCGGCGCGAGCGACGACGGCGTCCGGATCGAGCCGTTGACGTGCGCGCGGTGGACCTCGTCGGTCGATCCGGCGTGCACCGTCTGGCCGGTGAGCACGTAGTAGTAGAGCGCGCCGAGGTTGTAGAGGTTCGAGCGCTGATCGACCGCCTTGCCGTCGACCTGCTCGGGCGCGACGAACTCGGGCACGCCGGGGACCTTCTCGGTGGTCGGCACGGGCAGCGAGAAGTTGATGAGCTTCACGTCGTGGCCGGCGAACAGCACGTTCTTCGGGGCGAGGTCGCGGTGCACGACGCCGACCTGCGCGGCCTCGATCAGCGCCTCGCCGATCACCTCGATGAGGTGCGACGCCGCGTCGGGGGCGATCGGCCCGCGGGCGCCGATCGCCTCCGCGAGCGTCTGCGCACCGTCGAGCATCTCCATCGCGACCCAGGTCTCCTCGCCACCGGCGGCCGCCGGACGCTTGCCCGAGGCGATCACCTTGGCGACGCCGCCCGACTGGACGCGCTCGAGCTGCTTGAGCTCGCGCTCGAGCCGCTGCGCCACACCGGGGAGCGACACGACCTGCGGCGCGACGACCTTGACGGCGACCTGCGCTCCGGACTGCTTGTCCCGGGCCCGATAGACGGTCCCGGTGCGGCTGCCGCCGAGCTTGTCTCCCAGCTCGAACCGCGCGGTGAGGCTGTCCGCCCCCGCCGCCTGGGTCTGGAGGGGGATCAAGCGCGCGGCGTCGACGGGGCAGAAATTCGCGTCGTCGCTGAACTGCTTCTGGCACTTGGGGCAGAGCTTCATCCCGATCCCTCTAATTGGCCGGATCGTAAGGACATCCGGCAGGGATAGCAAGTTGGCGCGGCTTGACAACGTCGTCGGGCGAGCGCTAAAAGGCCGGTCCCATGGCGTCCAGGACTGCAGCTACCCGCGTGAAGCGCAAGAACAAGCACGAGAAGGCGGGTCGCCGTCGCAAGAACAAGCTCGCGAAGAAGTCGACCAAGTCGACCGGCGAGCTGTTCGCCGGCCTCGGCGAACCCGGCAAGCCGGCGCCGAAGCGCTGATCGCCTCGGCGAGCCCGGGTCGATCAAGCCCGGGGCCCCGAAGCGCTGATCGCAGCGACGCGACTTCTGCGCTGCATCCCCCGTCCGATCGGGTGAGGATGCAGCCATGGCCCTCGAGCTGACGACGCGCTGGACAGGCGATCGCCTGATCGCGCTCGCGTCCGCGCTCCGGCTGCCGTGCCCGGTGCGCGAGAGCTTCCTGTTCGACGCGGACCACGCGTTCCGCACGTCGTGCACGGAGACCGACATCACGCTCCAGCGCGCGATCAAGCGCGTGTTCCAGCATGCGGGCATCCCGTGCGATGCCGCGATCGTGCTGTGGAAGGCGTCGCTCGGCAGGCCGCGCGTCGATCCACTCCGCACCGCCTTCGGCGGTGCTGCGCCGGCCGGCGAATCCGTCCGTTGCGAACGCGATGGGCACAGCTGGTTCTTCGAGCTGCCGGTGGGGCTGCGCGGTGATGCGACGGCGCTCGGCACCGTGATCGCGCAAGAAGCGGGTCGAGCGCTGATCGCCCAGTGCGGTGCGACGGCCACCGGCGATCACGACCACGAGCTCGCCGCGATCCTCGCGGGCCTCGGCGCGCTGCTCGTCGCGGCGCCGTCCTCGCGGCACGCGCTGTCGCAACCGAACCTCCGGTTCGCGTTCGCGCGCACGTCCGCCTCGCTCGGGCTCGGGCTGCGCCGCATGCTCGACGTGGTGCCGGCGAAGCTGCCGTACCTCCTGCTCTGGCTCCGCGTGTCGCGACGCCCGCTGCCGTTCGCGAAGCTCGAGCCCCACGTCGTGATCCGTTGCTTCTGTGCGAGGCGGCTGCGCGTGCCGACCGGCTCGGTGGGCGCGACGACGTGCCCGGCGTGCAAGCGCAAGCGCCCGTTCGATGGCCGCCCGTGCCGGGCGGCCGTGGTGGGAGGGTAGCGATGGCGATGCAGTACAAGGTCACCGCATCGGAGCTGAAGGAGCGCTACTTCACCTGCGAACGCTGCGGCGCGTTCGGCGAGGTGCAGTTCCACGCGATCGGCGAGGGCGGCTGGGTCCAGGAGTCGTTCTTCGTCGAGGACGCCGAGCAGCGCGCCGCGACCCAGGCCGCCGACGCGCTGCAGGTCGACGCCGAGCGCGTGATCGGCATGATCCGCTGCCCCGCGTGCAAGCAGCGGCCGAAGGGCGCGTTCACCGGTGCGTACCTCCGCGTGGGCCTGCCGACGCTGCTCGGCCTCGTCGCGATCTTCTACGGTGGGGCCGGCCTCGTCATGGTCGCAGCGCTGTGCGGCGGCGTCGCGGCGTGGCTGCTGTTCCGCGAGCTCAAGCGGCTCGGCCGCGCGAACCGCGCGATGGTCTACAAGCTGACGAAGCCGGCGCCCGAGGCGAAGCCGGAGAAGGCCTACAAGCCGCTGCGCCCCGCGAAGCCGTCGCAGTCCCCCCGGCCCGCGACCGCGCCGGTCGCGCCGCTGCGCACGAGCGCGCCGGAGATCGTGCGGCCTCGTGGCCCCGAGGACGGCCCCGGCTTTCTCAAGTGAGCCCGGTTTTTCTTGTCGAGGTGGTCCGACCTTCGTGGTAGGCCACGCGCCCATGCGGATCGTCCTCCTTGCTCTGCTCTCCCTCGCCGCCTGCGGCGGCGGTGCTCCCGACGACATCGTGCGGATCTGCGAGGCCGTCACCGCGTGCGGCGTGATCAGCGGCGCCGACACCGACCGCTGCATCTCCGAGCTCGACGGCGCCACGCCCGACAGCGCGAGCCGCGCCGCCGCCGAGTGCGCCGACTGCATGGACAGCATGACCTGCGGCGACGTCTCGAGCGGCAAGTGCGCCGCGACCTGCAAGCCGCTGTTCGACACCGTGAACAGCGTGGCCGGCAAGGTGACCGGCGGTTGCACCTCGACGAGCAACTCGAACTTCGCGATCAAGTCGAGCCAGGGGAACCTGCTGCTCCAGTTCGATTGCAGCCCCGACATCCAGATCATCCCGGGGCCCTACTTCGACACCGTCGGCACCACGAAGCCGTGCGGCAAGTTCGACTCGTCGGACGGCGCGCAGATGTGCCCGATGGCGACCGGCAACGTGACGATCCAGGAGCGCGACGGTCGCCGCTGGGCGGTCGGCTCGTGCGGCTGCTCGGGCACGACGGTGACGTTCGAGCTGCCGTTCCGGATCTCGATCTGACGACGGCGCTCAGCCGACGTCGGCGCTCACGCGGTCGACGCTGAACACGCCCTTGATGCGCGACAGCGAGCGGATCACGCTCTTCAGCTGATCGAGATCCTTCACCGACGCGTGGAACGTGTTCACGGCGCGGCCGTCCTCGGTCGCGCGGCAGTGGGCCTGGTTGATGTTGACGCCCTGGTCGGTGAACGACTGCGAGATGTGCGCGAGCAGGCCGGGCTTGTCCGAGCACAGCACCTGGATCGCGACCTCGTGGTGCGTCTTGCTGTTGCCGTCCCACTCCACGTCGATGCGGCGCTCCGGATCGAGGTCGAGGCCCTTGTCGCAGTCGCGGCGGTGCACGGTGACGCCGCGGCCGCGCGTGATGAAGCCGACGATCGGATCGCCGGGCAGCGGCGAGCAGCACTTCGCGAACCGCACGAGGATGTCCTCCTCGCCGGCGACCTTGATGCCGGAGGACGACGTGCGCCGCGACGTGACCTTGCGGAGCAGCGTCTTCAGCATGCTCTCGGTCTTCGCGGGCAGGTCCTCCTTCGCCTTCGCGAGCTCGGGCAGCGCCTTCTCCAGCACCTGCTGGGTCGTGATCTTGCCGTAGCCGACCTGGATGATCAGCTCGTCGACGGTCACGCAGCGCAGCTCGGTCGCCGCGTGCTTGAGCTGCTTCTCCGCGCGCTGGAGCGTCGTGCCGTGCTTGCGCAGCGCCTTGTCGAGCAGATCGGTCCCGAGCACGACCGCCTTGTCGCGCTGCTCGGTGCGCAGCAGGTAGCGCACCTTGGTCCGGGCCTTCGCGGTCTTGACGAGCTTCAGCCAGTCCTTGTTCGGCTTCTGGTTCGGGTTCGTGATGATCTCGACGGTGTCGCCGTTCCGCAGCTGGTAGCGCAGCGGCACGATCATGCCGTTGACGCGCGCGCCGGAGCAGTGGTCGCCGATCGAGGAGTGCACCGAGTAGGCGAAGTCGATCGGGCAGGAGCCCTTGGGCAGCGCCTTCACGTCGCCGCCCGGCGTGAACACGTAGACCTCGTCGCCGAACAGGTCGATCTTGACGCTCTCGAGGAACTCCGTCGGATCGCGCAGCTCCTTGTGCGACTCCATGAGCTGCCGGAGCCAGCCGAACTTCTTGTCGGTGTCGGGGGCGACCGGCTTGCCCTCCTTGTACTTCCAGTGTGCGGCGATGCCGTGCTCGGCGACGAGGTTCATCTCGCGCGTGCGGATCTGGATCTCGATGCGCTCGCCGCGCGGCCCGATCACCGCGGTGTGCAGCGACTGGTAGAGGTTCGGCTTGGGCAGCGCGATGTAGTCCTTGAACCGGCCGGGGATCGGGGTCCACGTCTGGTGCGCGACGCCGAGCGCCTGGTAGCAGTGCATCTGCGAGTCCGTGATCACGCGGAACCCGATCGCGTCGTGGATCTCCTCGAACGGCCGCTGCGTGCGCTTCATCTTCTGGTAGATCGACCAGAGGTGCTTCGCGCGGCCCATGACGTCGCACGGCACGCCGTTCTCCGTCATCTCCTTGTGGATGAGCTTCTCGACGGTGTGGATGTACTCGAGGCGCTCCGCGCGGCTCTTCGCGACGTCCAGCGCGAGCTGCTCGTACTCGCCGGGGTACGTGTACTTGAACGCGAGGTCCTCGAGCTCGACCTTGACCCACTGGATACCGAGGCGGTTCGCGAGCGGCGCGTAGATCTGCATCGTCTCCGCCGCGATGCGCTCCTGTTTCTCCGGCGGCAGGTGATGGAGCGACCGCATGTTGTCGAGGCGGTCGCAGAGCTTCACGAGGATGACGCGGATGTCGCGCGCCATCGCCAGCAGCATCTTGCGGAAGTTCTCCGCCTGCTGCTCCTCGCGCGTCGAGTAGGGCAGCTTGCCGAGCTTGGTGACGCCCTCGACGAGGAACGCGACCTCCTTGCCGAACAGCTCGGACAGCTGCTCGATCGTCGCGCTGGTGTCCTCGACGCAGTCGTGGAGCAGGCCGGCGCAGACGCTCGACACGTCGAGCTTCAGCTCCGCGATGATCTGGGCGACCGCGAGCGGATGGGTGACGTACGGGTCACCCGACTTGCGGGTCTGACCCTCGTGCGCCTGCGCCGCGAACTGGTACGCGCGGCGGACCAGGGGCAAGTCGGCGTTCGGAAAGTAGCTGGCGACCTCGGAGAGGATCTGATCGAGCTGGTGCATCTGGCGCGAAGACCCGGAAAACGTAGGGTACCACGCCGGCCCAGGGCCGAGACCTGACCGAAGGGCCGGTTACTCGGAAGCCACCTGATCCTGGAAGTTCCAGGTGAATTCGAAGGCCTCGCCGCTGCGCTTCACGAGCAGCTTGAGCCAGCGCACGTTCCGGGTGAACAGGTCTCGCTGGTAGAACACGAAGTCGCCGTTGCCGCGAAACACGGAGAGCGAGCCGAGGCTCTGGCGGTTCTTCCAGCCGTCGTCGTTGAGCGCCACGATGTCGCCGAACCGGTTGCGCTGCGCGGTCTGGATCTCGCGATCCCACATCGTCGTCATGATCTTGGTCTTCGCGTGCTCGACCGACTCGGGCTCCCACCGGCGGCCCTGGTCGTCGATCAGCTCGACGTCCCAGCTGCGGACGTCGGCCCACTCCTGCCACTTGTGATCGATCTGCACGTGGAAGCGCAGCCGGTCGCGCGACACGAGCGTGAAGCTCGCCTGGTTGATCAGCGGGTAGCGGCTGTTGTGCAACACGCTCGCGCGCTGCGTGGGCGAGGGCTCGTCCGGCTTCTCGAGCTCCATGTCGCCGCGGACGATGGTGATCTTCTCCGAGTGCCGGAGCGTCTCGTTGGGCTTCGACAACGGGTTGGGCTGGATCGCGTTGCCCTTGAACGTCCGCGAGCAGCCGACCGTCGCCACCACCACCAGGAACAGCGCGCCGATGCCCCTCATAACTCCAGGTTGGCCGATCGCGCAAAGGGCGTCAATTGCGACAACGCGGCTGTCCCAGCGCGTCATCAGGTCAGCACCGGTCAGCCTCGGCGGCGCTCAGCGGCCGAGCAGCCGGCCGGCGTGCGCCTTGGCCGCGTCATTGACCTCGACGAGCTTCGCCATCTCCGCGAGGGGATACGGGACGTCGGGCCGGTCTACCTTTCCGTACTTCCGCGTCAGGTAGATCGCCCGCAACACCGCATAAGCACGCTCGAGATCGTCGTTGACGATCACGTGCGGGTACTCCTCGAAGTGCTCGAGCTCGCCGAGCGCGTTGTGGAGGCGGCGCTGGATCACCTCGGGATCATCCGTAGCCCGCGTCCGAAGCCGGTTCGCCAGGGTCGCGAGGTCCGGAGGGAGGATGAAGATCTTGAGCGAGTCCTCGGGCCACCGGGCCGACAGCGCCTGACCACCCTGCCAGTCGACGTCGAAGATCATGTCCTTGCCGCCGGCGAGCGCCGCCTCGACGGCCGCCTGCGCCGTGCCGTACCGGTTGGTGTGGACGAACGCGTGCTCGGCGAACTCGTGCGCGCGGACCATCTCCTCGAACCGCTCGGGCGAGACGAAGTGGTAGTCGCGGCCGTCGACCTCGCCCGGGCGCATCTTGCGCGTGGTGTACGAGACGCTGAACTCGAGGTTGTCCCGGTGCTCGGCGAGCAGGCGGCGCGTGAGCGTGGTCTTGCCGGCGCCCGAGGGCGACGAGACGATGACGAGGACGCCGCGCGTCACGCTCGCCATCATTGCACACGCCGCCCCATTCGGGGCGCCGATGGTCCGCTCACTCCACGTTCTGGATCTGCTCGCGGACCTTCTCGAGCGTGGCCTTGCCCTCGACGATCGCCGCGCTGATCTCCGTCACGGTCGATTTGCTCCCGATCGTGTTGAGCTCGCGACCGATCTCCTGGACCAGAAAATCGAGCCGGCGGCCGACCGCGCCGGGCCCCGTGACGAGCGCGCGCGCCTGATCGAGGTGACTCGCGAGGCGAACGAGCTCCTCGGTGACGTCGGCGCGATCGGCGAGCACGGCGACCTCCTGGGCGAGGCGCGCGGGATCGAGGGCCAGCTCCTGGCCCTCGAGCAGCCGGCCGAGCCGCTCCTGGAGCCGCCGCGTGACCTGTGCGGGCACGGCCGCGGCGAGGCGCGCGACCGACAGGCGCAGCGCGACCAGCTCGTCGAACCGCAGGCCGAGCTCGGCCGCCAGCGCCGCGCCCTCGGACCGGCGCATCTGCTCGAGCTGCGCGAGCGCCGCGTCGAGCGCCGGCAAGACCGGCGCCTCCTCCTCGTCGAGCCGCTCGCCGCTCCCGGTGACGCCGGGCTGGGCGAGCACGAGCGCGAGATCGGGTCCGGGCAGCCCGAGCCGCTGCGCGAGCTCGGCGAGCTGCGCGTGCGCGGCGACCGCGGCGGCCAGGTCGATCGCGCCCGCACCGCCGCCGGAGACCGCGCGCGCGATGTTGATCGAGACGGTCACCGCCCCGCGCTCGACCACGGCGCGCACCTTCGCGTTGACCGCCTCCTCGACCGCCGGCGCGAGCGCGGCGCCCCGCAGCTTGAGGTCGAGAAAGCGGTGGTTGACGGCGCGGATGTCCACGGTGGCGCGCAGGCCGCCCTGCTCGGCGACTCCGCGACCGAACCCGGTCATGCTCCTCACGCCTCGCTTTTATCACGCGCTATAAAGCGCCGTGACGAAGCGGTGGCTCGCGATCTGCGCGGCGTTCGTGGCCTCGGCCGCCTGCGGCGGCGGGCAGCCCTCGGGACCGCCGCCGATCCGGTTCCTCCACACGTTCTCTCCCGCCGAGACCGAGCTGGTGAACAGGTACCTCGACGAGCGGGGCCTCGCGGTCGAGGCCTCGCTGGTGCCGTTCGCCCGCGGCCAGCAGGTGATCGGCGAGATCCTGAAGAGCGGAGCGAGCTGCCCGGACGTGATCCGCATCGACGCGACCTGGCTGCCCGGCCTGCGCCAGCAGCTGTCGCCGCACGCCGCGCAGCTCGACCCGGCCGCCTGGACGCCGGAGGCGCTCGCGCTGATCGGGCCGGAGCGCGGGCTCGCGCTGCCGCAGACGGTCGACGGCCTCATCGTCGTGCGCGACACCGCGACACCGGCGCCGGCGTCGCCGTCGATCGACGATCTGGTCGTCGCCGCGCGCGCCGCGAAGACCGTGGACCGGCCCCATCCGCTCGGCGTGCGCGTCGACGGCTACTGGTTCGTGCCGTGGCTGCGCGCGCAGCAGGCCGATCTGGCGGTCGAGGCGATCGCCGGCGACGGAGCGACCACCGCGCTGCGCGCGTTCGCCTCCCTGTTCGGTGACGTCGCGTCTCCGCCCCCGCCGCTCGGCGGAGAGACGCCCGACGAGCTGCGCCGCTGGCGCTCGCACGGCGTCGCGTACTGGATCACCGGCCCCTGGCAGCTCGGCGCCCTCGAGGATCCGGGCCGCGTCGCGGTGTCGCCGCTCGCCGGCGCGCCGCGCGGCGGACAGCTGCTCGTGGTGCCGGCGTGCGCGACGCAGGCGCAGCGCGGCTGGGAGCTCGCCGAGGAGCTGACGAGCGATGCGATGCAGACGCTGTTCGCCCAGACGTTCTCGACGATCCCGACGCGCACGGCGGCGCTCGCCGCCGCCCCGCCGGTGTCGCGCGCGGCCGCCGAGGCCCTGCGCACCGCGCAGATGCTGCCGCGCGCCGCGGTGACGCCGCTCCTGTTCGACGACCTGAACCCGGCGCTCGCCGCCGTCGTCGCGAAGGACGCGACGCCCGAGGAGGCGATCGAGGGCGTGCGCCGCGGCTGGGCGCGGCTCACGCGGAGGCCGCGATGACGGCGCAGCCGGGCTCCCTGCGCTGGCGCGTGCTGCTCGTGCTCGCGCTCGCCGCGATCGTCCCGACCATCGTCGTCGGCGTGCTCGCGATCATCCGCACGCGCGCCGACGTGCAGAACGAGGTGCGCCGCGGCGCGCTCGCCCACATCCGCGCGCTCGGCGCGGCGCTCGACGGCACGCTGCAGGACAGCCGGCGCACCGTGGAGCTCGCCGCGGCGACCTGGGCCGACGCCCCCGATGACCCGCGGCAGACGCAGCTCCTGCTCGCGCGCCTGCGCCGCGACGTGCCGATCGTGCAGTCGCTGTCCGTCGTCGATCCCGACGGCATCCTCAAGTACGGCGATCCGGTGCCGCCCGGCGCCGACATCGGCTCGCACAGCTTCGGCGGGTACGTCGGCGACGCGGTGCGCATCGGCGGCAAGCCGGTCGTGCAGCTCGTCGTCCAGGCGCGTGGCCGCACCGGCGAGCTGATGGGCGCGTTCATCGCGACGCTCGATCTGTCGTTCGTGCGCGATCTGCTCGCCACCGCCCGGCTCGGCGAGGGCGCGCGGGTCGTCGTCGTCGACGGCAAGGGCGTGCCGGTCGCCACCAGCGACGGCGCACCGATCGGGATGGCCTCGCTCGCCGGCTCCGATCCGGCGGTCGATCGCGCGCTCGGCTCGTCGATCGAAGGCACGCTGTCGGCGGACGGCACGATCAGCGCCTATCGCAACCTCAGCGGCTACCAGTCGCTGCGCGGCGTGCGCTGGGCGATCCTCCACCAGCAGCCGGAGGACGAGGCGTACGCGCTCGCGCGCCGCACCACGCGCGACACGCTGATCGTCGGCGGCGTCGCCCTCGCCCTCGCCCTCGCCCTCGGCGGCTGGATGGCGACGCGGCTGACCCGGCCGCTCGCCGCGCTCGCGCGGCGAGCCGACGCGATCGCGACCGGTCACGCGGAGGCCGGCCCGCCGATCGAGGGCCCGGGCGAGATCGGCGTGCTCGGCCAGCGGATCGACGAGATGGCGAAGCGGATCAGCGAGCGCCACGAGCTCCAGAGCGCGCTCGCGCGCGGCGATCGGCTCGCGTCCGTCGGCGTGATGTCGGCGCAGGTCGCGCACGAGATCAACAACCCGCTGACCACCGTGCTCGGCTACGCGAAGCTGCTCCAGGAGGACAAGCCCGACGACCACCCCGACCGCGCCGGCCTCGAGCTGATCGCCGGCGAGGCGGAGCGCATGAAGGGCATCATCGGCGGCCTGCTCGAGTACGCGCGCACGCCGCGCGGCAGCGACGCGATGATCGGGCCGGGCAAGTCCGCCGAGCTGGCGACGCCGACCAGCGATCCGGCGCAGGTCGTGCGCCACGTCGGCGCGCTGCTCGGCCCGCTGCTCCAGAAGAGCAAGGCGCGGCTCGCGACCGACGTGCAGGCGACCGCACCCCTCGCGATCGACGCGCACGCGCTCCAGCAGGTCCTCGTCAACCTGGTGCAGAACGCCGCGCAGGCGATGGCCGGCGGCGGCACCATCACCATCGGCGTCACCAAGGCGCCGGGCGGGATCGCGACGCTGATCACGGTCTCCGACGAAGGACCGGGCGTTCCGGCGAAGGATCGCGCTCGGGTGTTCGATCCGTTCTTCACGACGAAGGCCGCCGGCGTCGGCACCGGCTTGGGCCTGGCCGTGTGCAAGCACCTGGTCGCGACCGCCGGCGGATCGATCGAGGTCGGCGACGGCCCGGGCGGCCGGGGCGCCGAGTTCCGCCTCGTGATCCCGAACGCCTGATCACGGCCCGGTGCCGGACCTCCCCGCGAGGTCGTCATTCAGCTCCGCACCGTTTCGTGCGATGGTCGCGCCGATGCGCGCTCCCGGCCTCCTCGTCGTCCTCGCCGCCTGCTCGTCCTCGGGGAGCGAGCCCGCGCCCGACGCGCCCGCCCCCACCGGCCGGCCCGACGGCGTCGCGCTGTGCTATTCGACCGCCGGGAACGAGGCGCCGGCGGTGACCGCGTTCGACGCCGCGCTGCGCGCCGGAGACCGCGCCGCGCGCGCCGATCGGATCGCCGCACTCGACGCGGCGGCGAAGGCCATGCCGAACGAGGAGAAGGTGCACCTGTTCCTCGGGCTCGCGCACCTGTGGCGCCTCGCCGAGCCGCTGCCCGGCGAGGAGACGCCGGCGATGCAGGCGCCCTCCGCGATCGCCGCGCGGGACCACCTCGAGAAGGCGTACGAGCTGTGCCCGACCGATCACCGGATCGCGGCGTGGCTCGGCCCGGTGCTCGTCCGGTTCGGCCGCGCGCTGAACGACCAGCCGACGATCGACCGCGGCCTCGCCGTCCTCGACAAGGGCATCACGCACTATCCGTCGTTCGTCCTGTTCTCGAAGCTCCTGGTGTTCGCGGACCTCGCCCACGACGCGCCCGAGTTCGTGAAGGCGGTCGACGCCGTGTTCGAGAACATCGATGCCTGCACGGCCACGCCCGCCGATCCGGCCTGCACGAACGCGACGATCCCGCACAACGCCGAGGGCGCCGGGCTGTTCCTCGGCGACGCGCTCGCCAAGGGCGGGCACCGCGCCGAGGCGGAGGCCGCGTACCGCGCCACGGCGGAGGGCCCGGCGTTCGCGACCTGGTCGTACCAGGCCGAGCTCTCGTCGCGGATGGCGAACCTCGACGACCGGATCGCGAAGCTGCGCAACAGCGACCCGGCCGACGACCCGCCGGTGGCCTGGCAGTCGACCACGCAGTGCGTGGTCTGCCACCAGCAGTAAACCGCTGGCACCACGGGGGCCCACGCGTCATCCTCGGGCGTGGCCTCCGAGCCGTCGTTCACCGAAGCCCTCCTCCTCGTCGCAGGCGCGGGCGCGTTCGTGATGTGGGTGATCTCGGACGTGCTCGAAGAGCAGCTGCTCGGCCAGCGCCGCCGCGAGCGCCGGAAGGCGGTCAAGGCGCGGGAGCACGCCGCGAAGCGGCGTACCGTGAAGCAGCCTCCGCCGGCGCTGCCTGCGGCGCGTGTGCACCGCGGCTCGTAGTATAAGAGCCCGGTGAGCGCGATCCTGGTCGTCGACGACGAGCGCGGTATTCGCGCGCTGTGCAGCGATGTGCTCGGCCGTGCCGGCTACGAGGTCGAGACGGTCGACAGCGCGGCGGGCGCGGTGGCCGCGGTCGCGCGGCGCCGGTTCGACCTGATCCTGTGCGACATCAACCTGCCCGACCAGGACGGCGTGTCGCTGCTGCCGAAGCTGCTCGCGCCGCGCGGCGACGACACCCCGCCGCCGGCGGTGCTGCTGATCACCGCGTATCCGTCGATCGACACCGCCGTGCGGGGCATGAAGCTCGGCGCGCGCGACTACATCGGCAAGCCGTTCTCGCCCGACGAGCTGCGCCTGGTCGTGCGCCGCGCGCTCGACGAGGACGAGCTGCGCCGCGCGCACGGCGAGCTGACCAAGCGCCTCGCGTACGGCTCGATGATCGGCGATTCGCCGGCGATGCAGCAGCTCCGCCAGACGATCGACAAGGTCGCCCCGTCGGATGCGACCGTCCTCATCACCGGCGAGTCGGGCACCGGCAAGGAGCTGGTCGCGCGCGCGCTCCACTTCGCCGGCCGCCGCGCGTCGCGGGCGTTCATGCCGGTCAACTGTGGCGCGCTGGTGGGCACGCTGCTCGACAGCGAGCTGTTCGGCCACGTCCGCGGTGCATTCACCGGCGCCGACACCGCGAAGCGCGGGCTGTTCCTCGCGGCCGACGGCGGCACGCTGTTCCTCGACGAGATCGGCGAGCTCCCGCTCGAGCTGCAGCCCAAGCTGCTCCGCGCGCTCCAGGACGGCGAGGTCAAGCCGGTCGGCGGCACCACGTCGATCCGCGTCGACGCGCGCGTGATCGCCGCGACCAACCGCGCGCTCGAGGAGGCGTGCAAGGCCGGCACGTTCCGCGAGGACCTGTACTACCGGCTCGCCGTGATCACGATCGAGGTGCCGCCGCTGCGGAGCCGTCCCGGCGACATCGCACTCCTGGCGCGGCACTTCGCCGAGGAGGCCGCGCTGCGCGCCGAGAAGAGCCGCCCCGCGATCACCGACGCCGCGATCGCACACCTCCAGGCCCACACGTGGCCCGGCAACGTCCGCGAGCTCGAGAACACGATCGAGCGCGCCGTGATCCTCGCCTCGGGGGACGTGATCGACGTCGCCGACGTCGCGGGCCCCCGCCCGGCGACCGCCTCCGCCGGGCTCACCACGTTCACCGGCGATCACGTGCCGACGCTCGACGAGCTCGAGCGCACGCACATCCTGAAGGTGCTCGAGCTGTGCGAGGGCCAGAAGACCAAGGCGGCGTCGATGCTCGGGATCAACCGCACGACCCTCTGGAAGAAGCTGCGGCAGTACGGCATCGAGGGCGATTAGCCCGACGTCGGCGGCCGCGCTGTCCTTGGGTCGGGGCGATCCGGCGTAAGCTGGTCGCCGGAGTCGCGTTTTTCGGGGGCAGACCGCCACCCGACCACGCGCGTTTCAACGTCCTCGAAAGGCACTCCATGACGACCCTCGGCACCACTCTCCTCGCCTCTCTCGCCGCGTTCGCGGTGGCCTGCGGCAGCAGCAAGCCGCAGCCGCCCACCAACAAGCCCGTACCGAACACCGTCGATGTCGCGATCGCGTCGGTCACGCTGGCCGATGACTGCGGCACCGGCCCCACGACGATCCCGCCGGTGCAGTCGTCGCGGGCGTCCAAGCCGTCGCCCGAATTCGCCGACCTGGCCGAGGGCGCGTCGATGAGCCAGGCCAAGCGCGCGTGCGAGCAGAGCTCGGTGCAGCTGCGGGTCGCGAACGGCACGCAGGCCGCCTCCGACATCACGATCAAGAAGGTCGAGGTGCTCGACGAGTCGGGCAACGTCGTCGGCGAGCTGACGCCGCGCGAGCCGAGCAAGTGGACCGGCGACGCGTATCAGCCGTGGGACGGCAAGGTCGATGCCGCGCAGACCCTTCAGGTCAGCTACGCGCTGTCGCAGCCATCGGTCAGCGCGGGCAGCACGTACACCGTGCGCGTGATCGTCGGCTCGGCCGAGGGCGACAGGACGCTCCAGACCAAGACCACGCTCGAGGCTCCCGCGTCGCTGCCGCCCGGCGCGGTGACCTGATCACAGCGAGGCCAGGTAGGTGATCAGCGCCGCGCGATCGGGCGCGGGCAGCGCGGTGCCGAACGCGTGGCCGCGCACCGGCCCGGGCCCCCGCACGCCGCCGGTGTAGCCCTCGGCGAGGCGCTCGGTCGAGAGCAGCGCCTCGAGCGACGGCACGCTGCCGTTGTGGAGATACGGTGCGGCCTCGGCGACGCGCACGAGGTTCGCGACGCGATACATCCCGGTGCCGCGCGCCTTGCCGTTCGCGAGCGCCGGATCGGTGCCGACGCGGCCGACGGGCACCGGCGCGCCGCCGCCGTCGGGGCGCGTGTGGCAGCTGCGGCAGTGCTCCTCGAACAGCGCGGCGCCGCGCGCGAGCGCGCCGCGATCCGCGACCGCGCGCGCCGGCGGCGGCTCGAGCGAGTAGAGGTACATCGCGAGCGCCCAGGCGAGCTCGCGCGGGGGCCGCACGCGCAGCGCGTTCGCGTGGAGCAGCTGCGTCTCCTGGCGCAGCGCGAGCGCCGCCGGGCCGACGTGCTTGATGGTCCCCGCCTGCGTCAGGTGGGTCTCGTCGCGCAGGTTCCACAGATCGGGGATCTGGACGGGATCCTCGTCGTCGTCCTCGGTCACGTCGGCGCGGCCCGGCCCCCACGTCACCATGCGCTGCGCGAGCTCCGGATCGACCGGCGCGCCGGTGTCGCGGTAGTAGGCGAGGCGAAGCGCGCCGAGATCGAAGTGCGTGCGCGCCGCCCCCGCGACGATCGCGCCGTCGCGCACCGCCGTGTGGCACACCGCGCACGTGATGCCGATGCGCTTCGCGCCGTCGACGTCGGCGAACGCGACGAGCCCCGGCGCCGCTCCCTCGCGCGTGCGCTCGACGCCCTGCCCTTCACCACCGGCCGGCGCCGCCTGCACGCCGGGGTTGGTGATCCACGGCGCGAGCGCGTGCTCCACGCCGACCTCGGCGCGCAGCGGATACTCGAAGAACACGCGCTTGCCGAGCGCGACCCAGCCCGCGCGATCGGTCGGGCGCACGCCGTCCCACAGCCGCGCCTGCGGGAGCTCCGGCCACTGCTTCGCGGCGAGCGCCGCGAGCGCCGCGCGATCGAGCGGGCGCGACCGCGGGTTCCACTCGGGCAGCGCGTCCCATCCGCTCGTGCCCTTGCCGTACGACGCGAGCCGCTGCTTCGAGTAGATGTTCCCGTGGTTGACGAGCGACGCCTCGAGCGACGCGCGCCGTGACCCGACCGAGCCGAGGTACGCCTCCGCCTCGCGCGCGAGCCACGCGTCCGACCAGGGCTCGGGCTCGGTGTGTGCCGAGGAGCGACACGCGACGAGCGCGACCAGCACGACGGCGCGCGCGCTCATAGCGAGTCCCAGATCGCGGCGAGGCAGAGATACACGAACGCGACGCCGAGAACGATCAGCCCCGCGGTCAGCACGATCGGCAAGAGCACCGCCGCCGCACCGGCGCACATCAGCACCGCCGCGTACCAGCGCAGCGGCTCGACGGCGTTCGCGTGGAGCGCGCCGAACGTCGCCGCCACCGCGCCGAGCGCACACGGCGCCTCCGGCGGTATCCCGGCGACCTCGCCGGCGATGAGCCCACCGAGACCGAGCGCGACGACGGCCACCGCGCCGCCGATCCAGCCGAGCGCGTGAGACTCCGTGTCGACCAGGGGCGCCCGCAGGCCGAGGAACCAGAACAGCAGCGTCAGCACCACACCGGCGCCGACCGCGATCAGCCGCGAGCCGAACCGCTCGGCCGCCCCGGCGCGCGGCGTGACCGTGACCGCGAGCTTCACCAGCCCGCCGATCCGCTCGCGCACGATCGTCCCGCCTTCGCGGGGCAGCTCGAGCTCGAGCTCCGCGATCACGTCGTCGCTGGTCATGTCGACATCGCCGATCCGGACCGCGAGGGGCTTCGCCGGATCGACCAGCGCGTCCGGGATGCACGCGAGCACGAGCGAGTCGCGCACCTCCGGGCACGCGAACACCTCGCGCTTCCTCTGCTTCGCCACGAGGTGCGGATCGGGCAGCCCGTGCTTGCCATCCCAGGCATCCCCATCGGCCTCGGTCGGCGCGACCTCGACGTGCACCGACGCCACGATCAACCGCTCGCCGAGCGACTCGCGCAGCGCCATCACGAGCGCGAGCGGCAGCGCGATCAGGAAGACCACGAACCAGGGCGAGTGCACGATCCGCCCGATGACCTCCCGCATGCACCGAGGCTAGCGCAGCAGCGCGAGCGTTGCCCGAGATCGCGCCGGCCCGGCTGCCGTCGCACGGCTCTGCCCGGCATGGAACGCACTGGCGTGTCCACGCGGGCGCCATCAGGCTCGGTCGGCGTGGCGCGCTCGCGTGGTCGCTGGTTCGCCGCCGCAAGACTGCCCGCCGTCAGGCCAGCCGGGCGGGCGACGAGCGCCCCTCGCCTGGCTCCGACTCGCAGTCCCAGCTGGGACCGAGCGGCAAGCCGAAGACGAGGTCCGGCGCCGCCCCACGCGTGGTGCGCGTCGCACATCAGCGCGAGGTTCCCGATCGCGTTCGTGCCGCCGTGCTCGCGCGCCACGACCTTGCGCGCAGCGCCGACGGGATCGAGCCCACCGGCCTCGGTCGGCGCGACGTGCTCGCGCGTGCCGCTGCGGCGACCGCGCCCGCCGTGACCGCTGCTCCGTCACGCCGTGCTGGTTCGCCGCCGCAAGACTGCCCGCCGTCAGGCCAGCCGGGCGGGCGACGAGCGCCCCTCGCCTGGCTCCGACTCGCAGTCCCAGCTGGGACCGAGCGGCAAGCCGAA
>JAEUJX010000475.1 GCA_016794545.1 Myxococcales bacterium
GACGCGGTCCTCGGCCCGACGACCACCCGCGATCTCGACGCGGAGCTCGGCCCCGCGCTCGCGAGGGCGATCCGCGACCTCGAGCCGCACGCGGTGCTGGTGAAGAAGACGCAGGACTACATCGACTTCGCGAAGAAGTGCCTGCGAAAGCTCGAGCGCGGATGGCTGCGGTGGGGCGACTGGGCACTGCTCGCGAAGTGCGAGCCGTCGAAGAAGCTGCTCGGCTACATCGAGCGCGTCGCCGAGATCGCCGGCCAGCACATCGCCCACCCTCGACTCCGGGCGGACATGCGCTCGCTGATCGAACGGCTGTTCGAGATCGCGGCGACCGCGCTCGTCGCGTACCGCGACCACAAGCGCGCGCTCGGCGTGATCGACTTCGGCGACCAGGAGGCGCTCGCGCTCCAGCTGCTCCGCCGGGACGACGTGCGAGCGGCGCTCGCCGGGCAGCTCGACCTGTTCCTCGTCGACGAGTTCCAGGACACGAGCCCGATCCAGCTCGCGGTGTTCCTCGAGCTCGCGGCGCTCGCGAAGGAGTCGATCTGGGTCGGCGATCCGAAGCAGGCGATCTTCGGGTTCCGCGGCACGGACCCGGCGCTCATGGACTCCGCGATCGAGTCGCTGACCTCGGTCACCACGGACGGCGATCTCGTCGAGGCCGCGACGCGCGCGGTGGCGAGCGGCACCGTCGAGACGCTCGACGTCTCGTATCGCAGCCGTCCGGGGCTGGTGAAGATCACGAGCGAGATCTTCGCGCGCGCGTTCGAGCACCAGGGCATCCCACCCGAGCGCACGAAGCTGAGGGCGGCGCTCGCGACGGAGCCGGCGGGTCTCGGCGACCTCGTCGAGCTGTGGCCGCTGCTCTCGAAGAACGCCCCTGGGCGGGCGGAGGCGGTAGCGGCGGGAGTCCGCGATCTCCTCGCGCGCGGCGCGCGGGTGCGTGCCCGCGATGGCACCGCTCGTGCGGCCACTCGATCGGACCTCGCGGTGCTGTGCCGGACGAACGCGCAGTGCCGCGACGTGGCCGATGCGCTCGGCGCGCTCGGCATCGCGGCGGTGGTGCCGCGCGTCGGCCTCGTCGACACGCACGAGGCGCTCGTCGTGCTCGCGGGGCTCGCCCTGTGGATCGATCCGCGGGACTCGCTCGCCGCGGCCGAGCTCGCGCGCATCATCACGTACCCGACGGATCTCGACGCCTTCACCGCGCAGGCGCTGGCCGCACCGGGCGAGGCGGCGTTCGCCGCGGATCCGACCGTCGTGCGCATCCTCGCCGCGCGGGACGCGGAGCGCGACCTCGGCCCGCTCGGCGCGCTCGACGCCGTCATGGCGGCGACGCAGGTCCGCCGCCTGTGCGCGGAGTGGGGCAGCACCGCGCAGCGGATCGCGAACCTCGACGCGCTGCGCGCCCACGCGGCCGGCTACGTCGAGGCCGCGCTGTCGTCGGGCCGGGCGGCCACGGTCGTCGGCCTCGTCGGTCACCTGGCGGAGATCGGCGCGGAGGCCACGTGGCAGGATCAGCGCAGCGACAGCCAGGCGATGCTGTCCAACGAGGACGCGGTCACGATCTCCACGTGGCACGCCGCGAAGGGCCTCGAGTGGGGCATCACGATCCTGTTCGGGCTGGAGTCGATCCGCGAGGCGTCGTCGTGGGGCGTCCACGTGCTGACCGACCGCGACCGCTTCGAGGTCGGGGATCCGCTCGGTGGTCGCTGGGTGCGCTACTGGCCGTTCCCGTACACGAAGAGCAACCAGGGCGGCCCCGTGTGCGACGCCGTCGATGCGTCGGCGGGACACGGCTCGCTCGTCGACCGTGCCGCGCGCGAGGCGCTCCGCGTGCTGTACGTGGGCTGGACGCGCGCGCGCGATCGCCTCGTGTTCGCCGTCGCGCCGGGCAAGCTCCACGATGGCATCGTCGGCACGCTGTCGGCGATCGATCCGGCGCTGATCTCCGAGCCACCGGGCGATCTGCCGGGCACGGTCGACGTCACGTGGGCCGGGGAGGCGGTGCGCGTCGCGGTCCATCCCGTCGCGCCTGCCGAGGACGAGCCCGCCGCGCGCGAGCCCGGCGACGTGACGATCGGAGTCGCGCCCACCGTGCGCGCGCGTGCCCGCGTGCTCCCCTCCGAGAGCGCGACGGTGCCGGCCGCGGTCGGCGCGATCATCGATCTCGGACCTCGGCTCGCCGTCACCGGCTCGCCCGACATGGAGAGCGTGGGCCATGCGGTCCACGGCTTCCTCGCCGCCGATGTCCCCGGCTCGAGCGACGACGAACGCCTCGCGCTCGCGGCGCGCCTCCTCGATGCGTTCGGTCTCACGGGGACCCTTTCGCCTGCGGACCTTCTCGTCGCCGCGTCACGCCTCTGGTCGTGGTGCGACGCGACCTTCCCGGGCAGCCGCCGGCATCGCGAGTGGCCGCTGTCGTACCGGCGGGCCGAGGGGACGATCGTCGCGGGCACGGCCGACCTCGTGCTCTCGGGCACCGGCGGGTTCGTGCTCGTCGATCACAAGAGCTTTCCGGGCGATCCCGGCACCGCTCCCGAGCGGGCGCTGCGGTACGCCGGTCAGCTGCACGCGTATGCGGTCGGTGTCGCGAGTGCCACGCGACTCCCGTTCTCGAGCGCGTGGATTCACTTCCCGCTGCTCGGGAAGCTCGTCGAGGTGAAGGTCGACATCGCGTGACCTCTTTGAGAACCTGAGCGCATGGCATCGACCGAGCTCGTCGCTCCGCTGTTCGAAGGGCCCCTCGACATCGTCGGCGACGTCCACGGCGAGCTCGAGGTGCTGCGCGACCTCATGAATCGCCTCGGCTACGACAGCGCCGGCGAGCACCCGGGCGGGCGCCGGCTGGTGTTTCTCGGTGACCTCTGCGATCGCGGCCCCGATAGCCCGGGCGTGATCGAGCTCGTCCGCTCGATGATCGAGCGCGACCGCGCGCGGTGCATCCTCGGCAACCACGAGCTCAACGTGCTGCGCAACGACCGGAAGCCCGGCAACGCCTGGTACTTCGACGAGCAGCACCCGTGGTTCGAGGCCGAGCGCGCGCACAGCAGGCCCGCGCCCCGCGGGCACGCCTACCACGAGTTCTTGCTGACGCTGCCGCTCGTGCTCGAGCGCGACGACCTGCGGCTCGTGCACGCGGCGTGGGACGACTCGGCGATCGGCGCCGTGCGCGACGCTCCGGCCACGTCGATCGAGCTGTTCGAGCACCACGAGCGCGCGACGCACGAGCACCTGGAGCAGTCCGGGATCGCCGCGCAGGCGAAGGCCGAGAAGGAGCAGTACCGGTCCGCGATCACCGACGAGTCGGCGGCGCCACCGCTGCTGGAGAACCTCGGACGCTACGACGAGCGCAAGCAGATCATGAACCCGGTGCGCGTCCTGACGTCGGGACCCGAGCGACTGACGGAGCGGCCGTTCTTCGCCAACGGCAAGTGGCGGATGTGCGATCGCGTGAAGTGGTGGGACGAGTACGCCGACGACGTGCCGGTGATCGTCGGTCACTACTGGCGCATCGCCGACCACGACGGCGAGCCCGACGAGGAGTCGGTCAGCAGCGGCAAGCCGAACCTGTTCGCGGGGCACGAGGCACATGCGTGGGTGGGCGCGAAGCAGAACGTGTTCTGCGTCGACTTCTCGATCGGCGGGCGCCACCGGGAGCGCGCGCGCGGGCACACGACGTTCAAGACGCGGCTCGCCGCAGTGCGGTGGCCGGAACGAGAGCTCGTGTTCGCGGACGGCCCCACGATCGCGATGGTGCCGGGCTTCACGGCTGACTGACGTCGAGGCCGGCCGTCTGCTAGGGTGCGCGGCCCACCGTGCACACCATCATCACGCACCCCGGCGGCTCGCATAAGGACGACCTCCTCGCCGTCTGTGTCCTCGCGGCCCTCCATGGCTGCCCGATCGTCCGGCGCGACCCGACGCCGGAGGACCTCGCCGACCCCGGTGTCGCCGTCGTCGACATCGGCGGCGTTCACGACCCCGCGCGCTCGAACTTCGACCACCACCACTTCTCGCGCGAGCACCCGCCGACCTGCGCGCTGAGCCTCGTCCTCGATCACCTGGGCCTCTACCAGGACGCGCTGCAGTTCTGCGACTGGCTCGAGACCGCGGAGTGGTTCGACTCGCGGGGTCCCAAGAAGACCGGTGAGTGGCTCGGCGTGCCGCGCCGCGCGATCTCGCAGCTCAACTCGCCGATCGACATGACGCTCTTGCGGCGCTTCGCACAGGCGACGCGCCTCGAGCCGACGGATCCGCTCTACGTGGTCATGAAGATGGTCGGAGACGACCTGCTCGAGTACCTGCGCGTCGCGCGCGAGCGCCTCGACTTCATCGAGCAGCGCGTCGAGCGGTGGAGCATCCCGTGCGGCGAGGGCGTGGTCGAAACCCTGGTCCTGCTGCGCAGCGAGAGCGTTCCGGACGAGCCGAGCGGTATGCTCGGCAGCTACATCCGCGCCAAGAAGCTCGACAGCGTCATCGCGGCCATCGTGTATCCGGATCGCCGCGGCGAGGGCTACGGCATCGGCCGCTACGAGGATCATCCATCGCTCGACTTCTCGCGCGTCGAGGGCGAGCCCGACGTCCACTTCGCGCACAAGAGCGGCTTCATGTGCAAGACGTCGGCGAGCGACCCAGATCGCCTGCGGCAGCTCATCACGCTCGCGGTTCAGCGGACGCGCGCGGAGACGATGTAGTCGAGTCGGGGGAAGCTCGCGGTCAGATAGGCGTTGCCCTGCGAGGCGATCTGCGTCTGATTCGGCGCGTCGCCGTACTCGGCGTTGAGCGTGTCGACGACATCCATGCCCGAGATCACCATCGCGAACGGGGCGAAGCGCATCGTGTCGAGTCGCGCGTTGTTGCCGAGGTTCACGAACAGCTGCGTCGTTCGCGAGTTCACGGCCGCGGTCTGCGCGAACGTGACGTAGCCGCGCGTGTTCGAGCGCACGACGGGGTCATCGGGAATCGTGCTCGTGCTCCACATCGAGTTGGTCGCCGGCGTTCCGTTGATGCCGAACTGCACGACGAAGCCGCTGATCACGCGGAAGAACCGGGCGTCGTCGTAGAAGCGGGCGTCGACCAGCTCGCGAAAGCGGGCGGCGCCGTTGGGCGCCCACGATGGATTCACCTCGACCGCGAACGCGCCCTTGCTCGTCGTGAAGTCGACGATGAACGCATCCGCGGCCGGCGGCGTGTCGGCGCTCGCATCTGCGGTCGTGTCCGACGAGCTGCAGCCGATGACTCCGACGAGAACAACGGCGACGACGCGTGCGGAGCTGATCACGGCCGCGACGCTACCACCGTTCGCGTGCGGACGAGCGCGCGACGAGACGCGCCTCGCCGATGGCGCCACGCTGGCGATGGTGCCGGGCTACACGGCGGACTAGCCGTACTTCGCCTGCATCGCCTCGAGGTTCGCGCGGAGCGCCTCGCGCCACGACGCGGGCGCGACGAGCTCGGCGTATGGTCCGAACGTCTGGACCCACGGGATGACCTCCCACCGGGCGCTCGATCGGATCCGGTAGCGGAGCCGTCCATCCGGCAGCCGCTCCTTCTGCTCGCTGGGGTGGTGCGTGCGCTCCTCGACCTTCCACGCGATCTCGGCGTCGAACAGGATCTCGACGTCCTCCTCCTCGTCGCTGACGAAGATCCCGAACGCCTTCGAGACGTGCGCATCGACGTCGAGCCGCGGCTGCGCGAACTCCTCGTCGGTCGTCTTGACCTCGTGGATGCGGTGGAAGGCGAGGGTCGTGATCCGCTGGTGCTCGCCGAGGCAGGCCAGGAGATAGAGCGCCGACCGGTGCCACACGAGCTTCAGCGGACGCGCGCGGTGCTCGCGCGGCTCCTTCCCGGCGGCCTGATACGTGATGAGGCAGATCCGCCGCCGGGCGATCGCGTCGACGACGTCGTCGATCTGCTCGCGCTGGGCCCCGTAGTCGACGTGACCACGCGCGTGCGGGACGAACACCCGTGACAGCGCCTGCAGCCCTCCATTGTGGCGGGGGCTCAGGAAGCCGCGGATCTTCGTCATGACCGCGACCAGGTCGTCGTGCAGCGGCGTGCCGGCCAGCGCCGAGAGGCTGGCTTGCGCGGCATAGATCGAGAGCAGCTCGGTGGTGCCGAAGGTGATCGACTCGAGCGCGCGGATCTTGTGATCGATCCGGTACACCTTCTTCTGCTTGCCGGCAGACTCCTCGACGAGCGCGAAGTCGCGCTCCAGCGTCGCCAGGTCGCGCTCGATCGTCGCCTTGCTCGTGTTCAGCTGCTCCGCGAGCTGCTTCACGCTGTACGGCTCGGTGGCGTCGGCGAGCAGCCGCAGCAGCGCCCACTGGCGGACCAGTTGCTGCGAGTCCGCGCGCCGCTCGTTGAGCTTGGGTGTGGAGCTACTCATCCAGCGCTACTCGCCGAGTATCGGGCCTCGTTCGCGCGCCGCTCAAGGGTTCGAGCCTCCGAGATGGGTGCCGCAAAGCGCGGCAGCCGCGGCGACGGTGCCGCGAGAGTGACCACGTCAGCCTGCGTGGCGGTTGTCCGGCGAGGCCAGCTGCGCGCCCTTCCGAGGTCAGGCGTCGTCACTAGACTGGTCGAGTGGGCGACCTCCTCCGATTCTGGACTCCGCGCCGTGCGAGCTGGTTCATCGTCGAGATCCAGTATCGCGAGCCCTCCTATGAAGCACGACACGGACGGCGAGCCACCCCGTATCGGTTTCGCTACCGCATCGAGGCGACGAGCTCCGCCGAAGCACGCGAGCACGCCGTCATCGAGTTCGCCCGCGTGAGCGCGATGTCGTCGGTGGGATGGACGCGCGAGATCGTCGGGATGAGCATCTGCCGCGCGGCTGATCACGAGGAAGCCTGAGCGCATTTCTGACGAGAGGGTGTACCGATCTCCAGCACGGCAACGTGATCATTAATCGAACGACTCGACGGGGTTGCGCAGGGGTAGCGACAAAGGACCACGCATCCGCTGCACCGCGTCTGGGGTGCACCCGATGGTTTTTGCAGTTTTCTCGTCGAGGTTCACACGCGCGTGGCCTTGTACGGCGGCACACCGGATGCACTGCGGGAGAGCGAACCCGTAAGGAGGTATCCCGTGCTGCTTTGGATCAAGACGTACTTCGAGGCGCTACGGAAGAAGGAAGAGGGCGTGACCATGATCGAGTACGGCCTGCTGGCCGCCCTCATCGCGGTCGCACTCATCGCGACGATCATTCTGGTCAGGAACGCCCTGCAGGGCACGTTCAACGACGTGGCCACGGGCCTGAGCTGAGTGATCGGAAAGCGAGGGATGTGTCGTGTTCCAAGCATTCCGACGTGACGACCGAGGCACCGCGGCGATCGAGTTTGGTCTTGTTCTGCCGTTGCTCGTGGTCATCCTCGTCGGGATCATCGACTATGGAAACGTCTACTTCACTCGCCTGGCGATGACCAATGCGGCGCGCGAGGGCGCCCGGGTCGGTGTCACGAAGAACGAGGCCGATGCGCAGGGGGCCGCGGTCGCGGCGACCAACGCATACCTCGCTCAGGCGGGCATCGACGCGGACGTGGCATCCACGGCGCCGTCTCAATCAAACCCGACGGTCACGGTCACCGTGACGATGGATCCGTACGAGCCGCTGATCGGTCTCGTGCCGACGCCGTCGCGGCTGACCGTGAGCACGTCGATGCGCTGGGAGCTCGCAAGTCCATGAGTACACCCACCGAAGCTCCCGCCAATCGGGCCGTGCGCAAGATCCGGACGCGCGCGGTTCTGTTCCTCATCGCAGCGGTGATCGCCGGAGTCGCCGCGGTGGTCCTGGTCAAGTTCTATCTCGATCAGGCCCGACAGCGTTCGGTGAACGCGAGCGAGAACAGCGTGCCCGTCGTGATCGCGACGGCGGAGATCCCGAGCGGCCAGCCGCTCGACGCGCAACAGCTGCGCGTCGTGCTGTGGCCGCAGGGCTACGCGCCGAGCGGCACGTTCCAGCGCGTCGACCAGGTCGTCGGTCAGACACCGCGCCAGACGCTGGTCGCGGGCGAGCCCGTGCTCGCGTCGCGGCTCGCCGACCGGTCGCTCGGCCACGGGCTCGCGGCGCTGCTCGGCAAGGGGGCGCGCGCGATGACCGTGAAGGTCGACCAGGTCGTGGGGATCGCGGGGTTCGTCCAGCCGGGCGACCGGGTGGACGTGATCACGACGATCCAGCTCGACGAGGACGCCCGCGCCGCGCTCGCGAACCGGGCCGAGCGGATCTCGAAGATCATCCTCCAGGACATCCCGGTGCTGGCGGTCGGCGAGCACCTCACCACCGACGGCAACAAGCCCGTGAAGGTCCAGGTCGTGACCCTCGAGGTCCAGCCGGAGGAGTCCGAACGGCTCGCGCTCGCGAGCATGTACGGGAAGATCCAGCTGACGATGCGAGCGCGCATCGATCGCGAGACCGTGCAGACCGCGGGCGTGACGCCGGTCGCGCTCCTCGGCGAGGAGGTGCCCAAGGTTCCTCCGGCGCCCGCGGTCGTGGCGGTGGCGCAGCCCGCGCCAGCCGCGCCGGTCGTCGCGAAGAAGGAACAGCCCCCGCGGCGGCGCGCCCGCGTCGAGAAGACCCTGCCACCCGCCGTCGCGCCGCCGCCACCGCCACCGTCGCCGGTGGTCGAGATCCTGCGCGGCACGTCGAAGGTCGAGGAGCGCACGCTCAAACCCACTGGAGGCGCGCCATGATCCGCCTATCCGCCATCGTGATCGCGGCGCTGCTGATGGCCGCGCCCGTCTTCGCCCAGCCACGCGTCGTCTCGCAGGCGGAAGCCAGCGAGGTGATGAAGCTCCAGGTCGGCGAGACGAAGCTCCTGCAGCTGTCGGAGAAGATCATCCGGATCGCGGTGGCCGATCCGGGCATCGCCGACGTGCAGGTCGTCACCGAGGAGCAGGTGCTGATCACCGCGAAGTCGGTCGGCATGACGAACGTGACGATGTGGAACGCTTCCAACAAGCCCCTCGTCGTCTCGCTCGGCATCGCCAGGAACCTCGACCAGCTGCGCGGTCAGCTCGACAAGCTGTTCCCCGGCGAGCGGATCACCGTCGGCTCGGTGGGGGACCTCGTCATCCTGTCGGGCACCGTCAGCGACGTGCGCGTCCCGACCCGCGCGGCCGAGCTCGCGAGCCTCTACTCGGAGAAGGTCGCGAACCAGATCGAGGTCTCGGGCGACCAGCAGGTCGAGCTCGAGGTGCGGTTCGCCGAGGTCTCGCGCACCGGCCTGCGGAAGATCGGCATGAACTTCCTGTGGCAGGACAACGCGCGCGGCTATGTCGGCGGCCAGGCGACGCCGTCGACGACCACCGGCAGCTACCTCGCCGGCAACAACAACCTCACCATCCCCGGCACCGGCGCCGGCGGTCCTCCGCTCGTGTCGGCGCCCTCCGCGGCCCAGGCGTTCAACCTGTTCTTCTCCACCGGGCTGTCGAAGTTCCCGTTCAGCACGGTGCTGAGCATCCTGTCGCAGGAGGGGCTCGCGAAGATCCTCGCGGAGCCGACGCTCGTCGCGCTCTCCGGCCAGGAGGCGAGCTTCCATGCCGGCGGCGAGGTGCCGATCCTGATCGCGCGCCAGCTCGGCGAGGTCTCGGTCGAGTACAAGAAGTTCGGCGTGCGCCTGAAGTTCACGCCGACGGTCCTCGGCCGCCGGGTGATCAACACGAAGCTGATGGTCGAGGTCAGCGAGCCCGACCCGACGAGCGGTGCCACGCTGGGTGGCTTCAGCATCCCCGGCTTCCGCACCCGCAGCAGCGACACCACCGTTCGCATCGAGGACGGCGAGAGCTTCGCGATCGCCGGCCTCCTGTCCGACAGCGTTCGCAGCACGGTGCAGAAGATCCCGATCCTCGGGTCCATCCCCGTGCTCGGCATGCTGTTCCGCTCGAGCGCGTTCCAGCGCGAGGAGACCGAGCTGATGGTCGTGGTGCGCGCGCGCCTCGTGCGTCCGCTCGGCGGCGACGAGAAGATCGCGCTGCCGGGCGAGGACGAGCTCAACGATCCGACCGACTGGGAGCTGTTCGTGCTCGGCGACATCTCGCCGAAGAAGGCGTCGCGTCCCAAGCGCCCGGCGCGGGGGACGGCCTCGTCGTACGGCCCGAGCGGCCCCATCGGCTTTGTCCGCGTCCCCTGAAGAGGTGAACCGTGCCGCAGTCCAACCCACCGCCAGACAGACCCCCCATCGTCGTAGCCGGTGCGCACGACCTCGAGGCGGCGATCCTGAAGCGTCAGCTCGAGGGGATCGCGGAGCTCGAGCTCGTCGAGACCGCGCTCGCGCGTGAGTGGGCCCGCGAGCGGCGGCCGCAGATCGCGCTCCTCGTCATGGACCACCAGCGGGACGAGATCGTCGCGCTGTGCCGGATGCTCGCCGCCGACGGCGTCGCGTGCATCATGGTCTCGCGCGACCGCGATCCGGACACGATCTTGCTCGCGATGCGCTCGGGCGCGCGTGACTTCGCGTACCTCGAAGGCGAGGACAGCGACGTCCGGCGCGCGGTGACCGCGATCCCGGCCGAGGCACCCGCCGCACGGCCGCACCGCGGCGTCGTGCTCGCGGTGTTCGGCAGCAAGGGCGGCGTGGGTGCGACCACGCTCGCGACGAACCTCGCGGGAGCCCTCTGCGAGGCCGAGCCGCAGCACCGGACGGTGATCCTCGACGTCGACGCCCAGCTCGGCGACGTGCTGACCTTCCTCGACGTCCCCTCGCGCTACGCGTGGTCGGAGCTGCGCGCGAACCTCGCGCGGCTCGACGACGAGCTCGTGCACCGTTCGCTCACCGAGCACGAGTCCGGCATCCGGGTCGTCGCCCAGGCCGGGGATCCCGAGGACGCGGACCTGATCGACGCCGCCGCGGTGACGGAGACCATCGCGTTCCTCCGCCAGCACTACGACTACGTGATCGTCGACGGCCTTCGTGACTTCCGCGAGACCAGCCTCGCGGCGCTCGATGCCGCCGATCGCGTGCTCCTCGCGATGACCCAGGACGTGCCCGCGCTCAAGAACGCGAGCCGCTGCCTCGGGGTGTTTCGCCGGCTCGGCTACGGCGGCGACAAGGTCGCGGTCGTGGTCAATCGCTTTCAGAAGCGCGCGAAGCTCGATCTCGACACGATCGTCGACGCTCTCGGCGTCGGCATCGATGCCACGGTGGCGAACGACTTCACCACGGTTCACGCGGCGATCGACCAGGGGACGCTGCTCGTGAAGTCGGCGCCGCACTCACACGTCACCGAGGACGTGCGCGACCTGGTGCGCTTCCTCGGCGTCACCCGCCGCGCGCGCAGGCGCAGCTGGTTCGGGAGGGCGCAATGAGCCTCAGAGACCGCCTCCACGCCGGACCCACGCTCGCACCGCCACCGCCGGTGCCGGGCGAGACTCCGCGCATCTACCAGGACATCAAGTCGCGCATCCACAGCCAGCTGATCGACGACGTGGAGCTCTCGCGGCTCTCGACGCTGTCGCCGGAGCAGGTGCAGGCGCAGCTGCGCGACGTCATCAACAAGCTGATCGCCGACACCGACTTGCCCCTCAACCGCATCGAGCGCGAGCGGCTGGTCCAGGAGCTGCTCGACGAGGTGACCGGGCTCGGCCCGCTCGAGCCCCTGCTCGCCGACCCGACGCTCTCGGACATCCTCGTCAACGGCTACGACACCGTCTACGTCGAGCGCGATGGCGTCCTGAGCGAGGTCCCCGTGCGGTTCCGCGACAACGACCACCTGCTGCAGATCATCAACCGGATCGTCAGCCGGGTCGGCCGCCGCATCGACGAGACCTCGCCGATGGTCGACGCGCGCCTGCGCGACGGTTCGCGCGTCAACGCGATCATCCCGCCGCTCGCGCTCGACGGCCCGGTGCTGTCGATCCGCCGGTTCGGGGCGCGGCCGCTGACCGCGGCCGATCTGATCGCGCACGGCACGCTCACCCAGGAGATGCTCGACTTCCTCGCGTCCGCGGTGCGCGGGAAGCTCAACATCCTGATCTCCGGCGGCACCGGCACCGGCAAGACGACGTTCCTCAACGTCCTGTCCTCGTTCATCCCGCCCCGCGAGCGGATCGTCACGATCGAGGACGCCGCCGAGCTGCAGCTCCAGCAGCGCCACGTCGTGCGCCTCGAGACCCGGCCGGCGAACGTCGAGGGTCACGGCGCGTTCGTGCAGCGGGACCTCGTCCGCAACAGCCTGCGCATGCGGCCGGACCGCATCATCGTCGGCGAGGTGCGCGGTCCCGAGGTGCTCGACATGCTCCAGGCGATGAACACGGGCCACGAAGGATCGATGACCACGATCCACGCCAACGGCGCGCGCGACGCCCTGAACCGCCTCGTCTCGATGGCGGGCCTCGCCGGCACCAGCGTCAGCGAGCACCTCATCCAGCAGAGCGTCGCCCGTGCGATCCACCTCGTCGTTCACCTGAACCGCTTCCCCGACGGTCGCCGCCGCGTCGTCTCGATCTCGGAGATCACCGGCATGGAAGGCGAGGTGATCTCGATGCAGGAGCTGGTGACCGGCATGCGCTTCACGGGCGTCCGGCCCCAGTGCCTGGAGAAGATCCAGCGCGCCTCCGGAGGCGGGTCATGAACCTCGTCCTCGTCGTGGTCGGCGTCGCCGTCCTGCTCGTCGCGCAGGCCGTCTACCACGGCACGTTCTGGATCGGTCAGCGCAAGCGCCATCAGCTGCGCGAGCGCCTGCGCTCGATCGCGACCCCGGAGGGGAGCTCGCTGACCCGCGACCGGCGCCTGTCGCGATCCCCGCGGGTCGAGAGCTTCCTGCGCGCGCTCGGGTTCCCCGAGCGGCTCGAGAAGCTCCTGGCCCAGACCGACGTCGACACCACCGTGGACATGCTGCTCGCGGCGGGGCTCCTCCTGGGCATCGCGCTCGCGCTCCCGATCACGCTGGCGACGAAGAGCCTGGCGGCCGGTCTCCTGATCGGCCTGCCGATCGGCATCGTGACGCCGATCGTGTACTTGATGTCGATCCGCGCGCGCCGCACGCAGAAGCTGTCGGCGCAGCTCCCCGATGCGCTCGACATGATGGTGCGGTCGTTGCGCGCGGGCCATGGCGTCTCCGCGGGCCTCAAGCTCGTGGCGACCGAGATGCCGATGCCGATCGCCGTCGAGCTCGGCCGCTGCTTCGAGGAGCTCCAGCTCGGCGGCGACTTCCGCACGGCCGTGCGCAACCTGTCGACGCGCGTGCCCGACAACGTGGACCTGCGGATCTTCGCGACGTCGCTCATCATCCAGCACGAGACGGGCGGCAACCTCGTCGAGATCCTCGAGACCATCGCGGGGACGATCCGCGAGCGCTTCAAGTTCTTCGGCAAGCTTCGCGCGCTGACCACGGAGGTCAGGCTCTCCGGCTACGTGCTGGGGGTGCTGCCGTTCGTGTGCGGTGTCGCGATCGCGATGCTCAACCCCGACTACCTCCATCCACTGTTCTTCGACCCACTCGGACGCACGATCCTGCTGGTCGGCCTCGCGCTGTGGGCCTTCGGGGGGCTGTGGATGAAACGTCTCGCGGAGGTGGACTACTGATGCAGTGGCTGCGCGAACTCGACGTCGTCTACACCGTGGCGCTCGCGGCGGCGTGTGCCGCTGCGGTCCTGCTCGTCGTGGGGCTCAAGTACATCGCCAACTCGCGCCGCGACCTCGTGCGAGAGCGGCTGCGCCGCGTGCTCGGAGGGGCGCCGGACGATCGGAGCCCCGAGAAGGGACTCGCGCGCGGCCCGCGGTCCGGCTGGGAGGCGGCGCTCGGTCCGATCGCGCGCGTCGCGCGCCCGGGCAGCGAACGCGACCTCGGCCGGCTGCGGAGCCGGCTCGCCCACGCGGGCCTGCGGAGCGACCGCGCGCTCGTCGTGTATCTCGGCGTCAAGGTCCTGTTCGCGTTCGCCTTCGCGATCGCGTTCCTGGTCGTGAACCAGATCTGGCCGCAGCCCGCGATGTACGCGGCCCTGTACACGATCGCGTGCACGGCCGTCGGCTTCTACGCGCCGAGCCTCTGGCTCATCAGCCGGATTCGCGACCGCCAGCGCGAGATCAACCACGCGCTGCCGAACGCCCTCGATCTCCTCGTGACCTGCGTCGAGGCCGGCCTCGGCCTCGAGGCGGCGATCCAGCGCGTCGCGGCCGAGCTCTCGCTCGGAGCGCCGCTGCTGGCCAAGGAGCTCGAGCAGACGGAGCTCGAGATGCGCGCCGGTCTCGAGCGCGGCGATGCCTTCCGCCGCATGGCCGATCGCACCGGCGTGGAGGAGCTCCGCAACCTGTCCGCCATCATCATCCAGACGCAGATCTTCGGCACGTCGATCGCGAAGTCGCTGCGGATCCAGGCCGAGGCGTGCCGGGTCCGCCGCATGCAGCTCGCCGAGGAGCGCGCGGCCGCCGCGTCGGTGAAGATGAGCGTGCCGCTCGTCCTCTGCATCGCACCCGCGCTGTTCGCGATCCTGCTCGGACCGGCCGCCGTGAAGATCGTCCGCGAGCTCCTGCCCACGCTTGGAGGTCACACGTGATCCGCTACCTACTCCTCATCGTCGCTCTCGTCGCCTGTGGCGCGAAGCGGCGTCCCGTCGAGCCGCAGCTCCTGGGCGGCGAGAGTCCCGCGGCGTTCCAGCGCAGCATCGGCGTCACGTTGCTGCGCACGGGCGAGCCCCGGCGCGCGCTGCCCTACCTCGAGCGCTACGCGCGCCTCGAGCCACGGCAGGCCGAGCCGCTCGGCTACCTGGGCCGCGCGTACATGGACCTCGAGATGTGGCAGCAGGCCCGCACGACGCTCGATCGCGCGATCAACCTCGAGCCGAAGTACGCTCCGGCCCACGACCTCCTCGGCGTCCTCCTCGACATCCGCGGCGATCACGCCCGTGCGCTCGTGGCGCATCGCAAGGCGATCGCCCTCGCGCCGGGCGACGCGGGGTTCCGCAACAACCTCGGCTTCAGCCTGTACCTCGCCCGTCGCTACGTCGATGCGGTGAGCGCCTACCGGGCTTCGCTGCGGATCTCGTCGAGCGCGCCGCGCGTGCACAACAACCTCGGCTTCGCGCTCGCGAAGCTCGGCCGGCTCGAGGAGGCGAGCGAGCACTTCCGCCTCGGCGGTACGGCCGCCGAAGCCGCGAACAACCTCGGCCTCGCGTACGAGGATCGCGGTGACCTCGACCAGGCGTACGAGGCCTACGTCTCGGCCGTCCAGGTCGACCCGGAGCTCGCGGCCGCCCAGGGCAACCTGGAGCGCCTCGCCACCAAGCTCGGCAAACCCCTACCGCGGAGGAACTGACATGCGGACCCATCTTCCGATCCTCCTCGCCCTCGCCCTCGGCCTCGGCCTCGCCGGGTGCACGCGCAAGCCGCACACGCGCTCGACCTGGGGCACGGAGGTCCACTCGGCCTTCGATCGTCAGGCCCAGGCCACGGGGAGTGGCTCGGCGCAGGGCCTCGACTCCGAGGAGGCCGCCGCGATCCAGCGCCGGTATCGCCAGTCGATCGGCAACCCGCCGGCGAAGACGTCCGATCCGCGTTCGTCGGTTCTCATCCTGGAGGACGACCATGCGACCCCCAAGAAACAGTGAGCGCGGCGCGACCTTCGTGTTCATCGCGGTGCTGCTCGTCGTCCTCCTCGGCTTCGTCGCGCTGGTGATGGACATCGGGAAGCTGTTCAAGACCCGTAACGAGCTGCAGAACGCCGCGGACTCCGCCGCACACGCGGGTGCCACGGCGCTCGACGGCACCTCGGCCGGCATCGCAATCGCCCGCGACCGCGCGAAGGACTACGCGCGTCTCCACGACGCGAACATCAGCCCCGTCGAGATCTCCGACGACGACATCATCTTCGGCTACTGGGACGAGACCGCGCAGACGTTCACCTCGTTCGGCACCGATCCGGCGAACCCGGCGGCGGTGAACGCGGTCCGCGTGATCGATCGG
>JAEUJX010000222.1 GCA_016794545.1 Myxococcales bacterium
AGGCCGAGCGCGGCGACCTTGACCTCGTCGTCGGTGGTGTCGGTCGTCGCCGCGCGCAGCTCGGCGATCACGCGTGCGCGCGTGACGAGATCGTTCGCGAGCGCGCACAGCGCGGCGCGCGCGGCATCGCGGCGCCGGCGATCTGGCGACCTCAGCTCGCGGCCGAGGAGCGGGATCGCCGTGGCGCCGAGGCGGGCGACGATCCGCTCGACGTGCAGCGAGCCGCGCTGCGGACTGGTCGAGAACCAGTCGGCCAGCTTGCGAAGGTCTCCGAACACACCGTCGGCCCCCATGGAGTGGCCATACATTAGGTATATGGTCACGCAAGCGTCAATAGAATTTTCGCGGGGTTACGGGTAGTGAGAGATCGCACCTGAACGTGTGATCGGGTGGGACGGTTTCCCCTTGAACCGGTGAGGAAGGCTCGCGATCCTGCGCGCGCTCATGGCGAAGGCGAAGAACGAGTCCACGGCGATCAACGACCTCATCAATCTGGTCAGCACGGCGACGCCGCTGCCGCCGGACCCGGATGAGGATCTGATGTTCGTGGACCCGGCGAAGAAGAAGAAGAGCCAGGCCGTCAGCGTTCCTCGCATGTCCGCGACGGTGCCGACCCTGAAGGTCGGCGCCGACGTCGCGCCGCTGCCGCGCGGCCGGGGAGCGCAGGGCACCGGCGAGAACCTGGTGACGCCGCCGCAGGTCCGCGTCTCGACGGCGCCGCCGTCGCGCCAGAGCACGATCCCGCCGCTCGCGGAGCCGGCCTCCGGCTCCGCGCCGTACCGCGCGCCGCAGCCGCCGATCCCGGGCGCGCTGAACCAGCGCTTCGATCTCTCGGCGGCGAGCTCGGTCGGTCACAACATCCCGGCGAGCTCGATCGGCATCGCGGTGCCCGCCGCGCCGCTGCCGCGTCCGTCGACGCCGAAGGCGGAGCTCGACGAGCCGACGTTCGACTTCGACGCCGAGCCGGCCGGATCGCGCCACGAGCAGACGTGGGTCGGCACCGTGCAGACGCCGAAGGCGATGACCACGCTCCAGTGGATCGGCAAGCTCGCGCCGATCGCCGGCGCGATGATCGTGATCGGCGTGTTCGTCGGCGGCTACGTCGCGTTCGACGGCCAGGGCGGCCACCAGCGCGGCGGCAAAGGCTCCACGCCGACCGTCGAGATGCCGAAGCCCGCGCTCGCGGTCGCGGCGGACAGCGACCCCGGAGCGATCGCCACGCCGGGCTCCGCGCCCGCGCCCATCGCCGTCGAGCCGGCGGCGACCGAGGAGCCGACGACCGAGGCGCCCGCCACCGAGGCGCCGAAGGCCGAGCCGGCGCAGGCCGAGCCCGCGCCCGCGCAGGCCGAGCCCGCGCCGGCCGTCGCCGCGCCCGCGGAGCCGATCGTCGCGCCGAAGGGCGGCGCGAAGCCGGTATTCACCGACGTGCGCATCGACTCGAGGCCGTCGGGCGCGACGGTCACGCTGATCGATCGCGGCAAGCGCATGTTCCTCGGCACCACGCCGATCGCCACCAGCGTCGACGTCGCGCGCCAGTACGAGGTCGAGCTGGTCTACAAGGACCGCCCCGCCGTCGTGCAGCCGCTCGATCCGACGACCACGAAGAAGCTCTCCGTCGAGATCCACCGCGCGAGGTCCGCGGCACCGGCGGCGCTCGCCGCGCCGAACAAGGCCGCGCCGGTGAGCTTCGCGGATGTCACCGAGCAGCCGGCCGCGAAGGCAGAGGCGCCGCAGGCGGCGAAGCCCGAGGCGCCGAAGGCGGCGAAGCCCGAGGCCCCGAAGGCGGTGAAGACCGAGGCCCCGAAGGCGCCGGTCGAGGCGCCGGCGAAGGCCGAGCCCGCGGCGGCGCAGGAGTCCGGCGGCACCGGCATCCTGATGATCTCGAGCAAGCCGCCGTGCGAGATCCTGATCGACGGCCGGCCGACCGGTCTCACCACGCCGCAGCGCGCGCTGCCGGTCTCGGTGGGCACGCACAAGGTCACGCTGGTCAACACCGCCGAGAAGATCAAGAAGACGCTGACGGTGCAGATCAACGCGGATCAGCCGACCAAGGTGATCCAGGACCTGATGTCGAACTGAGCACCCGCTACGGGAGCACGCGACAGGCGCGGTGCGCGGCCGGGTGGCAGATGCCGCCGTCGCACGGCACCGCCACGCCGTCCATGTCGGGGCACGGGACGGCGGCGCTGCACTGCTGCGTGCAAACGTTGTAGCCGGGGTACGTGCGGCAGTCGTTCGACATGCAGTCGTGCTCGGAGCCGCAGTCGTCGTAGAGCGCGCCGGTACACACGGGGCCCTTGCCGACGTCGGTCTCGTCGCCGGCACAGCCCGACGCGAGCAGTGCCGCGAGCGCGAGGAGGATCCGCATCCCGCGATCCTATAGGATCGGGGGATGCGCTGCCTGGTGATCGCGACCACCCTCGTCCTGTGCGCGTGCGAGACCGGCGGCGACAGCAAGCCGCTCCCCGACGCGGATCTGACCAAGCCGATGTGTACCGGCCAGCTGTACGACTCCTGTACGTCGAACGCGGGCTGCATGTCGGGGAACTGCAAGCTGTTCGACGGCGATGGCATCCAGGTCTGCACGCAGACGTGCAGCTCGTCGAATCCGTGCCCGAATCAGAACGGGACGCCCTCGAGCTGCAACAACCGCGGTATCTGCAAACCGCCCGCCGCCAACGCTTGTCACCCGTGAGCGCGGGGCGCTAGGTTCGCCGCTGAGGAGGCCACGGTGGCTCATATCGACACGTTCAAGGGCTGGGCGGAATCGATCCGTCAGGACATCGAGGGCTACAAGGCGCTGCTCGAATCGGCGAAGGCCGATGACCACTCGCGCAAGCTCGCGGGGGCGGCGCTGCTCTACATGGTCAGCCGCATGGACCTCATTCCGGACTGGAACGAGGGCATCGGCGTGATCGACGACGTGATGGTGCTGCGCGTGTGCGCGCAGCTGACGCAGGGCCACGAGCGCGGCACGCTGCCGACCGCGGCCGACGTCGCGCTCGATCGCATGGCGAACGAGGCCGATCACATCATGCAGTTCCTCGGCGGGGCGCTCTACGACAAGCTGAAGGCGTACTGCGCGAAGCTCTCCGACCAGGCCGTGCGCGGCCGCACGCCGGCGCAGCTGATGGACGACGCGGCGCTGCGCAAGGCGCTGTACGTCGAGCTCGAGGACGAGCTCAAGAAGACGGTCCCGATCGTCGTCAACGATCCGCAGGACGCCGAGCTCCGGCTCAAGGCGTACCTGACCCACAAGCTGTCGTGACGATGCGCGCGCTCGCCATCCTCGCGCTGCTCGCGCCCGTCGCGACGGCGCACGCCGACGACACGTTCGAGGCCAGGGCCGCCGCGGCGAAGCCGCTGCGCCACCTCGACGATCTGGTTTGGGCGTTCACCGCGACGTGCGACCAGGGGGACGACACCCAGAACCGCCAGTGCAAGGCGCTGCGCGATCGCCGCCTCGCGGAGCTCGCCGGAGCGACGCTGCTGGTCGAGGCCGACGCCGACGCGCTCGACATCGGGGCGTGGAGCCCGGCGAAGAGGTCGGTCTCCGTCACGCTGACCGGGTGCGTGCGGTGCAAGGGCGTCACCGTCGAGGGCAAGCGCTACGTCCTCACCGCCGGCAAGACGCTGTACGACACCGCGCGCCAGTTCCAGACCGCCGAGGTCGCCGCCGCGTGGATCAAGGCGGTGGCGCACCACCGCGTCGAGCTGCTCGTCAAGGTACCGGCGAGGCCCCGCTCGACGCAGAACGGGGTGGAGACGATCACGCTCGACGTCCAGGGCTACCGCGTGACGACGCCGTGCAACGGCACCGTCGTGATCGCGAACCCGCCGGCCCAGAACGCGCCGCCCGACAAGGCCGCGTGCGCCGCCGGCGGCGCGGCGGTGGTCGCGCTCACGCAGGACCACGTCGCCGAGGCGATGCAGGCGCCGATGAGCGTGATCAAGGTCTGCGCCAAGAAGGAGAAGGCGAAGGGCACGGGCAAGCTCGAGCTGACGATCGCCGACGACGGCACGCTCGCCGCGTACGAGCAGACCGGCGACTTCGTCGGGACGCCGATGGGCGCGTGCATCGACAGCGCGATGAAGGGCGTGACGTTCCCGCGCTCCGCGAAGCCGAGGACCCGGATCGGCTATCCGATCGCGCTGCCATGACCACCTCCGAGCTGCTCGCCGCGCTGTGGCGCGACTACGTCGCGTCCACGCCGCAGGCCGAGGCGATCCACCGCCTGCTGTCCGAGCGCGGCGAGATCATCGCGAACGACCACGTCGCGCTGCGCACGTACGGCGCGCCCGGCATCGGCATCGACGCGCTCGCGCGGCCGTTCGAGGCGGCCGGGTGGGCGGCCACCGACGCGCGCTACCGGTTCGACGACAAGCACCTCGTCGCGCGCTACTGGAAGCACCCCGATCCGGCGCTGCCCAAGGTGTTCATCAGCGAGCTCGTCCTCGCCGAGCTGTCGCCCGCCACACAGCAGATCATCGCCGCGCTCGTCGCCCAGCTCCCGGCCGACTTCGGCGCGCGCGCCGACCTCCCCTGGGCGGGCCGGCCGTGGCAGGTCACGCACGCGCAGTACACCG
>JAEUJX010000478.1 GCA_016794545.1 Myxococcales bacterium
GGATCGCGGTCGCGGCGGCGGCGACCGGCACGCTCGACCAGCGCGACCTCGATGACGATGGCCGGATGGATGGCATCGCGGCCGGGACGCCGATGGTGCAGGGCCTGATCGAGCTGCGCCAGCCGCTGCACCGCGGCCGGAGCATCCTGCTCGGCGTGTGGGGGCACGTCGCGCGTGAGGAGCTCGCCGACGGTACGCGACACCCGTCGCGCTCGCTCGGCATGCACCTCCAGGTGCCGGCGCCGTTCATGACGTGGAGCGCGGAGCTCTACGGCGGGACGAACGCCTCCGACATCGGCGGCGCCGTCGGTCGCAGCGTCGATCCGATGACCGGCCGGCGCACGCACTCCGTCGGCGGCTGGTTCGAGATCGCGCTCGCCCCGACGAAGAAGCACGTGCTCGCGTTCGGCGGTACCGGCGATCTCGCCGCCGAGGACGACGTGATGCCCGGCGACCGGGCCGGCAACGGCACGGTGTACAGCGCGCTGCGCTACAAGCCGAAGACGTCGCTGATGGTCGGCGCGGAGTACCTGTACTGGAAGACGCTCTATCGTGGCGCCGGCGCGGCGGTCGCGAATCGCGTGAACCTCCACGTGTCCGTGCTGTTCTGATCAGGAGGGCGGGGCTTCGTCGGTGGCCTGCGCGTCGACGTGGCGGTCCTTGCGAAGCGATTCGTTGTTCCACCCGGCGTCGGAGCCGCCCTCGTAGACCGTCGGATCCTCGTCGCGCATCAGGCGCTCGGCCTCGTCGAGCCGCGTGCGCAGGCGCGAGAAGTACGCCTGCTGGTCCTTGCCCCACAGCTCGCCGAGCTCCTCGAGCACCTTCTCCTCGTGATCGCGCCACGTGCGCGCGAGGCGGTGCGCGGTGTGCTTGCGGTACCCGAGCTGGATCAGGGCCTCGATCCCGGTCTCGTACGCCGACGAGAAGGTCTCGCGGAACACCTTCTTCACGCCGAGGTTGCGCAGCTCCCAGTAGTGCTGGCGATCCACCGCGCGTGCGAGGATCGGCACGTCGGGGTAATGGTGCCTGACCTGCTCGGCGATGCTCGTCGCCTGGGCCTTGTCGTCGACGGCGATCACGAACAGCCGTGCGTGCGAGAGCCCGGCGGCGTGGAGGAGGTCCATGCGCGACGCGTCGCCGTAGTAGACCTTGATGCCGAGGCGCGAGACCAGGTCGACGATCTCGGGATCGAGATCGAGGATGGTCAGCGGGACGCGGTTCGCGCGCAGGATGCGGCCGACCATCTGGCCGAACCGCCCGTAGCCCGCGATCACCACCGGCGCCTCGTGATCGTCGTGCACCTTGTCGTGCGGCCGCTCCGCCGCCTTGTCGGTCACGCGCGGGAGGATGACGCGCTCGAGGAGGACGAACATCGGCGGCGTCAGCACCATCGAGATCGCGACGGCCGCGACGAGCGGGCTCTTGAAGCCCTCGGTGAAGATCCCCATCTTCACGCCCTGCGTGAGCAGGACGAACGCGAACTCGCCGATCTGCGCGAGGCCGAACGCGAACAGCCACCGCGCCGGGCGATCGAGCTTGAACAGGCGGCCGAGCCCGTACAGCACGGCCAGCTTGAGCGCCATGGTCCCGAACACGATGCCCGCGATGCCGAGCGGCTCGGAGGCGATCAACCCGAAGTCGAGCTGTGCACCGACCGTGATGAAGAACAGGCCGAGCAAGAGGCCCTTGAACGGCTCGATGTCCGTCTCCAGCTCGTGGCGATACTCGCTGTCGGCGAGGACGACCCCGGCGAGGAACGTGCCGAGCGCCTGCGAGACGCCGACCTGGTCCATCAGGAACGCGATGCCGATGACGATCAGCAGCGCGGCGGCGGTGAATGACTCGCGCAGCTTCGCGGCCGCGAGGAAGCGGAACAGCGGGCGAATGATGAGGCGGCCGGACAGCAGGATCCCGACGACCGCACCGAGCACGAGCAGCGCCGATGCCCAGGCCGGGCGGCCGGCCTCCGACGTGAGGTCGGTGATCTGCGTGACCACCACCGCCGCGAGCGCGGGGAACGCCGCGAGGATCGGGATCACGGCGATGTCCTGCATCAGCAGCACGCTGAACGTGGCCTGGCCGCCCTGCGTCTTGAGCAGGCCGCGCTCCGCGAGCGTGGACAGCACGATCGCCGTCGATGACATCGAGAACGTCAGGCCGACCGCGATCGCGGGCTTCCAGTCGACGCCGAACGCCATCGCGGCGCCCGCGACGACCCCTGCGGTCACCGCGACCTGCAGACCGCCGAGGCCGAGGATCGGCTTGCGCAGCTGCCACAGCAGGGCAGGGCGGAGCTCGAGCCCGACGAGAAACAGCATCATCACGACGCCGAACTCCGCGAAGTGCATCACGTGCTGGCTGTCGCTGCCGACGAGGCGCAACACGTAGGGTCCGATGATGACGCCGCCGATGAGGTAGCCGAGGACCGCCCCGAGCCCGAGCCGCTTCGCGATCGGGACGAACAGCACGGCCGCCGCGAGGTACACGAGGGCCTGGAACAAGATCGTGTTCGTCATGCGACCTCCCGTGGGGCGATCACGCGGTCGAGCTCCGCGCACAGGTTCTGCGCCGCGGCCGCGCGCGCGAGGTCGATCCGCTCGTCGCGCAGCGCCTCGACGAGGGTCCGGTACCCCACCTTCGACGTCGCGACGTCCGCGTCGCTGGCGACCTTGAGCGCGGCGTGCACCGCGAACGGCGCGAGAAACGTCATCCCGCACAGGTGGGCGGTCTGGTCCCACGGCGCGAGCAGCTCGCGCATCGTGAACCGGTTGTAGCCGTCCTTGTGATACGCGGCCTCCGGCCCGCCGGTGGAGATCACGTTCAACGTGATCTTCCCGCGCAGGTGATCGCCCCCCTTGCCGTAGGCCCACCCGTGCTCGAGCACGAGGTCCTGCCACTCCTTCAGGATCGCCGGCCCGGAGTACCAGTAGAACGGGTGCTGGAACACGATGACGTCGTGCTCGAGGAGCAGCGCCTGCTCGCGCTCCACGTCGATCGCGAGCGTCGGGTACTCCTCGTAGAGGTCGTGGACGGTGACGCCCTCCAGGCCCGTCACCGCCTCGAGCAGACGCCGGTTGACGCGCGACCGCTCGAGCACCGGGTGCGCGAACAAGATCAGGACCCGCCGCATGTACCCACCTACGTCGGAGGTGGCCACCCCGTCAACTCGCCGATCGGCTGGATGAGATGACCATGTTCCCTCCCCGGTCGGCCCTTGAACCGGCGGGGCGGGGGTGGTTCCATGGTCTCGCGATGGGCTGTCTGTGCTGTGGTGCGGGAACGGAGGTGGGAGCGCTCTGCCGCGCGTGCGCGCAGGAGGTCGCCCCGTGCGAGGGGCTGATCGCCGATCACGTGCGCTCCACGGTGGACGCCACCGAGGCCGAGGCCTGGATGGTCGACGGCTTCGGAGCCGCGCACGCCGTCGCGGCGAAGTCCACGGCCGGGCGGAACCACGAGGGGCAGCTGGTCGTGCTCGCGACCAGCGTGTCCCGCGAGCACGCGCGGTTCGAGCTCGCCGACGGCAAGTGGACCGTGCGCGATCTCGGCAGCCGCAACGGCACGTTCGTCGACGGCAACCGCGTGCAGGGCAGGGTCGCGGTGCCAGTGCGTGCGATCGTGAAGATCGGCGAGGTCCCGCTGTGGTTCCTCGCCGAGGTCATGCACGAGCCCCTGACACCGCCCTCGCTCGCGACGGGCAGCATCGCCGGCGGGCTCGTGCGCTTCACCACCGCGCACGGCGCGACCGAGCTGTGCCTGGTCGGCTCGAGCGATCAGACCACCGGAGGCTCCCTGCTCAGCCGGCCGGCCGGCACCGAGACCTGGGCCGAGCGCAGCCTGCCGGTCCTCGAGTTCCAGCTCCTGCGCGCGCTGTGCGCGAAGGCCGTCGAGGAGGCGAGCTCGCCGTCCGCGGTGCGCGGGTGCGTGGCGACCAAGCAGCTCGCGAAGGACCTGCCGTTCCAGAGCAAGTACGCGAACGAGGAGAACGTACGTCAGGTCGTGCGGCGACTGCGCGGGGCGCTCGGAGAGCTCGGCGTCGACGGGCTGCTCGCCGTGGCGCCCGGCCGCGGCTACTACCTCGTCAGCCCGGTCAGCGCGGGCGGTTGACGTGCCAGTGATCGATCGCCACGGCGGCGATCGTGATCGCGACCAGCGCGAGGATGACGGCGAAGCTCACGCCTCCTGTCTACGGCCGAGGCCGGGCGCTGGCATCCACGTTCACGCGGACTTCACGCGGCGCTCGAGGTCGACGCGCACCGTCATCGTCTTCTGCTCCGTGATCTCCTGAGGCGGCGGCTGCGCGCGGAACTCGCGCCACCACTCCCTCGCCTCGGCGCGTGACCACCCGGTGGCCTCGGGGATGGCCTCGAGCGCCTCCGCGAGCTCGGCCGCCGACGCGTACCGGGCGCTCGGCGCCTTCGCGAGGCAGCGCAGGATCGCGGCATCGAGCGCGCCCGGGATGGGGAGCGATCCGGTCTGGCTCGGCGGCACCGGCTCCTTGGTGATGTGCTGCATGCAGATGTCGACGTCGGTCTTGCCGTCGAACACCTTCTTGCCGGTGAGCAGGTAGTAGCCGACGCAGCCGAGCGCGTAGATGTCGGCCGGCGGGCCGACGCGATCGGGCTCGGTCAGCTGCTCGGGCGCCATGTAACCGACCGTCCCGAGCACGACCTGCGTCGAGGCGCCGGTCGAGTGGGTGAAGTCCTTCACGAGGCCGAAGTCGACGACCTTCGCGACGTCGGGCACGCCGCCGCGCTCGCACAGGATGATGTTCGCCGGCTTGATGTCGCGGTGGATCAGCTTGCGCTCGTGCGCCTCCTGGAGCGCGCCGCACACCTGCGCGAGGATCGGGATGACGCGGCCCGCGGGCTGGCGGCCGTAGCGCTTCACGAGCTGCTCGAGGTCGATGCCGCCGAGGTACTCCATCGCGTAATAGAACACGCCGCCGCTCGAGCGCCCGTAGTCGTAGACCTGCACGGTGTTCGGGTGCGTGAGCTGGCTCATCTCCTGGACCTCGCGCTCGAAGCGATCGAGGTTCTCGGCGCCGAGCTCGGGGCGGATCAGCTTGACCGCGGTCGGGCGGCGCAGGAGACGGTGGGTCGCGCGATAGACCTGGCCCATGCCGCCGGAGCCGATCAGCTCGGCGGTGGTGTACTGGCCGAGCTGCATCGCGTCGTGCGCCTCCTGGCGCAAGCTGTAGATGATGTCGGAGCCGGTGGTCGCGATGACGATCGAGATCGCGGCGAGCATCACGCCGCCGACGATGAACGCGATCGGTGGGAGGTTCGGATCCTGGTTGCC
>JAEUJX010000253.1 GCA_016794545.1 Myxococcales bacterium
GCCGGCGCGTCGTGCGAGGCCGTGCAGTGCACGAGCTTCCAGTGCGACACCGGCCTCGGCTGCTCGTCGCAGGTCGTGCCGCTGTGCGAGACCTGCCCGTAGCCACGAATCTGCTGGTCGGACCAGTCCGCGGCGTGGTAGCTGGGCTCCATGCGCGTGCTCGTTCTCGTCGGTCTGGTGGCAGCGGTCGGGTGCAGTGACTCGGAGTGCGATCCGACGGCCGAGCGCTGCTCGTACAAGAACGACGTCAGCACGATCACGGTGGGCGCCGGCGTCGAGGACGAGGACACCTGCCAGAGCTGGACGCTGAACAACCCGACCGAGCTGTGGGTCACGAGCATCACGCAGCACAACGACGGCGCGTACCACCACGCGAACTGGTTCTTCGTCCCCGACAACAACTTCAAGCTCCCCGACGGCGCGTGGTCGTGCAGCGAGAACAACTTCGAGGAGCTGGTCGCCGGGCTGCAGGGCGGCTACCTGTTCGCGCTGTCGACCCAGAGCCAGACCGAGACCCAGACGCTCCCCCGCGGCAGCGCGATCCGCATCCCGCCGTGGAGCCGCCTGATCGGCTCGAGTCACCTCCTGAACGCGACCGACTTCGACATCACCACCACGATGTCGATCGAGATCGCGACGGTGCCCGCCGAGGACGTGCAAGCGAAGCTCGCGCCCGCGCGCATCCAGTACAAGGACCTGAACCTCGACCCCGGCAAGTCCTCGAGCTTCACCACGGAGTGCCGCCTCGACCTCGCGAACGCGGACCTGTGGAACGAGCCGCTCGACTACACGCTCTACTACACGCTGACGCACTACCACACGCTCGGCATGTACCAGCAGCTCGAGGTCCTCGGCGGTCCGCGCGACGGCGAGGTGATCATGCGCCACGAGGGTCAGGGCGATAACGCCGGCACCGCGATCGAGCCGCCGTTCGACCTCGTCGCGGCCGGCGCTCAGGGCCTGCGCCTGACGTGCGGGTTCCACAACCCGCGCTCCGTGCCGGTCGGCTGGGGCATCGGCGATCAGGAGATGTGCGTGATGGCGCTGCAGGCGACCACGCCGATCGGCTGGGTCGGCGACGTCACCGGCAATGACACCGTCGCCGGCGTCGCGCCGAACGGCGAGGTCCAGCACCGCGGGCCCTGCACGATGCAGGCGTTCCCGTGGGACTTCGAGAAGGAAGGCGGCAAGGGCCACTGAGCCCGGCCGCCCCGCGAACAGCCCGACCGGGCGGATGGACCTTGTTGACGTGTAGTCAACTGTTCACGGTTACTTGCTGACTCCGCGTCAACAATGTCAGCCGATGTTGTCGCGCGCCGCTTCCGGACCGCCCCCGGGAGGCGTCAGATGCGTGGCGTGCGAGCTCTCGTGGCACTGGTCGTGGCGTGCGGCTGTCAGGGACAGGCGCCCGAGGGTGGGCCGGGCGGCAGCGGTGGCGACGACGGGCTGACGCCCGATGCGGGCGATCCGCAGGTCACCGCTCCGTGCGCGACACCGCTCGCGATACCGACCACGGGCCGCGCGCTCGATCTGATGCCGCCCGCGCGGCTCGCGGAGGTCGCGTCGCGCGCGCCGTGCGTCCCCGCCGGCCCGGTGCGCACGCTGCTCGAGTCCGCCGAGACGCTCTGGTACGACAAGCACTCGCTGACGCCGGGCTACCAGGACTCGTTCGGCGACAACGTGGTCGCGCCGATCGGGATGCGGCCGAACACGATCGATCCGGGCCTGATCGACACCGCGGTCCCGGGCGGGCACGCGCAGATCTTCTCGTCGATCGGCGTCTTCGAGTTCCCGTTCGGTCATCCGCTCGGCCCGACCGACGACGTCGCCGTCGTCGACTTCTGGTGGCCCGCGCAGGCGAACGGTGCCGCGCTGCCGGTCGTCTACTGGAAGCGCGACCCGAACCAGTACACCCACCGCTACGAGTGGATGTTCCCGATCGGCACGGTGTTCGGCGAGATGCTGTTCATCGACGAGGGCGGCGAGCGCCACCCGTTCGAGATCCGCACCCGCACGCGCACCGCCACCGGCTGGGCCGTGGACGTGCTGCGTCCGTTCCCGCGCGCGACCGACCTCGCCGACGCGATCGAGGAGGCGGGCGGCACGTCGCCCGCGCTCACCGCGCTCGTCACCCAGCTGCGCGGCACCGCGCCGCTTGCCGCGCACTCGCTCGGCGGCACGCACTTCCCGGGCGCGTTCCCGACGAGGACGGGCGGGATCGAGATGCTGCCCGCGCTGACCGGCGCGGACTCGGCGCTCGTCCGCGGCCTCCTGCGCACCACGCCGTTCCGCTCCGCACGCGGCATCGCGTGGAAGCAGGCCGGCGGCAAGACCGCGTGGGCCGCCGGCGCCGCCGGCCGCGGCACGATCGTCCCGACGGGCTACAGCGCCGCGTCCGTCGAGGTCTCCGAGCCGTCGTGCGACGGCTGCCACCGCGACGCTGGCCGGCCGTTCAAGGACTGGTACGACAACATCCTCGCGTACGGCGAGCTGTGGGGGAACGACGAGATCTTCACGTGGCACCCGTTCACGCTCTCGAAGTTCGTCGACGCGCAGGGCGAGGTCGTCAACTTCAACTACGACAACCGCGAGATCCGGCCCGACCTGCGGGCGGCCGGGCTCGTCGCGCCGTACGTCCCCACCACTCACCCGGCGTCGCAGTACAAGCGCCTCGTCCGCGACTGGACGGACTTCGCGTACTGATGGACCGCCGCGAGGTCCTGAAGGTCTTCGGTTTGGGCGCCGGTGTCGGCATCGCAGCAACCCTCATCATCAGCTGCGATGCCGCCACCGGGCCCGATTTGCCACCCGGCGAGGGTGGCGGTGACGGTGACAACACGGGCGCCGACGCGTCCGCGACCCCGATGGCCGACGGCGCGGCCGCCGACGCGTGTGCGCGCGCGTTCACGACGATGCACGACACCGAGGCGCAGGCGCTCTACCTCGACGGCTCGTACGGCCCGCTGACCGGCACGATCCACGTGAGCGACGTCGTCGCCGGCACCGCGATCACACTCGACTTCTGGCACGGCCACGGCGGCCAGCTCCACCGCTTCACGCTGACACCGGCGATGCTCGACGATCTGAAGAAGGGCAAGAAGGTCACGGTCGGCACGACGATGGTCGACAATCACACGCACACGCTGTTCATCGATCCGAAGGACGAGCGCTACCGCACGCCAGGCGCGCCCGACGTCATGGTCGATCTCGGCTGCGCGTAAGCACCAGAGCAGGTCATGGCTCGTCGCACGCAACGAGCCGCGCAGCCGTCGGACCGGCGGCGTCGCTGAAGCGATTCCATGCGATGGTCTCGCTGCCGGTCCAGGTGATCGGCACCCAGTCCGTGGTGAGCTCCGGGATTGGCGAGTAGGTGCCGTCGATCGGATCGACAAGCCAGCCATCGTGTCCGTCGTTCGATGCGACAACCAGTCGGTCCCCCGCGAGGATCGCGCCCGCAGCAGAAAGCGGCAGGACGGGCAGCCGCGTCCACGTATCCGTGGTCAGGTCGTACAGCGCACCGGTGCTCCGCTCGTAGTACGGACCGTCAGTGCCCCAGACGAGGAGCTTGCCATCCAGCTCCGTCATGACCGCTGGTTGGTGGTTCGGTGGTGCATTCTCCGTCGTGATCAGCCGCCAGTTCCCGGTTGTCGGGTCATAGGCCCGGCCCTTGTACGTCTCCGGAACCCCTGGGTCGCTCGGTCCCCAGAAAAACACCTCGCGGCCAGCCCACGCTGCACGCACGCGACGGGAGACCGGACTCGCTCCGCTGTACTCGACGGCGCGCCACGTATCCGTGGTCGGGTTGTAGAGAGCGCCATCGCTCAACCGCAGCGAGTAATTCGCGAGATCGAGTCCCAGATCTCCCCCGACGATCAGCACCTCGCTCCCTGTCCAAACCGTCAGAGCGTCATGACGTTTCCCCGGTGCGTTGACCTGGCTCACCGGGGTCCACCGATCGAGCACCGGATCGTAGCGAGCGCCGTCGTCGAGATCGCGTAGACCGTCGTCACCGCCCCAAACGATCATCTCGGAGCCGGTCCACACGACGCTGGCGTTTTCACGGGCCGACGGCGCACCCTCCGTCGCGATCGCGCGCCATCGGTTGGACCGTGGATCGTAGCGACCACCGGTACCGACTGGTGACGGGCTCGTGGCATTGCCGCCCCAGAGCAACAGCTCGCTCCCCGTCCACACCGACGCGAATTCGCTGGTCGCGCGGACCGCGCCATACGACGGCAAACGCCTCCAACCGACCTCCGCGTCGACCTCGCAAACCATGTCGGCCGAGGAAGTACACGCAACGGCAAGACTCGAGAGCGCAGCGATCACGACCTTCATGGGCGTGCCCCTGTGCATCCCCCGCGCCAATGGTCGGACCAATCATCAACCGCGCAAGTATGCGCGCTAACACGGATTCACCGTCTTCCAGGCGGCGCGGCAGCCTCGTGCTGCTGGATGTCCGAATTGCCAGGCGACTGCGGACGCCGCTACCACCCTCATTACCCGACGCCCGGTGCGCCCGACGTCATGGTCGACCTCGGCTGCGGGTGACCGCGCAGGACGCGCACGAGCACGATCGCGGTGACCGCCGCGGTGAGCAGCATCGCCACGGTCACGACCGGCTCGGCGGCGACGCCGCGCGCCTTCATCACGATCATCATGCCTCCGATCGACGCGGCCATCAGCACGCCGAACGCGAGCACCACGGGACCGAGCAGCTCGCCCGTGGCGCGGCGCTTCAGCAGCCACACCCCCGCGACGACGTGCGCGGGCAGCACGAACGCGAGGTCGATGACGTGGACCGGGTTCGTGAACAGCGCGGTCTCGACCAGCGTCGGAGGGGGTCGATTCGCGAGGACCGCGGGCAGGTCCTCGGCGAGCCAGAGCAGCGAGAACAGGCCGCCGATCGCGATCAGCACCCACGCGCCGATCTTCGAGCCGCGCGCGTCGACCGGCTCGATGCGGCGGGACAGGTCGAGCGCGAGCGCGATCAGCGCCCAGCCGGCGAGCCCGAGCGTGGTGACGTAGACGAGGAACAGCGAGTTGAAGTGGATCGAGAACGCGTAGATGACCATCTCGTAGACGACGTAGCCGTACGCCCCCGCGAGCAGCACGCCCCAGCGATAGGAGCCGTTGCGCGCGCCGGCACCGCACAGGAGGAGCCACGGCACGGCGACGATCAGGTCGAACCAGTCCTGGCCGACGGCCTGCGCTTCCCACGCAGGCGTCTCCCACGCGTAGGCGTTGGTCAGGATGCCGCCGAGCGAGAGCGCGGCGAGCAGGAACGCGACCGGAGCGGCGACCGCGACGGCGAAGCGTGAGTGCTCGGGCTGCATGCCCCGAAGCCAAGCAAGCGAGAGGCCTGCGTTACGCCGGAGATCCGCGCAAACACTGCGCGACGCGGACTACCAGCCGCAGCTCTGCCCCTTGTTCTGCTCCTCGAGCCACCGCTGGAGCGGCGCGAAGTACTCGAGGATCGCGGTCGCGTCCATCTGGCGCTCGCCGGTCAGCGACTCGAGCGCGTCCTGCCACGGCTTCGAGGCCCCGAGCTGGAGCATCTTCCAGTACGCCTCGCCGGCGGTCTTGTTGCCGTAGATCGAGCACTCGTGCAGCGGGCCGGTGAAGCCGGCCTTCTTGCACAGCGCGCGGTGGAACTGGAACTGGAGCACCGCGGCGAGGAAGTACCGCATGTACGGCACGTTCGCGGGCACGTGGTACTTCGCACCCGGATCGAAGTCCTGCGCGGTGCGCGCGACCGGCGGAACGATGCCCTGGTACTGCTTGCGGAGCTCCCACCAGCGCTCGTTGTACTGCGCGGGCTGGACCTTGCCGCTGAACACGTCCCAGCGCCACTTGTCGACGACGAGGCCGAACGGCAGGAAGGCGATCTTCTCGAGCGCCTTGTGCATCATGAAGTTCAGCGTGACCTTGTCGTTCTTCGCGACGGCGTCGAGCAGACCCTTCTGCTTGTAGTAGGCGGGCGTCATCGACAGCGCGACGGTGTCGCCGATCGCCTCGTGGAAGCCGTCGTTCGCGCCGAGCTGGAGCACGATCGGCAGCTTGTAGTAGGCCGCGAAGTAGTAGTGGTGGCCGAGCTCGTGGTGGATCGTGATCAGATCCTCCTGCGTCTTCTGGATGCACATCTTGAGGCGCAGGTCGTTGTTGAACTGCACGTCCCACGCGGAGGCGTGGCACACCGCCTCCTTGCCGGGCGGCTTCTGGAACATCGAGCGCTCCCAGAACGTCTGGGGCAGCGGCGGCATCCCGAGCGACGTGTAGAACGTCTCGCCGAGGCGGGTCATGCCCTTGTCGTCGAGCTTCGCGGCGATCGCCGGCGTGACGTCGACGACGGCCTCACCGGGGTACGGCTCGAGCTCCTTGTACATCCAGTCCCACGACTGCGCCCACATGTTGCCGAGCAGGTGCGCCGGCATCGGGCCGGACTTCGGAACGACCGCGTCGCCGTACATGCCGTTGAGCTTGCCGCGCGTGTAGCAGTGGAGCTGCGTGTAGAGCGGGCGCAGCTGATCGAACAGCCGGTCGGTCTCGGCCTCGAACGCGTCGGCCGGCATGTCGTAGGCGCTCTTCCACATCGCGGCGACGTCCGTGAAGCCGATCGCCTGCGCGCCCGCGTTCGCGAGCCCGACGTACTTCACGTACAGGTCGCGCTCCTGGCGGCCGACGGTGTCGTGCCAGCCCTTCCACGCGGCGAGCGCGGCGTTCGGATCGCGCGTCGACTGGAGCACCTTGCTCAGCTGATCGAGGCTCTTGCAGTCGGCGCCGTCGCAGACCTTCCCCTTGCCGTAGATCGACGACATCTCGGCCGCGACCTTCGCGAGCTCCTCGGACTTCGCCGGATCGTCCGGCGATGGCGCGATCGGCGTGGCGACGGTCGTGACGTAGAGCAGCACCTGGAGCTGGCGCCTGGTCAGCGGATCGAGCTGATCGAGCACCGGCTCGTACTTGCGCGCCGCCTTGATCAGCTTCGCGATCGTGTCGTTCTGGATCTTCGCCGCCGCCGCCGCCGCCGCCTCGTGTGCATCGGTGATGTCGGTCTCGTTCGTCCAGCTCGCCTCGGCTGCCGCGACCAGCACGCGCCGCAGCTCGACGTCCATGTCCGCGACGAACTTCGTGGCCTCGGCGGCGAGCGCGGACTGCGCCGGCTTCGCCGCGTTCTTCGGCGGGCAACACGATCCCAGGAGGGCAAACGACAGCGGGAGCAAGAGCGTGCGCATGGGCCGCGAATCTACGCCCTGCCCTGTCCGCGACGTCAAGCGCGTCGCACGTGTCTCGCGATCGGCTACGGCTCGAGCGGAACGCCGCCGCTGTCGTCCTCGGATCTCGGCGCGGGCTGCGCTGCACCGCCGCCGGGCGCCGTGATGCCCCGCTCGTCGAGCAGCCGGCGCGCCGTGACCTGCTGCTCGGCGTCGAGCAGCGCGAACGCCTTCTGCAGCGCGTCCTTGTTGTTCGCCGCCTTCGCCTCGCGCAGCTTGTTGGCGTCGTTCGTGGTGTGGACGGGCGACATGCCCGGCGCCCAGTTCTTCGGCTTCGGAGGCGGATCGCCCGGCTTCGGCTTCTCCGGCGGCGGCTCCTCCGCTGGCTTCTCGATCTCGCGGAGCTGCGTGTCGATCGCGTCGTTGCGCGCCGCGAGGCTCGCGTCGAGCTTCTTCAGCTCCTCGACCTGGTCCTCGCGCAGCTTCAAGGTCGCGGCGCTGTCGAGCAGGTAACCGACCGGCGTGCCCGACGCGGGCGGCAGCGGCGGCAGCTCGCCCTCCTTGGGCGTCATCGGCCTGGGTTCGCGATGACAGCCGACGAGGGACAGCGCGACAGCGAGGACCGTGGTGCGAAACATCGAGCCGCACACTAGCGCACTCGATTCGCGATCGCTAAGCCCGCGTTCCTCCTCGCTGTGCGGCCGCCGCACGCCGGAAACGCGTTGTCCGCGCCGCGGGATTGGTGTTACCTGACCTTCGTGCTCCGGGCGGTGCTCATCGCGGTCGCATGGCTGTTCGCGGCGACGTCGATCCCCGACGCCGAGGCCGACCGGTCACGCAAGCCGGCGGCCACCGCGTCGTCGAAGTGGAAGGCGAAGCAGAAGACGGTCAAGAAGTCGCCGTCGAAGAAGCGCGTCGCGAAGAAGACGGTGAAGAAGCCGAAGAAGAAGCGCCGCACGGCCGAGCAGGCTGAGCCGCGCCGGCCGCTGCCGTAGCGATCATTCGCACGCGAGGTCGTACGTCGTGCACGAGCGCGCCATCGCGGCGGCGTCGGCGATGCTCGGCCGGCCCGACATGTACTGGTACGCGGTCTGAAAGCACGTGCTGTTGAACTTCGAGCCGACGACCGTGCAGCGCGCGACGGCCTGCGCGCGGCAGGTGTCGAGCCACGTCGTGATCGTCGCGGCGTTCGGCTTGCCCGTCGTCCGCGTGTAGAGCTGGCCGACGCACGCCAGGTCGACCGACGAGCTGACCTTGCGGGCCCCGCGTGTGGCGCACGACGCCTCGATGCGGTTGCACGCGCGCTGCGCCTCGACGACCTGGTCGGCCGGAAACGATCCGGCGATCAGCTGATCGAGCGCCGAGAAGCACGCGTTGTCGGGCTTGCTCGACACGATCTGGCAGCGGCGATCGAGCGGCGGCGTGCGGCACGCATCGGCCCACAGCGTGACCTCCTTCGGCGGCACGCGCCCGGAGATCGCCATGTTCAGCTGCGAGAGGCACATCGGGTCGACCGCCGACGACAGCGTCACGCTCGTCGGCGGTGGCGGCGGTGGCGGCGGTGGCGCGTCGTCGCCGCGCTTCGCGCAGCGCAGCTTGAAGCTGCCCGCGGTGATGCGGTCGCCGGGGGCGAGCTGCACGCCGGCGCGCGACCTGTCGTTGCAGGTGTAGCGCGTTCCCTCGATCGTCAGGGAGTCCTGCCACGACAGCGTCAGCTCGATGCCATCGGCGAGCGCGGTCGATGCGACGAGCAACACCGTCGCGAACGTGGTCCTCATGAACCCAGTTTGCCAGACCGCGCGTTGCCGAAGGCAACGAGCCCCGCGCGGCGCCGCGCCCAGATCGGCGACTTCACGTGTTGCTGCGCGGGCATGGATCGTGCTCGTGTCCGCGCGGATGCGTGCGATCGCTGTTGCCCTGACGCTTGCCGCGGCGGGGCACGTCGCGTTTGCACAGCCCGGCGATCCGGCGCCTCCGGGCGAGGGTAGCGCCGCGGGCTCCGGCTCCGCGGAGGCCCCCCCGGTGACGGAGCAACCACCGCCCTCGTCGCCCGCCACCGCGCCACCGCCCGTCACGCCGGTGCGCGCCGAGCCACCGCCGCCCGCGCCGCCCGGCGACACGGTGAAGCCGGGCCCCGAGAAGGGGCTCCGGTTCGGCTCCTATGGGCGCATGATCGCGGGCACCGACCTGCGCGGCGGCAAGCCGGTCTCCGCGAACATCGTCGGCCGCGGCCCGCGGATCGTCGAGCCGAGCTACCTCGAGATCGACGTCTCCTACGGCCTCGTCACCAAGCGCGGCCTCGCGCTGCGCCCGGTGATCACGCTCGCGTTCAGGGGAACGCTGTTCCACGACACCGGTCAGTTCGACGCCCAGCCCGCGCTGCGCAACGTGTTCCTCGACGCGCAGGTCACGAGCGAGCTCACGGCCTGGGCCGGCTCGCGGATGTACCGCGGCGACGACATCTACCTGTTCGACACCTGGCCGCTCGACGATCTCAACACCGTCGGCGGCGGCCTGTTCTATCGCAAGGCCGTGGGCGCGCCCGCCACGGGCAACGCGCTCGAGCTCGCGGGGCACGCCGGCGTCAACCGCCTGCTCACGCCGTTCCAGTTCCAGGAGATCGACGTCCCGAACCCCGAGCAGGGCGCGACCACCGTCGTACAGCTCAACCGCCAGCGCATGGTCGCGTCCGCGAACGCCGCGTACATCTTCGCGCTCCGACCCGACGCGGTCTCCCTCAAGGCCAAGGTTCACGCCGAGCTCCACACCCTGCCCTCCGGGACGCGCAAGCGCACTGACGGCACGTTCGAGCAGCTGCCCTCCGACAGCGGCTTCCTCCTCGGCGGTCAGCTCTCCGCGTTCGCCGTCTCGAAGGACAAGCCCGACCGCAGCCACCTGAACCTCTACCTTCGCTACGCGAAGGGCCTCGCCGCGTTCGACGAGCTCGCGCCGCCGACGTCGTTCGGCAACGACCTCACGACCGACCGCGCCTCCGAGCTGAGCTTCGGCCTGTCCGGCAACTACGATCACGCGTTCGGCAACGTCATGCTCGGCGCCCTCTCGCGCCGCTTCATCGATGCGGACGGCGACTCCATCGATCACGACGACGGCTGGGAGTACGCGGTCGCCGTCCGCCCGCTCGCGCGACTTCCTCTCGACTTCTTCGCCGGCGCCGAGCTCTCGTATCAGGCGCGGTTCCCGCGCGGCCTCAACCCGACCACGCAGCGCGCCGAGGATCCGGCGGTGTTCCAGATCGCCCCGATGCTCGTCTACTCGCCGATGGGCGGATCGGGCTACGACCGCCCGCAGCTCCGCCTCGTCTATCGCGGCGCGCGCCGCAACCAGGCCGCGCTCGACGAGTACGTGCCCGACGATCCGCGCCACCTCCACACGTGGACCCACTTCCTCGGCATCCAGGCCGAGTGGTGGTTCAACAGCAACAC
>JAEUJX010000263.1 GCA_016794545.1 Myxococcales bacterium
CGTTTGGCCGGCTCGCCATCGTCGCCACAGTTCGGCGTGGCCATCCGCATTCAGTCCTCGTTCGCGCATGCGCATTCACCATGTCCTTCGCCCAGGGGGCTGACGTGGCGTTGCGCTGACCGGTTGAATTCACCGGACCTAGTTTCGCGGTCACAGGCCGAGCCAGGCGAGCAGGGCGGCGCTGCGATCGTCGGGGAGATCGACACCGGGCTGGAACGTGGCTTCGTCCGGGCCGTGCCAGTCGGAGCCGCCGGTGGCCGTGAGGCCGAGCTTGTCGGCGACGGAGAGCCAGCGCGCGCGCTCGCGTGCGTCGTAGCCGCCGGCGAACGCCTCGATGCCGGTGAGGCCCGCGTCGCGGTAGGTCTTGACGATGTGAACGGAGAGCTCGTCGTAGGTCGCGGGGTGCGCGAGCGACATCGCGGCGCCCGCGGCGGTGCCGAGCGCGAGCGCCTCGGTGATGGGGAGCGCGTGGTGCGGGACGTCGACCGGGCCCCCGTCGTAGAGGTGGCGCGCGAACGCGTCCTTCATCGAGGTCGCGGCGCCGGAGGCGACCATCGCGCGCGCGAGGTCGGGGCGGCCGACGGCGCGCTCGGCGGCGGCGGCGAGTAGCGCGTCGATGTCGATGCGGACGCCGCGGTGCTCGAGCTTCGCGGCCATCACGCGGAGGCGGTTGATCCGCGCGGTGCGCACGGCGTCGAGGCGCGCCTCGAGCGCGGCCCAGCCGTCGGCGCGCGTCCCGGCGTCGTACGCGAGTACGTGAATCGTACGGCCCCCGTGATCGCAGGACATCTCGACCGCGCGCAGGACGCGCGCACCCGGGACCGTGACGGCGGAGCCCGCGCAGGTGTCGTGATCGGTCAGCGCGAACACCGCTACCCCACGCATAGCCGCGCGGGCGGCGACCTGGTCGGGATGCTCGGTTCCGTCGGAGCACGTGGAATGGCAGTGCAGCTCGAAGCGCATCCTCGTCGAGGATATATCGCCGGTAGGGGTATGTAAGCGCGATCGTCGTCGCGGAAGCTGCTAGAATTTTGATTCCATGGCCATCCCTGGGGCGGCACCGCTACGCCTGGGCAGGTACGAGCTGCTCGCGCGGCTCGCGACCGGCGGCATGGGGGAGATCTTCCTCGCGCGCATGGAGGGAGCGGCAGGGTTCGAGAAGCTGGTCGTCGTCAAGCGGATCCTGCCGCACCTCGCGGACGATCAGCGGTTCCGCCAGATGTTGATCGCCGAGGCGCGCCTCGCCTCGAAGCTGACGCACGCGAACATCTGTCAGGTCTACGAGCTCGGGGAGACCGACGGTCAGCTCTACATCGTGATGGAGTACCTGGAGGGCGTGACCCTGTTGCCGTTGCTCCGCAAGCAGAGCAAGGAGCAGGGCCAGCTCGACTTCGGCTTCATCGGCGGCGTGATCCAGCAGACCTCCGATGCGCTCCACTACGCGCACGAGCTCAAGGACCGCCACGGCGAGTCGCTCGGCATCGTGCACCGCGATGTCACCCCGTCGAACATCTTCCTCACCGAGTCCGGTGTCGCGAAGGTGCTCGATTTCGGCATCGCGAAGGTCAAGGACGCGTCGGCGAACACGCAGACCGGCACGGTGAAGGGCAAGTACGCGTACATGGCGCCGGAGCAGCTGCGCGGCGCCTCGCTCGATCGGCGCGTCGACGTGTTCGCGCTCGGCGTGTGCATCTACGAGATGCTCGCGCTGCGTCGGCTGTTCCAGCGCAAGACCGACTACCTCACGTTCCGCGCGGTGATGGAGCAGCCGATCCCCGACATCCGCCGCTACCGCCCCGACGTGCCCGACGCGCTCGCGCTCGCGCTCGCGCACGCACTCGACCGCGACCCGAACAACCGGTTCTCCACGGCGCGCCAGCTCGGCGGCGCCGTGCTGGACGCGATCTCGCCGCTGCGGCGGCCCTGGACGCAGGGCGAGATCAGCGACTACATCCGCCGCGAGTTCGCCGACGAGCTGCGCAAGCGGACCACCCAGGTCGCCTCCGCGATCCACAAGACGAACGTCGACGCGCGCGCGACGATGCCGCTGCTCGCGCACGACGACGCGACCCAGGTCGGCGAGCACGAGAGCGACGACGACGACGAGTTCCCTGCCGTCGAATCGACGGTCAGCGAGATGCCGCTCGAGATCCGCGCGACGCGGGAGCCCCGGGATCCGCGGGAGTTCACGAGCCCGACCGGGCAGATCACGCCACCGCCGTTCGCGAACGAGACCAGCTCGAGCGGCGTCGCGATCCAGCCGCTCCCCGCGCCCGGCATGATGATGCCGCAGCCGCACGTGATGCCGCCGCCGCGCCAGGGCCGCAGCATCATGTGGCCGCTCGTCGCGCTCGCCGGCGTCGGCATCGCCGGCGTCGCGCTGTTCCTCGTCTGGAAGCAGATGCAGCAGCAGCCACCGCCGGCCGTCGTGAACATCACGTCATCGCCCGACGACCGCGTGAAGCAGCCCGAGGCGGCGCCACCGCCCGATCCCGCGCTGGCGAACCCGGGCCTCGGCTCCGACGCGCCGCCCGACCCGGCGCCGGACAAGGTGGCCGACAAGACCACGGCCCGGCGGCCGCCGGCCCAGGAAGACCCCTACAAGCGCGCCGTCCGCGCCAAGAGCGCCGACATCAAGCAGTGCGCGCAGGACCACGGCGCGCCGCCGGCGGGCACCAAGCTCGTCATCACCGTGTCGACCGCCGGCAAGACGAAGGGCGTCACGCTCGATCCGGCACAGCTCAACACCACCCCGCTCGGCGCGTGCATCAAGAACGTGCTGTCGAGCGCGACCTTCCCGACCGCGAAGGACGAGAAGCAGGTCACCGTCACCGTCAGCGCGTCGTAGCGCTCACGCGTCCTCCGCGCGGGTCTTCGCGGCGAGGATCTTCTCGAGCTTCGCCAGCTCGGCCGGCTTGATCAGGTGCTCGTCGAATCCGGCGGCGCGTGCCGCGTGGACATCCTGCGGGGCGCCGTAGCCGGTCAGCGCGACCAGCACGACGTCGTCGAGAGCGCGGTCGGCGCGGATCTGCTGAGCGATCTCGTAGCCGGTCATCACGGGGAGCCCGATGTCGATGAACGCCACGTCGGGCCGGTGCTTCGCGATCAGCTGGACCGCGGACTGGCCGTCGGCGGCGTCGATCACCGTGTGGTCGCGCGACTCCAGCAGCATCTTCAGCATCTCGCGCGCATCGTCCTGATCATCGACCACCACGATCTTGCGGCGCTCGGTCTTCGCCGCGCGGGTGGAGGCATCGCCGGCATCCGGCCACTCATCCGCCATCGGTGCGCCGAGCGGGAGGATGACCTTGAAGTCGCTGCCCTTGCCCGCGCCCGCGCTGTGCACCTCGATCCGGCCGCCGTGCAGCTCGACGATCGACTTCGCGAGCGACAGGCCGACGCCGAGGCCGCCGCGCGAGCGGTCGAGCCTCTGCTCCGATTGCACGAACAGCTCGAAGATCCTCTCCTGCAGCTCGAGCTCGATCCCGACGCCGTGATCGATCACCCGCAGCACGGCCGCGCCGTCCTCGACGCCGACGAGCAGCTTGACCTTGCTGTTGCGCGGCGAGTAGTTCGCCGCGTTCGACAGGAGGTTCACCACGACCTGCATGAGGCGGTTCGCGTCGCCGCGCACCGGCATGGGGCGGTTCGGCAGCGCCGTCACGAGCTCGACGCCGCGCTCGGCGAACAGCGGCTGCACCGACTCGATCGCCGCCTCGATCGGCTGGCGGAGCTCGACGTCCTCCATGCGGAGCTCGAACTTCCCGCGCGTGATCCGCGAGACGTCGAGCAGGTCGTCGAGCAGCCGCTTCATGTGCTTGGCCTGGCGCTCGATCACCGCCTGGCAGCGGCCGATCACGTCGGCGGCCGGGTTCTTCTTCAGCAGCGTCGTGGCGTTCATGACCGCGGCGAGCGGGTTGCGCAGCTCGTGGGAGAGCATCGCGAGGAACTGCTCGCGGCGGCGGCCCCCCTCCTCGGCCTGGGCGAGCAGGCTCGCGATCTCGCGCCGCTGCTCGAGCAGAGCGGACACATCGCGCCCGATCCCCGACACGCCGCTGAGCCGCCCCTTGTCGTCGTAGATCGGCGAGAGGGTCACCGAGACATCGATCGGCGAGCCGTCCTTGCGCACGCGGAACGACTCGATGTGCTCGACCGTCTCTCCCTTCTGGATCCGCTCGATGGCGGTGGCGAGCTCGTTCTCCGACCCGGGCTGCATCAGCATCCGGACGTTCTGTCCGATCGCCTCGTCCGCCGAGTAGCCGTACATCCGCTCGGCGCCCTTGTTCCACGTCATGATCGTGCCGTCGAGGCTCTTGCCCACGATCGCGTCGTCGGACGACTCGACGATCGCGGACAGCACGGCGACCTTCTCGCGCGCCTTGTCGAGCGCCGTGATGTCGGTGACCGTCAACACGACACCCTCGATCGACGGCTCGCCGCGCGGGGTCACGTCGTTGCGCACGCGGTACGGCAGGATGCGCAGGAAGTACGGGGTGCCGTTGCGATCGCGGACCTCGTCCTCGATGGTCACGCCCTTGCTGCGCGCCTGCTCGATCTCGTCGATCAGGTCCGGCCGCTCGATGTTGTGCGAGAAGTCCCCGATGTAGCGTCCGATGTCCTGCGGCATGAACCGGAACAGCGACGCGATGCGCGAGGTGAACCGGCGGATCCGCAGATCCCGGTCGAGGAACACCGTGCCGACATCCGTGCCCTCGAGCAGGTGGGCCATGTCGGTGTTGAGCTCCTTGAGCTCGGCGATCTTCTGCTGGTACTCCGCGTTGACGGTGTAGAGCTCCTCGTTGACCGAGTGCAGCTCCTCGTTGGTGCTCTGCAGCTCCTCGTTCGAGGCGACCAGCTCCTCGTTGGTGGCCTGCATCTCCTCGTTCGAGGTCTCGAGCTCCTCGATCGTCGCCTGCAGGGTCTCGCGCGTGTACGCGAGCTCGGTCTCGAGCGTGTCCATCCGCTCGCGCGTCGCGTCGTCGGCCGTCACCGAGCGCGGCGGTGGAGCGGCGATCGTCTCGATCACGCGCGCTTCCACGGGGATCTCGGCGAACGTCACGAGCACGTGCCGCACGCCGGTCTTCGGGTGGTTCAGCGGCTCGGCACGCAGGGTACACCGCACCTCGGACTCGCCCTCTTCGTGCGGCAGGCGGACGCCGGTGTAGGCGACCGGCTCCCGGTCCTTGAACGCGCGCTGGATCGCGCCGGCGACCACCGTCCTCAGGTCCTCGTCGAGCAGCTCGATGATGTTGTTCGTCGGCCGCCGCCGTCGCAGGCGGAGCAGTCGCTCGGCGCCGGCGAAGCTGTCGATCAGGTTGCGCTCCTCGTCGACGAGGAAGCCCGGCGGCATGAACTTGTCGAGGAGCTGATCGTACGTCTGCAGGATCAGCGGATCGGGGTGGTGGACGCGTGGCAGATCGATCGGGGTAGGCCGGCGGTACGGCTGGCGGGTCAGCGGCAGCCGCACCTGCGAGAGCAGCTGCACGTCGCGCCGCTTGCGATAGATCTTCCAGTGCTCGTCGAGGACGGTGAACTCGTCGGAGAGCGCGCCCGGCGTCTCGCTGGCACCGAGGAACATGACGCCGCCGGAGACGAGCCCGAAGTGGAACAGCGAGAACACCGTGCGCTGCGCGTGCGGCTGGAGGTAGATCAGCATGTTCCGGCACGAGATGAAGTGCATCTTCGTGAACGGCGCATCCTTCGTCAGGTTGTGACGCGCGAACACGATCAGCTGCCGGAGGTCCTGCGTGATCTGGTAGCCACTCGAGCGGCGCGAGAAGAACCGCGACAGGCGCTCCGGGCTCACGTTCGCGAGCTGCTCCTCGCCGTAGACACCCGCGCTCGCGTGCTCCAGCGACTGCTGGTGCACGTCGGTCGCGAGGATCTTGATGCTGATCGGACGGTCGCGTGCGGTCAGCGCCTCCCAGAACAGCATCGCGAGCGAGTACGCCTCCTCGCCGGTCGCGCAGCCGGCGACCCACACGCGCAGCTCCTCCGACGGGGGGACCTTCTCGAGGATCTGCGGGATGACCTCGCGCTCGAGCACCTCGAACGCGCCCGGGTCGCGGAAGAACTGGGTGACCCCGATCAGGAGGTCCTGATAGAGCGCGTTGAGCTCCTCGGCATCGAGCTGGTCGACGTACTCGGCGAGGCTCTGGAACCGCATCAGGTCGACCCGCCGCTGCACCCGGCGCCCGACCGTGCTGGTCTTGTAGATCGAGAAGTCGATGCCGAACTGATCGCGGAGCATCCGGAACACCGCGTCCATCGCGGGGTCCTCGCTCAGCGTGTCGAGGTCGGGCTGCGTCGGTGCGGCCGGCGGCAGGCCGCACAGCACGCGCCCCAGGTCGCGCGGCGCGTGCACGCCGTCGACGACACCGGTCGCCGCCGCGGACAGCGGCATGCCATCGAACTTCGCGGACACCGGTGACTCGGCGAGCACCAGCCCGCCGGCGCGCTTGACGTCGAGGATGCCGCGCGAGCCGTCGCTGCCGCTGCCGCTCAGCACGACCGCCACCGCCTGGTCGCCGACGTCCTGTGCGAGCGAGCGGAAGAACGTGTCGATCGGCAGCGTGAAGGTGTGCGGCTCCTTGTCGGTGAGCACGAGGTGCCGGTCGCGGATGATCATCTCCTTCCGCGGTGGCATCAGGTAGATGTGGTTCGCCTCGACCGGCATCCCGTCGGTCGCGACCTGCACGGGCATCTCGGAGTGCCGCGCGATCAGCTCGTCCATCAGGCTCCGGAAGTCCGGAGACAGGTGCTGGACCACGATGAACGCCATCCCCGTGTCGGCGGGCAGCGCACCGAACAGCTGCTCCAGCGACTCGAGGCCTCCCGCGGAGGCGCCGATGCCGACGATGCGGCTGGCGGTGCTGACGTCTCGAAGATGCTC
>JAEUJX010000268.1 GCA_016794545.1 Myxococcales bacterium
CGTTTGGCCGGCTCGCCATCGTCGCCACAGTTCGGCGTGGCCATCCGCATTCAGTCCTCGTTCGCGCATGCGCATTCACCATGTCCTTCGCCCAGGGGGCTGACGTGGCGTTGCGCTGACCGGTTGAATTCACCGGACCTAATTTCGCGCGAGCGCTCATCCGATGCTCTCCTGACAGCTCACCTGCACGAGGATCTGGACGACGAAGCCGGCGACCGTCGCGGTCAGCGGGGTGATCGGCGTGGTGCCGCACGGATCGATCAGCTCCGAGACGTTCACGGTCCTCGTCGCGAGAGCGGCGCCCGCGGCGTCACGGACGACGATCGTGAACGTCCCGCGCAGCGCCTGGTCGCCCGGGTACCGGGTGTCGGGCGGCGGTGGATACGGTCCGTCGAGCGGCACGAGCAGGAGGCCGCTGCGCATCACCGCCGCCGCATCCCAGTGGTTGTAACGAGCGTCCAGCGCACCCGCGACGAACGGACTGTCGAGCACCAGCTCGGTGCCGTCGGCCTCGAGCGGGTACGCGATGTCGCCGCCCTCTCCGCGGATCGAGAGCCAGGCGGCCTCCTCGAGGCCGGCGAGCGGCACCCGCTGCGCCTCCGCGCCGACGACGGCGCGCGCTTCCCAGTGCCAGGCCATCCCGCCGCAGCCGGTGGCCAGCGCGGCGATCGCGAGGAGGAGCTTCATTCCCCGAGCGTGCGCGGCGCGATGCCCTCGCGTCGAGTCACAGGCAGTGACAGCCCGCGGCCTCGGCGCCGCACGGCGCGCAGCGCGCGCGCTCAGTCGCGCCCGAACGCGATGCGGCCGAGCTGCCCCAGCAGCACGTCGAGCGCGACCTTGTTGTCGCCGCCCTCGGGCACGATCAGGTCGGCCCAGCGCTTCGACGGCTCGACGTGCTCGATGTGCATCGGCCGCACCGTCGCGTAGTACTGGTCGCGGACCGACTGGAAGCTGCGGCCGCGCTGCTCGAGGTCGCGGCGGATGCGCCGGATCAGCCGGATGTCGCTGTCGGTGTCGACGAAGATCTTGATGTCCATCTGCTCGCGCAGCAGGGGTTCGGTGAACACGAGGATGCCCTCGACGATGATCACGCGCGCCGGCTCGACGCGGCGGGTCTCGGTCTTCCGCGTGTGCGTCGCGAAGTCGTAGATCGGGACGTTGACGCCGCGGCCCTCGCGCAGCTCGCGCAGGTGCGCCGCGAGCAGGTCGCTCTCGAGCGACTGCGGGTGATCGTAGTTCGTGGCCGCGCGCTGCTCGGGCGTGAGGTGCGCCTGGTCGCGGTAGTACGCGTCGTGCTCGATCACGGAGGCGCGCCCGGGCATCGAGCCCGCGAGCTTGTGCGCGACCGTGGTCTTGCCGGAGCCGCTACCGCCGGCGATGCCGACAACGAGAGGACGCGTGGGACCAGACATCGGCGCGCGTTGTACTACGGCGCCTGGGCGAGCGAGGACGAAACGATGCCCATCATCAGGGTCGACAGCTTGCCGCGGATCTCCACGACGGACCGGACCCGGGTGACCGCGACCTTCGCCACCGAGTCATTCGCGGCCGCGAAGATCGGATCGATCTGGGGGCGCAGCTTGGCCTCGAGGTCCTTCGCCGTCCCCTCGGCGTGCGTGTCGGTGGTCCACTGGAACGAGATGCCCCACTCGGCGATCGTCATCGAGGCGGCCGCGTCGCTGCCCGCCGGCAGCGGGTCGCCCGGCCACTCGACGCCGCCGGCGCCGTCGACGACGAACGTGAACGCGCGGTCCGCGGGCAGGAGCGCGAGCAGCTGCCGCGCGCGCCTGGTCAGCCCGACGCCCTTGTTCACGTTGTCGTGCACCTGGGCCGCGGCGAGGTCCTGGCGCACCGAGATGTAGACCGTGTTCGCGTCGAGGAAGTCGAGCCAGCCGATCTCCGGCAGCTGGAGCATCCGCGCGCCGTCGGCGAGCTCGTAGGTCCGCGACTGCCCGTCGAAGCAGCGCTCGACGTCGGCCCGCTGCCAGCGCCCGCGCACGATCAGCGTGCCCTGGTGCTCCGCCATGAACCCGGTGGAGCCGAACGCGAACCACTCCGAGCCCTTGATCAGCGCCTTCAAGCACGGCTGGACGCCGCCGAACAACATCTGCACCTTGGGGTGCTTGCCGAGCTTCTCGAACATCGACACGAACCGCTCGTCGCGGTTCATCTGTCCGACGAGCCCGGCCGCGAGGAACGACGTGTCCGCGGGCAGGTGCGGCAGCGCGGCGGCGAGCTCCTGCTGCGCGAGCGCGACCGGCACCTCGGGGCCCGCCGTCGGCAGGCCCGGGATCTCGACCGGTCTCGGCGGCGGCTTCGCCCCCCACGGATCCTGATCGGGCGGGAGCGCGTTGACCGGCTCGATGGGCCTCGCCACCGTCGCCGCGGGCGTCACGGGCGGATCCGCGGCGGCAGGCTCGCCGCGATCGGAGAGCCGCCACCACGCGACGCCGGCGCCGGTCGCGGCGAGCATCGAGGCCGCGGCGACGATCGGCCAGCGCGCCTTCTTCTTCGCGGGCGCCGCCGGCGCCTGCGCGGTCGGCGCCCACGCGAGCGGCGTCTTGCCGCGGTCGGTGGTGTTCTGCCGCTCGGCGAACCACGGCTTCCGCTCGGCGGTCACCGTCGGCGTCGGCGCGCCGCCCTCGGCCGGTGCCGGCCTCATCCGCGCGGTCTCCGACGGCGGGGTCGCGGCCTCGCCGCCGGCCGCGGCGCGCACCGCTTGCGCGAGGGCGGGCGCGGTCACCGGGCGATTCTGCGCGCGCGTCGACAGCGCGCGGCGGATCTCGACGTCGAGCTCCTCCGGCACGCCCTCGACCAACTCGACCAGCGGCCGCGGCGACAGCCGCGCTTCCGGATCCGCGAGGTCATCCCACGGCAGCCTGCCCGCGAGCATCGCGTAGAACGTGACGGCCAGCTCGTAGATGTCCGTCGCGATCGAGGCCGGCTGACCGAAGAACCGCTCGGGCGCCATGTACGCGGGCGTGCCGCGCACGCCGCCATCCATCGTGGTGGTCGACGCGGGTGCCGCGATGTCCTTCGCGATGCCGAAATCGAGCAACACGGCGTGGACGCCGCCCACGATGAACACGTTCTCGGGCTTGAGGTCGCGGTGGATCAGCCCCTGCTCGTGCAGCGTGCCGACCGCCGCGCACAGCTCGTCGAACAGCATCAGCGCCTGCACGAGCGGCAGCGGCCCCTTCGCGAGCACGTGCGCCAGCGTCTCCCCGTCGAGCCGCTCCATCGCGAGGTAGGGGCGTCCATCGGGCAGCTCGCCGACCGCGAGCACCTTCACGACCGCCGGGTGCGTGATCGCCTGGAGGCGCTGGGCCTCGCTCATGAACTGTGCGCGCACGCGTTGCGCGTCGGCGAGGTGCGCGTGCAAGACCTTCAGCGCGACCTTCCGGGGCCCCCACGTCGCGTCGTACACGACGCCGCTGCCGCCCTCGCCGAGGATCGCGAGCGCGCGGAACTCGCCGAGAGAGGTGGGAAGACCAGCAGGATCCATGCGCGCGCTCGCATCCTAGACGGCAGAGGGCCCTCACGGAAGCGGAACGGATTCCGGCCCGGGGGTTGCTAATTTCTTTCAGAAAGCCGCGCAGGAGACGCTCATGATTAGACTCGGAATCGCAGAGGATCACACCATCGTGCGCTGGGCGCTCAGGGAAGCGCTCGGCAAGGCCGAGGACATCGAGGTCGTCGGCGAGGCCGGCACCGCCGCGGAAACGCTGGAGATGGTCAAGCGCGAGCGCCCCGACGTGCTCCTGCTCGACATCAGCCTGCCGGACCGCTCGGGCTTCGACGTGCTCACGGAGCTGCGTCCCCTGGACACAGCGCCCCTCGTCGTCGTGCTCACCTGGCACACCGAGCCGAGCTACGCTGCACGCGCCATCGCGGCAGGAGCGCACGGCTACGTGAGCAAGGCGGTCGAGCCGCAGACGCTGCTCGACGCCATCCGCTCGGTGAGCCGTGGCGAGCAGGTCATCCCGCCCGGCGTGGATCAGCTGCTCGCGGCCGGTGACGGTCACCCCGCCAGCGCGCTCACCGCGCGCGAGTCGCAGGTGATGGAGATGCTCGCCCGCGGCATGACCAACCGCGAGATCGCCGAGCACCTCGAGATCAGCATCAAGACCGTCGATACGCATCGCGGTCACGTGCTGAAGAAGCTCGGGCTGCGCAACAACTCCGAGCTCACCCGCTTCGCCGTCAAGCACGGCTACGTGTCGCTCTGATCACCTCCGCACCGCCTTCGGCGGTGCTGCGCGGGCCGGCAAAGCCGGCCCTTGCGATTCAGCGGCGGGCGGGCTGCACCCACGCCTTCGTGCCGTCGCCGCGCGTCACCAGCGCGCGGAGATACCCGGTGGCGGGGAGCGTGCGCCGGGCGGACCTCGCTTTCACGCGCTCGACGCGCTTGCCGTTCTCGATGAAGTCGATCAGGTAGCTGCCGCGCTGACCGGCGGCGACCTCGACGACCAGCGCGTCACCGTCGACCTCGGCGCGGTGGAGGACGACGCCGTTCGAGGCGTAGAACCGCCCCGCCGCGAGCGCGGCGAGGATCGCCTGCGGCGTGCGCTGCGCCTTCACCACGACCCAGCCGCCGCCGGCCGGGTACTTGGTCGGCGAGTTCGACGGCTCGTAGTCGTGCGCGTCGTCCGACGCGATCCCCCACAGGGTGACGCCCTGCACGAGCGCCTGGTCCCACAGCGCGTCGAGGCTCGGATGGTCCTTGTCGCCCTGGTTCCACTTCTCGAACGCGGCGTTGGCGATCTCGACGAGCCGGAACCCACGCCGCGCGAGCTCCGCCAGCAGGTCTCCGTTCATGCCCCAGAACCAGTTCGGGTGGTTGATCTGCGCGACGCCACCGAGCTGCTTCTGGACCTCGAGCGCCGCCTCGTACTTCGGCAGGCGCTCCTGCGTCTTGCGGTTGGCCCACACCAGCTTGCCGTCGACCTTGCCCGTGACACCCAGGAGGTTCACGTGGATACGGCACTTCCCGCTCTTGTCGCCCGGCGGGATGCAGTTCGAGGGGTTGTGCGTCAGCTCGATCCCCGGGATCACCATCAGCGAGGCGCCCTGCTGCGTCTCCGTCGTGCGGTTGTGATCGGTGAGCACGATGAAGTCGTAGCGATTCGCCTCGTACCAGGCGATCACGTCGGGAAGCGGCGTGGTGCTGTCGCCCGACGGCCGCGCGTGCACGTGGGTCGAGCCCTTGAGCCACACCTCGGGCTGCGGGGGGGCAGAGTCGGCGACGGTCGCGACGATTTCGGCGGCGTCGGGCGCCGACGCGTCGCTCGCGACACCGGTGCTCTGCTCGTTCGGCGCGTCGATCTCCATCACGGAGACCGCCGCATCCGGGATCGGCTTCGGACTGGTCGGCGGCGGCACATCGGGCGCGGCGCACGCGACCGCGGCGCACGCGGCGGCGGCGCACGCGACCGCGACACGCGCGCGTGCGAGGGACGGCGTTGCCGTCGGGCGCAGCGTCGACGGCGGCGGCGCGCCGGTGGACGAGCTCACGGCGTGCTCGCCTCGTCGAGCGCGGCGGCGCCCGCGCTCGTCACGTTCGTCACCGGTCCCCAGGCCGACTTGTTCCACTGCCTCCGCAGCGCCAGGAACAGCCCGAGGTTGTCGGTCAGCATGCGCCGCTCGACCGGCCGCTGCGCGGAGAGGTCCTTCTCCTCGTTCGGATCGCCGACCATGTCGCCGACGATCGGCACGCCCGCCTTGCCGACGCGCGCCTTCCAGCGGCCGATCCGCATCGCGTGCGCGTACTCGTACATCGACGCGTACGACGGCGTGGGCCAGCCGCGCCCGACGCCCTGCGCGAGCGGGTGCAGCGCGTGGCCCTGGACACCGGGCACCGGCGGTGCGCCGACGGCCGCGAGGATGGTCGGCAGCAGGTCCACGCCCTCCGCGCCCTCGTCGACGATCGTGCCTCCGGGGAACCGCGCCGGATCGTAGATCAGGAGTGGCACGCGCACGAGCGTGTCGCGCAGCGAGCCGCCGTGGCCGCAGCGGCGATCCTCGAACAGCTCCTCGCCGTGATCGGCGGTGATGATCAGCATCGTCTGATCCCAGATCCCCCACGACTTCAGCTGCGCGATCAGCCGGCCGACCTGCGCGTCCTGGTAGCTGATCGCCGAGTCGTAGATCGCGCGCAGCCGCTCGATGTCCTCCTTCGGCGGGATGATCGAGCAGCCCATCTCGCCGGGCCGGAACCCGAGGTCCTTCGCGGTGCCGAACTCCTTGAACGGGCCGTCGTACGGCCCCGGGGAGTAGATGTCGATCCATGGCTTGCGGGCGATCCACGGGCCGTGGGTGTCGATCGTACCGAAGAACAGATACGTCGGCTCCGCGCGGTGCTTGTCGAGCTGACCGAGCGCGGCGTCGACGATCGTCTGCCCGTAGATGACGCCGTTGATGATGCCCTTCTCGCGCATCATGTTGCGGAACTCGCGGAAGCCGCGCGCGTATCCGCCATCGGGCGTGACGAAGCCGTTCCCGGTCACGGCGGTGGTGACCATCCCGTGTGCGGCGAGCTGCGTCGCGATCACCGGCAGCTTCGCGGGCAGGGACCAGTTGCCCCCCACGCCGGCGAGGCGGACGTTGTGCACCGCCGGGTAGACGCCCGACCACATCGAGCTGTGCGAGGTCTGCGACTCGTTGCCCTGCACGTAGTACTGGCGAAACACCGCCGAGGTCTTCGCGAGCTCGTCGAAGCTCGGCGTCTTCGCACGCGCGCCGGGCGTGAAGATCGGGATCTTGTCGGCGCGCAGCGCGTCCATGATCCACAGGATCACGTAGCGAGGCGGCGTGCTCGGCGGCTGCACGACGGGCGCGGGCCCGTGCAGCGTGATCCGCGGGTGCGTGATCGTGGCCGTCGCGCACTCGCGCGCCGTCAGCTGCAGCGCGACGACCTTGCCGGCCATCGCGGTGAGATCGACGCGGGCCGCCTCGCCGACGAGGTTGCCACCGGCGAAGCTGTCGTCGCTCGCGCGGGCGCGGACCTCGATCGTGCAGCCGGCGCTGACGTCGGCGACCAGGTGCGCGCCGTCGGGCACGGTGACGAAGTACGAGAGCCCGGCGTTCTTCGCGAGCGCGAGCTGATCCGTGGCCGGCACGAACGCGGCCGCGATCCGCGGATCCGTGTCGCCGGCGGGCTTCTCCGCGAGCCGCAGCCACGCGACGCCGACCCGATCCTTGCCGCCGCTGGTCTCGAGCACGAGCTGGTTCTCGCCGACCATCAGCACACCGCTGTCGATCGGCAGCGCGATCGTCTGCCAGCCGGGCGCGAGCGGGGCGCGCGACTCCTTGCTCGCCTTCCGTCCGTTGACCTTGAGCGCGAGCGACTGCTTCTCCCCGCCGAACACGCGGGCGACGAGCTGCGTCGCCGTCTTCGCCTGGCGGTTGGTCAGCGGCACCTCGAGCACCGCGAGCTTGTCCGCGACCGCGGCGCGCTGGCCGCCGACGATCGCGCCGTAGCGCCAGCGCGGCACGGGCACGCCGAACCGGCCGTAGCGGGCGAACCCGACATCCGACGCGTCGAGCACGAGCTCGTCGTCGACGAAGCGGTGCGCGGCGTGCCGGTTATCGACCAGGTTGTAGACCGCGTGCTCGACGCGGCCGGGCGCGGGCGCGGCGTCGGGCGGCAGCGGGGCGGCGTCGGTCGCGGCGACCAGCGCGGCGTCGCCCGCGCGCACGGCGGAGATCGCGGCGTCGTCCTTCGCCTTCTGCTTGCCCTTGCACGCCGCTGCGAGCACGAGGACGTAACACAGGGCCCTGCGGTTCACTCATCCTGTCACTAGCACGCCGCGGTATCGTCGAGCCAATGCGGGGCGTGCTCGCGGCACTTTTGCTGATCGGCGGATGTGGGGACGACCACACGTCGCTCCCCGCCGACGCCAGCGTCGACGGCCCACCACCGCCGCCCGCCTGCCCCGCCGGCCCGCCGCCCGGAGCGCCGGCCGATCAGACGGTGCCCGGCGCGTCGGCCACGCCGTCGCCGGCGATCCGGGCGCTCGCGATCGAGTGGGCGATCACCGGCGACGCGAATGCGAACGCGACCGTCTCGGTGCGCTACCGCGTGCAGGGCGCGAGCGACTGGCAGCAGGGCGTCCCGCTCCGGCGCATCCCCGCCGGGTCGACGCAGGGCTTCTCGTGGGCGAACCGGTTCGCCGGCAGCGTGTTCGACCTCGCCCCCGCGACGACGTACGAGGTCGAGCTCGCGCTCCTCGATCCCGACGGCGGCTGCGAGCTGCGGACGCTGACCGCGACCACGCGCGGCGTCCCCGCGCCGATGGCCGGCGCCCCGGTGAAGCCCGTCACGCCGGCGACGTTCGCGCAGGTCGCCGCCGCCGCGGTGCCCGGCGACATCCTCGAGCTCGCGGCCGGCACGTACGCGGGCTTCCAGCTCGCGAGGGACGGCGCGCCAGGCATGCCGATCGTGATCCGCGCCGCGGCGGGCGCCACGGTCAGTGTCACGGGCGACATCCGGCTCGACGGCCGGCACGACCTGATCGTCGAAGGCCTCACCGTCACCGGCAAGCTCAAGCTCAACGACTCCGCGCGCCTCGCGATCGTGAAGAACACGGTGACCACGACCGAGGACGGCATCACGACGAAGACGCGCTCCGAGGACGTCTACATCGCCGACAACACCGTGACCGGCGCGACCCTGTGGAACGAGGCCGCGCTCGGCGCGTCGGGCGCGAACATCGGCGAGGGCATCGAGGTCACGGGCCCCGGCCACGTGATCGAGCACAACCGCGTCTCGGGGTTCCGCGACTGCATCTCGACGATCGAGGACACCGGCGCGGTCGAGCAGCACTCGATCGACATCGCCTACAACGATCTGTCGGAGTGCGCCGACGACGGCATCGAGGCCGACTTCTGCTTCCACGACTGCCGGATCGTCGGCAACCGCCTGACGAACGTGTTCATCGGCGTCTCCTCGCAGCCCGGCCTCGGTGGGCCGACGTACTTCGTCCGCAACGCGATGTTCAACGTGCTGCTCTCGCCGTTCAAGCTGCAGCGCGGCTCGGTCGGCGACGTGCTGCTCCACAACACGGTGGTCAAGCGCGGCGACGCGTTCGGCATCTACACGACCGACGTGTTCCGCCGGCAGTACGCGCGCAACAACCTCTTCCTCGGTGGCCCGGGCGGCACCTACAACGGCTACGACATCGGCAGCGGTCAGGTCCTCTCGCTGTCAGCCGCCGACACGGCCACCGTCGATCTCGATCACGACGGCTACGGCGGCCCGATGTTCGCCGGCCGCGTCGGCGCGATTCGCTTCTCGAGCCTCGCCGAGCTGCGCGCGATGACGACCGAGAAGCACGCCGTCGAGATCACCGCGGCCGCGTTCGCCACGCCGCCGGCGATCCCGGCGAGCCCGTTCCCGGCGCTGCCGCCGCCCGACCTGCGCCCCGCACCCGCCGGTGCGGCGATCGACGTCGGCGCGGTGCTGCCCGGCTTCGCGTACTCCGGCGCGGCTCCGGATCTCGGTGCGTACGAGGCCGGCGCCCCGCTCCCGGCGTACGGCCCGCGCTGAGCCGATGCGGTCGATCCGCTCGGCGCGACGCCGGCTCGGCGCGACGTCGAGTGGCACGACCACGAACGTCATCGCCGCACGGGTGTCTGCGCGCCGCACGGCGGTGGCGCGCGCGGCAGGCGCATCACGCGGGGGTCACACCCGCGCGCCCGCGGCCGGCGCCGTCCTGCGGTTCGCCAGCAGCTTGCGCAACACGATCGGGCCCGCGACCGTCGCGAGCGCGCCGAGGATCGACGTCTTCGGGTGGTTGCGGGCGGCGCCCATGAGGCCGCCGTGGCGGCTGCGGCTGAACAGGCCGCCCAGACCGGTGCGGCGACGACCGAGGATCATGTTGGCGATGGTGGAGAGCATGCGTGGGAGGAGTGCAGACGGCGTACCACCACTCGCTGCGAGCATCGCCTAGTGCGCCGTCGCGCGGAGCTCGCGGTTGCACCGCGGGATGTCGCGAAACCCGACGACGGCGCCGATCGCGGCCGGGACCCCGAGGGCGAGGAACGCCAGGCCGGGGAGCAGCAGCTCGCTCAGCTCGCGGTCGCTGACGGCGAGGTACGTGGCGAGGCCACCGACGGGGAGCGCTCCGGCGGCGACGAGCGCGTCGAAGACCGGCAGCGCGTACGACTGACACGTGAGCTCGCCCCGGGCCGTCCGGTACGGCCGGCGCGTCTCGGAGATCAGCGAGCAGCCGCCGAGCGCGAGAACGAGGACGAGGACGACCGACTTCATCGCGCTGCCTTGGCGCGCCACTCCGCCGGCGTGCTGTCGGTCCAGCGCCGGAACGCCCGGTAGAAGCCTTTGAGATCGGCGTAGCCGAGCTCGAACGCGATGTCGACGATCGAGCGCGTGCGATCGCGGAGGAGATCGCGCGCGAGCGCGGCGCGCACGTCCTCGACGAGATCCTGGTACGACGTGCCGGCCTCCTCGAGGCGGCGCTGCACGGTGCGCGTCGACATCGCGACCCGCTTCGCGACGCGCGCGAGCTCGGCGCCGCTGCCGGCGAGCTCCGCGACGACGGCCTCGCGGATCTGCGCGACCACCGGCGACTCGATCGGTGGCAGCGCGTCGACCAGCCGCGTCGCGTGCGCCTCGAGGATCCGCCGCAGCGCGGGATCCGGCGCGGCGAGCGGCGTCGCGAGCGCCTCGCGCGGCATCCAGGCCGCGGTCTCGGGCGCGCCGAACATCACCGGCACGCCGAACAGCTCCTCGTAGGCGGCGACCGGATAGCCGGCGGCGTGCTTGAACGTCACGTGGTGGACCGCGAGCGCGTCACCGGCCGCGCGCTGGAGCGTGCGCACGCCGACGCCGAGCATGACCTCGAGCGGGTAGCGCATGGCCTCGACCTGCGGGAGGTGGCCGACCGCGAACCCGACCAGGCCGTCGCGCTCGACGAACGAGAACCGCAGCGCGGTATCGGGCAACCGGTGGAACTGGCCGAGCAGGCGCGCCGCGTGGCCGACGTCATCGGCGCGGAGCGCGAGCTGGACGACGAGCCCGAGCGATCCGGGATCGAGCGCGCGGACGAGCTCGACCGGCACCGCGACCTCCGGCAGGCCCGCGAGCATCTCCCGCCACAGGATCACGTACGCGATGATCGGGACGCGTGCATCGGGATCGTTGCGGAGCGCCTCGTCGAGGCCGGCGGCGGCGAGCAGCTTCTCGCGCGACAACCCGCGCGACACCGCGAAGTCGAGGTACGCGAAGGCACCGGCCGCGAAGCCGGTATCTGGCGGAAACTCCTCGTCCACCTCCGCAGGATCGATCGTTTGGCGGGAGATGCCAAGCGGTCGGCGGGGTCGGCCAAGGCGCGATCCGCGGCTCGGCCGCATCGTAGGCCCATGACGCAGACGACGACGATGCCGATGACCCTGGGCGCCGCGCGCGCCGCCTACTACGAGATGAACCAGTTCGGCGCCGACGGCGGCGACTCGCTGGAGTGGGTCCCGATCAAGATCCTCGGCGTCACGCTCAAGATCCCGAACACCGAGGCGCGCCGTCGCGCGGTCAAGTACCACGACCTCCACCACGTGGTGACCGGCTACCAGACCGACCTCGCGGGCGAGGCGGAGATCGCGGCGTGGGAGCTGTCGACGGGCTGCCGGCGGATGCCCGCCGCGTTCGT
>JAEUJX010000332.1 GCA_016794545.1 Myxococcales bacterium
CCTTCACGAGGTCGAACAGACCGTCGGAGCACAGCAGCAGCAGGTCGCCGTCGCGCAGCTCGCGCGCCGCCGAGCCCCGAGCTGTGGGTCGACGGCGCGTCGACGACGGAGAGCGACTACGACGGCAGCCACGACACCGCCTACGGCATCGGCGTCAAGCAGGTGCTGTTCCGCGACAAGCAGCTCGCGTTCGCGGTGACCGGATCCCTGCGCAAGGTGCCGGGCATCGGCAGCGGCGACGGCTGGAGATCGCTCGGCGCGGTCGGTTCGCTGTGCCTCGACGATGGCTGCGGCGTCCTGGTGTCGGGCGCCGTGCAGCAGCTGTTCGGCTACCACGAGGACGCGTACGGCCCGAACGCCTACGGGGGAGGCCGGAGCGAGACGCTGCTGACGCTGGGCGTCTCCGTGGGGACCACGACGACGCGCGTCCTGATCGACACGATCACGCTCGACGGCGAGACGGTCGGCTTCCTCGGCATGCGCCTCGGCAACGCGCGCGGCGCGGTCGATCTCGGCTTCGCGAAGGCGCTCGGGGACGACGGCAGCGACGAGTCTATCCCGTGGGTGGGGCTGACCGGCCGGCTCTGACGGCCGGCCGCGTCATAAGGCCAAGGGTTACCAGGATCTCCGGATCATTGACCGGTCGGCGCCGCCGGGTTACCCGTATGCAGTCTCAATGGCGCGTCGTACCCCACGTCGTCGGCCGCTGTTCGCCGGTGGCCGGCGAGCACAGCGCGTGAAGCACCAGCTCGAGGCCGCCGAGCTGCCGGCCCCGCTGGTCGCCGCGTCGAACCCGGTCGATGGCGCGAAGCTGCGCGTGCTCGGCTCGGGCGATCTCGCGTTCCAGCGAATCGTGGACCGCGTGAAGCACGCCGAGCGCTCCGTCGAGATCCGCGCGTTCTTGTGGCGCGACGACGAGGCCGGCAACCAGATGGGCGAGGCGGTGCTCGCGGCCGCGGATCGCGGCGCGAAGGTCACCATCCACAAGGACAAGATCGCCGCGGTCTACGAGTACACCGGCGGAAACAAGCAGAGCTTCTTCCACAAGCGCGTCGAGCCGATCCGCGCGTTCCAGGCGTGGTTCCTCGGTGCGGTCTACCGCGCGCCCGGCTCGTTCAAGCAGCGACCGAACGCGCTGTCGCAGCGCATCCTCGAGCACCCGAACATCGACGTCCAGCACCACCGCAAGCGCTTCGATCACTCGAAGGTCTACACCATCGACGATCACTACCTGATCCTCGGCTCGATGGGCGTCGGCGATAACCATCGCCACGACTGGTACGACGTGATGGTCGAGGTCGAGGGGCGCGAGCACGTCGAGCGTCTGCGCGAGCGCATGGTCGGCCACGACGAGTTCGATCCGTCGCGCGGCGTCGACTTCCTCGTGCACAGCCGCGAGGCGCACCGCAAGAACACCTGCCCGATGATGAGCCACCGGCTCGCGCTGATCGACTCGGCGCAGACCTCGCTCACCGTCGAGATGGCGTACATGAACGACCGCCGGTTCACCGCGGCGCTCGCGCGCGCCGTTCAGCGCGGCATCGATGTCAAGCTCGTCACCGCGGACCAGGCCGACGTGCTCGCGAACATCAACCGCGCGACGTGCGACGCGCTGATGCGGCTGACCGGCGCGCCCGACAACCTGACGATCGTGCTGTTGCCGAAGATGGTGCACAGCAAGGTCGTCGTGATCGACCACCGGTTCGCCGATGTCGGCAGCGCGAACTTCACGTCGCTCTCGCACGGGGTCTACGACGAGATCAACCTGTACGCCGACTCCGAGCCGTTCGCGCTCGCGCTCGAGGCCGAGATCGCGAGCCACTGCGCCGGCGCGCGGATCGCGGAGGAGCGACTGACGTACCGCAAGGTGTACTCGATCACCGAGCGCGCGATCATCGCGTACCAGTCGCGCAAGGGCGGGTGACGCCCGATGGTGGCGATCGATCCCCAAGACCGCGCGAAGCAGGAGCGCCGCCGCCAGATCCTCGCCGCCGCGAAGGCCGTGTTCGCCGACGCCGGCTATCACGGAGCGTCGATCCACGCGATCATCGAGCGCGCGCAGATCGCGCGCGGCACGTTCTACCTGTACTTCGCGTCCAAGGCCGCGGTGTTCGACTCGATCCTCGATCAGGCGCTCGCCGATCTGCGCGCGCGGATCCACCGCATCGAGGTCGACGATCCGGCCGCGCCGCCGCCGCAGGTCCAGCTCCGCGCGCAGGTGATCGAGACGCTCGCGTACATCGTCCAGGACCGGCCGCTCGCGACCCTGCTTCTGTCCGCCGGCAACACGCCCGACGTCGAGGCGGCCGAGCGCATCGATCAGTTCTACGGCGAGATCCGCGATCTGCTCCGGCGCGCGCTCCAGGGCGGCCTCGAGATCGGCCTGCTCCGCAAGGTCCATCCGGAGCTCGTGTCGGCGGCGATGCTCGGCATGATCCGCGGCGTGATCGAGCAGCTCGTGCGCAAGGAGAACGCCCTGACGATCGAAGAGGTCGTCGACGAGCTCCTGATGGTCGCCCTGCGCGGCGTCCTGAAGTAGCCCCACGGGAGTGAGAGGGCGGCTAACCGCTGGAAACAGCGTGGGCCGAGGCGCGTCCAGTCCTACGCAGCTGCGCAGCCGGGTACGCACCAAAGAGATCTGGTGTTCCCGGTACTTGAGACTGGAATGACACGTCAGTCATTTCTAGACTGACGCGTCAGTCTAGTGCTACCAACATGCCCATGGGAAGCGCGACAGCTTGTCCGGACAACGTGGTGATCGGGATCGATGTGGGCTCGACGACCGTGAAGATGACGGTCGTCGATCCGACCACGAAGGAGATCCTGTGGTCGAAGTACCTGCGCCACGAGACGCGTCAGCCCGAGATGACGCGCGAGATGCTGAAGGAGATCCACGCGGCGTTTCCGACGCTGAAGAACGACCAGATCCGGTGCTTCATCACCGGCTCGGGTGGCAGCCCGCTCGCGCCGCAGCTCGGCGCGAAGTTCGTGCAGGAAGTGAACGCCGTGACGATGGCGGTGGAGAAGCTCCACCCCGACGTCGGTAGCGTGATCGAGCTCGGCGGCCAGGACGCCAAGATCATCATGTTCAAGAAGAACGAGGAGACCGGCGACAAGACCGCCCAGACCTCGATGAACGACAAGTGCGCGTCGGGCACCGGCGCCACGATCGACAAGTGCGTGCTGAAGGTCGGCATGCCCCGCGAGGAGGTCCCCGGCCTCGTGTTCGACCCGACCAAGCTGCACCACGTCGCCGCGAAGTGCGGCGTGTTCGCCGAGACCGACATCGTGAACCTCGTGAAGAGCGGCATCCCGCGCAACGAGATCATGAACTCGCTGGCCGACGCGATCGTCAGCCAGAACCTCGCCGTGCTCACGCGCGGCAACACGCTGAAGAGCAAGGTCCTCCTGCTCGGCGGGCCGAACACGTACCTGCCGTTCCTCCAGCAGTGCTGGCGCCTCCGCATCCCCGAGGCGTGGGCCGAGCGCGGCTACGAGTACGACAAGACGGTGCCGATCGAGGAGCTGATCTTCGTCCCCAAGAACTCCGATCTCTACGCCGCATACGGCGCGGTGCTGTTCGGCCTCTACGAGCCGGCGCACGTCGGCAAGTACCGCGGCCTCGATCCGCTCGAGGAGTTCATCAACCACGGCCGCAAGAGCAAGCTCGGCGAGTCCGCCGGCCCGGGCCTCGTCGAGATGCCCGAGCAGCGCGACGCGTTCAAGGAGAAGTACAAGGAGCCCGACTACAAGGACGCGGTCCTCGAGGCGGGCAAGACGTACCGCGGCGTGATCGGCCTCGACGGCGGCTCGACGTCCTCGAAGTGCGTGTTCATCGACGAGTCCGAGAACATCCTGAAGAAGGTCTACACCCTCTCGAAGGGCAACCCGATCCAGGACATGAAGGACATGTTCACGCAGATGCGGGCGTGGGCCACCGACCAGGGCGCGACGCTCGAGGTCACTGGCTTCGGCGTCACCGGCTACGCCGGCGACGTGCTCGAGCGGTCGCTCGGCGCCGACGCGAACATCGTCGAGACGGTCGCGCACATGATGAGCGCGAAGCGCTGGTTCCCCAGCGTCGACGTGATCTGCGACATCGGCGGGCAGGACATCAAGGTGATGTTCATGCAGAACGGCGACGTGAAGAACTTCCGCCTGTCGAACAGCTGTTCGGCGGGCAACGGCATGCTGCTCCAGGCGATGGCCGATCAGTTCGGCATCCCGGTGAAGCAGTACGCCGACGTCGCGTTCGAGGCGCGCCTGGCGCCGAAGTTCTCCTACGGCTGCGCCGTGTTCCTCGACTCCGACCGCGTGAACTTCCAGAAGGAGGGCTACGCGAAGGAGGAGCTGCTCGCGGGCCTCGCGCTCGTGCTGCCGAAGAACATCTGGCAGTACGTCGTCCAGATCCCGCGCATGGCCGAGCTCGGCCGCGTGTTCGTCCTCCAGGGCGGCACGCAGAAGAACCTCGCGGCGCTGAAGGCGCAGGTCGACTACATCGAGAAGCGCGTCCCGAACGCCGAGGTCTACCTCCACCCGCACACCGGCGAGGCCGGCGCGATCGGCGCCGCGTTCGAGGCGCTGCGCGTGACGCGCCGCAAGGGCAAGACGATCTTCGTCGGTCTCGATCAGGCGATCGACATCGAGTACACGTCGACGAACAACGAGGAGACGCGCTGCAACTTCTGCCCGAACAACTGCAGCCGCACGTTCATCGACACCAAGACGCTCGACGGCAAGACCGCCCGCTACATCAGCGGCTTCTCCTGCGAGAAGGGCACCGTCGAGAACATGGACGCGCTGAAGAAGCTCAACAAGGAGCGTCAGGCGCGCATGAAGAAGTACCCGAACCTCGTGGACTACGAGGCGAAGCTCGCGTTCAAGGACTTCTACGAGCACCAGGCGATGCCGGAGCACGGCGCTCCGGTCGACGACATCGTCGTCAAGAAGACGCTGCTCGGCGCCATCCGCCACAAGCCGATCAAGCGCGCGTTCCAGCGCGCGAGCGCCGACGTCTGGGCGAAGCGCAAGGACGTCCGCATCGGCATCCCGCGCGTCCTGAACCTCTACTCGACGGGCCCGTTCTGGCGCACGTACTTCCAGGCCCTCGGCGTCGACTCGCGCAACGTCGTGTTCAGCGACGAGACCTCCGAGGAGATGTGGCAGGCCGGCTGCAAGTACGGCTCGGTCGATCCTTGCTACCCGAGCAAGGTCTGCCAGGCGCACATCCACAACCTGCTGTTCAAGCACCACGAGAAGAAGCCGCTCAACTACATCTTCTTCCCGGCGATCACGCACATCCCCACGTTCATCGTGAACCAGATGGACACGGCGAGCTGCCCGGTCGTCTCGGGGACGCCGAAGGTCATCCGTGCGGCCTTCACGAAGGAGACCGACTTCTTCGCGGAGCGCGGCATCACGTATCTCGACACGGCGGTGACGCTGAACGAGAACCTGATGTGCAAGCAGCAGATGTTCCGCGAGTGGGGACCGCTGCTCGGCCTCACGCAGGACGAGAACGATCACGCGATCGACGAGGCGTTCAAGGCTGTCCAGGCGTTCGAGGACGAGATGGAGCGCAAGGGCCGCGAGATCCTCGACGAGGTGACGCGCGAGAACCGCGTCGCGCTCGTGATGCTCGGCCGTCCGTACCACAACGACCCGGGCATGAACCACTCGGTCCTCGAGGAGTTCCAGGCGCTCGGGTATCCGATCCTGTCGATGCGCTCCCTGCCGCGTGACAAGGCGCGGATGGACGCGCTGTTCGCCGAGGACATCGCGAAGGGCGTGATCGAGAACGGCCTCGATGTCACCGACGTGTGGCCGGAGAACTACTCGACGAACTCCGTGCAGAAGGTCTGGGCGGCGAAGTACGCGGCTCGCCACCCGAACATGGCGTGCCTCGACCTCTCGAGCTTCAAGTGCGGCCACGACGCGCCGACCTACGGCCTGATCGACTCGATCATCGCCTCGGCCGGCAAGGCGTACTCGGCGCTCCACGACATCGACGCGAACAAGCCGAGCGGATCGATCAAGATCCGCGTCAAGACGTACGCCCACACGCTCATGCTCCTCCGCGAGAAGCTCGAGGATCAGGCGCTCAAGAAGACCGAGCTCGACCGCACGCTGGTCGAGAAGAAGCTCGAGCTGATGGCGTCGCTCCAGCGGAAGCTGGCTTCCGTCGGCCGCACCGACGAGAAGCTCGATCGCGAGATCAAGACCATCGCCGACCAGGTCGCGGCCTGGCGCGCCGCGGACGAGGCCAAGGCGCCGAAGGCGAAGAAGCCGCTCGGCCTCAAGGTCATCCCGGAGTCTGCTGCCCCCGGCGGCGGCTCGAGCCAGGTCGTCACGCAGAACGCCGCGAAGAGCGGGCCCGCGAAGTAGGCCGCAACCCTTTCACTCCACCGACCACACACGCTGCCCGAGGAAATCAAGATGAGCACGACGAACGACAAGAACGCCGGCGACCTGGACGCGATGAGCCTCGAGGCGATCGAGGCCGAGCTCAAGAAGTTCGAGATCGAGGAGCGCAAGCGCCTCGGCCTCCCGGTGGAGAACGCGAAGCACTGGTTCGACGCCGTGCCGCGCGAGTTCACGCGCGACCAGCGCGAGCACACGACGATCCTCGTCTCCGGCCTCACGATGGCGCACGACCTGTTCATCCAGGCGGCGCTGCGCGGCATCGGCTACAAGGTGATGGCGCTCGACACGCCGGACAACGACGCGCTCCAGTTCGGCCGCGAGTACGGTAACCGCGGTCAGTGCAACCCAACGTACTTCACGGTCGGCAACCTCGTGAAGTACCTCGACGGTCTTCGCGAGCAGGGCAAGACCAAGGAAGAGATCGTCAAGAACCACGTGTTCATCACGGCCGGCGCCTGCGGCCCGTGCCGGTTCGGCACGTACGTCACCGAGTACCGCAAGGCGCTCCGTGACTCCGGCTTCGACGGCTTCCGCGTCCTCCTGTTCCAGCAGACCGGTGGTCTCAAGCAGGCGACCGGCGACGGCGTCGGCCTCGAGATGAACCCGCAGTTCTTCTGGGGCGTCGTCCGCGGCATCCTGATCGGCGACTGCTTGAACGCGCTCGCGTACCGCATCCGCCCGTACGAGGTGGAGGCCGGCGCGACCGACCGCGCCGTCGAGCAGAGCAAGCGCATCATCTCGCTCGCGTTCGAGAACAACACCTCGCTGCCCGCCGCGCTCTACAAGGTCCGCAAGACCATGGGGGCCGTGAAGGTCGATCGCCTCCGCGTGAAGCCGCGCGTCGGCATCATCGGCGAGTTCTGGGCGATGACCACCGAGGGCGACGGCAACTACGGCCTGCAGCGCTTCCTCGAGGCCGAGGGCGCCGAGCCCGACATCCAGCTCGTCACCGCGTGGCTGCTCTACATGATCTGGCAGGGCCGCTACGACACGCAGCAGCGCGAGACGCTTCGCGGCACCGACAAGGCCAAGGAGCAGCAGGGCGGCAGCAAGTTCAGCCTCGCGGGCGTCGATGTGCGCAAGCGCAAGGCGTCGCTGTGGGCCGGCGAGAAGGTCCTGCGCACGCTGTTCCAGACGTTCGCGAAGGCGATGGGTCTCAACGACTACCACCTCGCCGACATGGACAAGATCGCGGACATCAGCCACGCGTTCTACGACAACAACCTCCGCGGCGGCGAAGGCCACATGGAGGTCGGCAAGCTGATCCAGAACGTCGCGTACTCGAAGGTCAACATGACCCTCTCGGTCAAGCCGTTCGGATGCATGCCGTCCTCGTCGGTCTCCGACGGCATCCAGTCGATGATCACCGAGCTCTACCCGCAGGGGGTCTTCCTCCCGATCGAGACCAACGGTGACGGCGCGGTCAACGTCTACTCGCGCGTGCAGATGCAGCTGTTCAAGGCCAAGCAACTCGCGCAGAAGGAAGTCGACAAGGCGCTCGCCGACGTCGGCATGACGATCGAGGAGGTCCGTGCCTACCTCGACAAGCACCCGTCGATGACGACCGCGTTCCACCGCGCGCCGCACATGGCCGGCTGCACGGCGGCCGATCTCATCTACGAGGTCGGCGCGAAGAAGAGCCGCCTCTCGTACCTGAAGAACAAGGTCATCAACCTGGTGACCAAGCGCGACGAGAAGGAGCACGAGGAGGCGCACCAGCGCCTGCTCGACATCGCGCGCAAGGCCGCCGCGAAGACGAACAAGAAGAAGTCGGTCGTCTCCGTGGCGCCCGAGGTCGACCCCGAGGATCAGGCCGCTCCGCCCATCCCGGCGGGCCGCAAGTCGCTCCGCGTCGTCAACTGACCGCGGCGTCGTCTCGGTGAGGCCGGCAAGCGACGAGCGCTGCCGGCTTCGTCGTTTTCGGCGGCGAGCGACCGTGGTATGGACGGCGCATGCCCTCGCTCGCCGATCGACTCCGCGCCAAGGCGTTCGCCGCCATCGAGAAGCTCCCCGGCAAGGCCGGCGCGCTCGCGCACAAGGCCAACGACGCGCTCGGCCGTCCGCTCGCCGACGCGAACGAGCTCGAGGATCGCAAGGCGTTCGCGGCGAAGGCGGGCAGCGCGACGGTCGTCGCCGGCAGCAAGGTCGTGGTGCCCGCGTCGGAGAAGGCCGACGTCGCGCCGGTCATCGTCTATCACATGGACAAGACGCGCCGGGACGCGACGAAGCTGACGGACATGCTCGACGCCGAGAAGGTCCCCTACAAGCTGTCGAACATCCAGGAGGACCCGGCCGCGCAGATGGCCGTCCGTCGCGATAGCAAGGGCCACCGGCTGCCGGTCGTGTTCATCGCCGGCGAGGTGGTTGGTGGCCGCGCGGAGCTGTCGAACCTGATCGCGAGCGGCGACCTCAAGAAGAAGGTGTTCGGCGCGTGATGCCGGCGTGATCGGCGACCATGGGCTCTCGATCGGGAGCGCGATCCTCGCCGTCGGCTGGGCCCTGTGGGCCGAACGGCGGAGGCCAGGCGGGCGCGGCCGCGAGGTTGGCTGGCACCGCGGGCACAGCGTCGACGTCCGGGGCGTCGGGCGGGGGAGGGACCTCGATCGGAGGTCCCAGGCCAGGCCGCGGCGGGGGCGAGACCGGTGGGGGACGGCTCGGGCGGCGGGACCCTGTCCCGGTCGGCGCGATCACAGGCGCCTGCGACGAGGACAAGGGCGACCAGCCGCCGGTGCATTCACCGATTCTATGCGGGTCCGCCGTGGTATGGAGCGCGCATGGAGAAGTCGGAAGGCACCGCGAAGAAGCTCACGAAGCAGGCGACGACCAAGCTGTTCGCCGCGCTCAACCGGGCGGACGAGATCGGCGGCGAGGTGCGGGACTACATCCAGGAGCGGGTGCTGGCCGACCCGCGGTACGTCAGCGCCCGCAAGCGCGTCGCGGCGCTGTTCGGCAAGAGCTACGAGAGCAAGCAAGAGCAGACGGATCGCGCGGATCAGAAGGCGCGCGAGGTCGCGGCGGCCGCGGCGGTGACGCCGGTCAAGAAGGTCGAGCACAAGGGCTTCGGCGATCCGAGCATCAAGGCGCAGATCTTCGGCAAGAAGAGCTGCCCGTGGTCGGGCCGCGCGATCACGCTGCTCGAGCGCCACAAGGTCGACTTCGACTTCGTCGACCTCGAGGAGCCGGAGCACGAGGCGAAGGCGACCGGCCTCTCGATCGAGACCAAGCAGCACACCGTGCCGTTCATCTACCTGCGCGGCCACTTCATCGGCGGGTTCAACGCGCTCTCCGAGGTCGAGCGCCTCGGGCAGCTCGAGGTCGCGCTGATGACGAAGGAAGAGCGCGCGAACGCGCCGGCGCACCTGCGGAGCGTCGAGATCGTGCCGCGGCCGAACACCGACGAGGTGGCGCCCGCGGACCAGGACGCCAGCGCGACCGAGTAGCGGTCAGCGCGGCGCGAGCCACCGCCACGGGCCGCGAACCGCGGCCGTGTATAATAGATAGTTCGTCAACCTAACTAATGTCAAGAGCTGTCACTGGAACGAGTCCGGTTCGACGGGTCAGCTCGCGGCATGCATACGTTCGTGTGGTCCTGCCGCCCGGTGATGGCGGTCCTTCTCGCGGCAGCCGCCGGCACCGGCTGCTCGTCTGCCACTCCGTCGCCGGTCTCCGGCGATGCCGCTGCGAGCGCCGACGCCGCGCCGGTCGCGGCGGAGTCGCTCACCGCGAGCGCGGCGAGGTCGATCTGCGGGGCGCTGTTCCGCTGCTGCGACGACGACCTCGCCGAGTACTTCGCGCCGTACGCGGCGAACGAGCGGCTGGCGGCGTTCCGCGATCGGTTGCCGCCGGCGGCGACCCTCGACGAGGCGGGCTGTCGCGCGGTGCTCGAGCCGATGCTGGACATCCTGCCGCTCGGCGACTGGGTGCGCGCGGCCGCGGCGGGGCAGGTGCGCTTCGATCCCGCGGCGGCCGGCCGGTGCACGGCCGCGCTCGAGGGCGCCGCGTGTGGACCCGCCGTGCGCGAGGCGCTGTGGGACTCGGCCTGCTTCGGCTTCGCGCCGCCCGCCGGGGGCGTCGAGCAGCGGTCGATGTTCACCCGGACCCGACAAGCGGGCGAGGCCTGCACGCCGATCCGCGATGGCGTCGGCGCGTCGTTCTACGGCACCTGCGATCCCGCGGCCGCGTTCTGCTGCTACGCCGATCCCGCGCGGACGGGCTGTCAGTATCCGTTCGATGGCCAGGGCAACGCGCGCACCGGCACGTGCCAGGCGACGGCGGCCGATGGTGCGCGGTGCTCGCCGACCGCGCCGGTGCAGCTGTGCGCCACCGGGCACGACTGCGACGCGGACACGCTGACGTGCCTCGCGCCCGTCACCGCCGACCTCGCGGTCGGCGCGGCCTGCGTGAGCGCCGGCTTCCAGCTGCTCGGAACCTGCCGCGACTCGTACTGCGACGTGCTCGGCACGGGGACGTGCGAGGCGCTCCGGGCCGACGGGGTGGCGTGCACGTCGGGCGAGCAGTGCCGATCCACGCGCTGCGACACCGTGTGCGTCGCGAACGAGGTCTGCGCGCCCGGCGGTGGCGGCGGCGCGCCGCCGGCGGACGCCGGTGTGGATGCTGGCATCGATGCGAGCCCCGATGCGGCGGTCGACGCGGCGATGACGAGCAACGAGTCCTGTCTGCTCGCCCCGACCCTCGCGAGCGTCTCCACGAGCTCGCCCGCACCGGGGTTCACGTCGCGGCTCGCGGGGACGTGCGGCACCGCGCACGACTACAACCCGCTGAACAGCTCCGGTCTCCCGCCGGCGTGCGCGTTCGCGTACGACGCGCGCGGCCGCGAGGTCGTCCACGCGGTCACGCTGTCGCCCGGCCAGCGCCTGAAGGCGCGGCTGGAGCTCGCCGGTGGCAAGCAGGGCGCGCTCTACCTGCTCGACACGTGCCCCGGTGCGAGCTGGCCCGACTTCGACGGGACCGGCGCGTGTGGCTCGAACGAGTACGCGGTCGGGTTCTGCAACGTGGTCGGCTGCGATCCGGCGAACCTGTCGGTGACGTACCCGATGATGATCGGCGGCCAACCGACGCAGCCCGCGACGTTCTGGCTGGTGATCGACGAGGTCGCCGGCGACACCGCGGCCGGGTTCACCCTCGACTGGCAGGTCCAGTGACGTCAGCGCGCCCGGCACGGCGGGTCGGCGGCGGTGTCGTCGACCGGGAACCGCGCACCGCGCTGGTACGCGGCGGCGTGGCGAGCGAAGTACGTCCACGACGTCTCGTTGCGTCCCTCGACGACGCACGCGGGCGCGGAGCGGAAGACTGGGACTCGGTCGATGGCCTGTGCGAGCTCGGGTGCGAGGTGCTCACCCGGCGCGAGCTTCCGGCCCTGCGCGCTGTAGACGAGATCGCCGGTGCGGTCGCCCATGGCCATCCACGGCAGGAACGGGCCGATGCGGTGCCACGCGAGCGCGACGTCGGAGACCGTCGCGCGCTCGGCGTCGAGCAGCGGGTCGAGCGGTGTTACGAACGTGAAGAACTCGCCCGCGCGATACACCGGATGGGGATCGAGCTTCGCGAGCTCGGGCGTCGCGGCGAGCGGGTTCGGATAGCCGAGCGGGACATCGACGGAGATCGTCGCCAGTGATCCGGAGACCAGAGCGGGCAGCGAGCCTCCGAGCTCGTTCTGGACGAGTCGGTTGGCCACGTGCACGACCGGCACCTCGTCACCGGTCCACGGGTTGGTCCAGCGATCGAGCACCCGGCGGGTCCCCGGCTCGAGATAGAGCATGAGCTCGCGTGACGTGAGGAACCACCGGTCGCCCCAGCGCAGACAGCGGGCGACGTTCATCCCGACGAGGTCGAACACGTGACGAGGTGCCACATCGGGCATGAAGGCGTAGGCCGCGCCGGTCCACGTGTAGACGACGTCGCGCCCGTCGAGCGCGCAGCGAAGACGCAGGAACGCGTGGGTGTCGATCTCGGCGAGCGCGGCACGAGCGGCGACCGCGGGGCGCGGCGCGCCACCGCCGTGGCAGCCCGCCGCGCCGATGATCCAGAGACACGACGCCAGCGGCAGCCAACGGTTCATCGCGGCACTCTCGCGCCCGGCGCTGCAGTGGTCAACGCGACGCGCGCGGCTCGTTTTGTCAGACGATCACTCGATCTGCGCCCCGATGTCCTCGATGCTCGTCGCGTGAGCAAGCGCGCGACGCCCCGCGGATCGGTTCGACTCGGCGCCGCGCCCGAGGAAGCGGTGGTGCTCGCGGTGTTCGATCTGGCCAACCACCTCCAGCGCCGTGGCGAGGCGCTCGCCGCGACGGGGGGGCTCACGACGCAGCAATGGCTCGTGCTCCTCCAGATCGCCGGGGATCCCAACTTCCCCGAGCGCGCGCACGACGACGAGCATCGCGTGCTCGCGTCCGACATCGCGCGCGTGCGCGGCGTCTCCCGTGCCACGGTCAGCGCGGTGATCGGCGCGCTGCGGGGGCGCGGCCTCGTCGAGGAGCAGGCCGATCCGGACGACCGGCGGAAACGCTACCTGACGATCACCTCGGCGGGCGCCGCCCTGATCGAGGAGCTCGACCCGCACCGGCGCGCCGCGAACCGGCGGCTGTTCTCCGGCTTCACGCGCGAGGAGCGCGCGCAGCTGCTCCACCTGCTCCGGCGCTGTCTCGCGATCGCGACGCCAGAGCCGTGAGCGTCAGGCACGGAGCTCGTCGCGCACGAGCATCGCGATCGCCGCGCCTGCGACGAGCAACACCGTGTGCGAGATCATCTGTAGCACCGCGCCACCGGGCAGCGTTCGCAGCAGCATGATCGCCAGGGGGACGACGATCAGCACCAGCGTGAGCCAGGACAGCGCGGACGTCGCGAACTTCATGGGCGACTCCTTCGGTTGCTTCCCAGGTAAGCATCGGAATTCGTCGACGCAATGCGCAATGAACGTCACTGGCCCGCGAAGATAAATGTGCGGCCCGTTCAGCTCGAGAGGGCACGCAACGCGCGTTCACTTGCATCGTCGGCGGGGAAGTAGCTCTCGATATGAACCTCCTCCGCGGTGACGTCGAGGGCGGTTCCGATCGACGTGAGCATCGTGAACACCCTCACCTCGAACGACGGCGAGCGCAGGTGCACGGTCGCGAACGGCGCCGCGATGCGTCCCGGCGCGGGCACGCGCCACGCGGCGGGGACGCCGGGCAGGGCGAGCACGCGCGCGAGCAGCCGAGCCAGCTCCTCGTCGGCGGGGCGCGCGCTGACCTCGCGGTGGAGGCGCGCCACGAGGAGCCC
>JAEUJX010000381.1 GCA_016794545.1 Myxococcales bacterium
ATGGTGGCGGCCGCGGAGAGCGCGCTCGTCGCGGTGCGCCTGCTCCACAGCGTGGCCATCGAGCTCGCGAAGCCGCGCACGATGCCGAGCGGCGCGCCGGCCTGCGGCAACGTCGCGTCGCGCGCGCCGCAGCCGCGCTGCGCGTCCGGGGAGGCGCCGTGATCGCCGCGCGGTACACCGGCCGCGGCGTCCTGCTCGCGGTCGGCGCGCTCGTCGCCGGGCCGACCGTCGCGCACGTCGCGACGCCAGCTCCGGCACGCATCGTCGTGGTGGTCGTGCCGCAGCCGACGCCCGTGGTGATCGAGATGGCGCGCCCGCGGGTCATGCCGACCGGCGCGCCGGCGTGCGGGAACGTCACGGCCCGCGCGCTGCCGCATGACCTCGACGGGGGCTGCCGATGATCCCGTTCGAGCTGTCCTGGCGCGGAGGCGCCACCGAGGCGCGGCTGCACCGCGTGCGACCCGGCATCGACGCGCTGCCATGGGGGACGATCGAGCTGTCGCGCTATCCCGACGCGCACGGCCTCGAGGCGCGCAAGGTCTGGAGCAACGGCGTGTTCACCGAGTACGCGAGCGCCGCGGCGTTCTCGGCGCTGACCACGGCGATGCTCCAGTGTGGTGCGCCGGTCGACCTGGTCGCGATGTGCGCCGACATCGTGGTGGACGAGCTGTTCCACGTCGAGCTGTCGGCGCGCCTCACGATGGAGCTCGGCGGCGCGGTGCCGCTCGGGTTCGACCTCGCCGCGATCGCACCGGTCACGACGCCGGGGATCCGGCCGCTGCTCCGCGCGGCGGAGATCGCGGTGACGACGTCGTGCGTGAGCGAGTCGCTGTCGGTGCCGGCCATGGCGCGGTCGAAGGCGCTCGCGGAGGCGCCGCTGGTCGCGGGCGTGCTCGCGCGGCTGCTCGCCGACGAGGGCCCGCACGCGCGGCTCGGGTTCTGGTTCCTCGACTGGGCGAACGAGGAGCTGACGGACGCGGAGCGCGCGCACCTCGCGCGCCTCGCGGCGGACACGATCGAGGTCTACGCGCCGCTGTGGGCCGAGGGCGACGCGGCGTGCGGCACGTGTCCGCTGCCTGCGGGGCTCGGCGGGCACGACGCGGTCGGGCGCGCGAAGCTTCGTACGGCGGTCGACGTCGCGATCGCGACGCCGCTCGCGCGTTACGGGATCGAGATCGATCGGGGCCGGCTCGCGGCGATCGCGTCGCCCTGATCACCGCGGCTCAGGGCGCGCGGACGTCGGTCACGCGCGCGTCGCGCTCGAGCAGGAAGTACGACGGCGTCGGCAACATGCGCCCGGCGACGGCGAGCAGCGATCGCCCGAACAGCACGTCGGCGTGGTCGTCGAGCGCCACCAGCGGATCGCGCAGCGCGCGGAGCACGCCGCCCGCGCGGCGGTAGTCGAGCACGACCGCGCCGCGCTCCTCGACCACGTCGAACGGCCCGAACGTGACCGGGCGGTCGCGGCGGAGCTTCGGGCGCCACGGCCGGTCGAGGCCGTCCTGCTCGACTCTGACGTTCCAGCCCCGGATGCCCGCGCCGTCGCGGTGAAACGCCTTGGCGAACTTGATCCAGGTCAGCTTCTCGACGAGTCCCGGCAACCCGAGGCTCGTGCCGCGGTAGACCCATCCCGCGACCGCGGCCGGATCGAACGGACGGCCCGACGCCATCACCGCCGCGAGCTCGGCGGACGACCGCGCGCGCAGCGAGGCGGCGGTGATCACGCGGCCCCCGCGAGCGGGGCGTCGAACCGGAATGTGCCCGCGCGCCACGCGCGGAGCGTCGCGCGGGGCGTGGCCGGCTGGCTCGCGCACCACGCGAGGTACGCGCGCAGCGAGATGTCGGGATCGCGCGCCTCGGCCTCGGTCATCGCCGGGCCGCGAGCGATCGCCCGGTCGACCGCCGCGAGCAGCGACTCGTGATAGCCGTCGAACACGGCGAGGTCGCGGAGCCACGCGTCGTCCGCGGCGATCACGTCGCGGACGCGCGCACGCAGCTCCTCGAGCTTGCCGTAGGCGGCGAGCAGCTCGAGGTCGTAGACGAACTGGTTGCCGTCGTGGTGAGCGCCGAGCAGGTGGCGGATCAGGCCCTCGGGCGTGCTGCCGAGGCCCGTGAAGTCGAGCGGCACGACCGCGCGCTCCGCGAGCAGGCACGGCAGGCGCGCGGCCCGCCACGCGAGCAGGCGCGCGCGGCGCGTCGGTCGCACGCGGCCGCCGGGGCTCGTGCCCACCGTGTCCGACCGGAACAGCACGCGGTGCCACAGCCGCAGCACCCCGACGCACAGCTGCCACCGCGTGGGACGCGGGAGCTGGAGCGCGTCGCACGCGCGCGCGAGGTTCGCCTCGATCTGCTCCGGGCGCACCAGGATCATCGCCTCGTACCAGGTGGTCATCGTCTCCTCACTTCCTCGCGCGGCGGAGTCGGTCCAGCGTGATCTGGTCGCGCTCGGCGAGCACGGCGACGAGCGGACCGATCGACGCGGGCCTCGGGTGCTCGACCCACGCGGCGAGGGCGCGCCAGCCGGCGAGGTTGGTCGCCGGCTCCGCGTACATCGCCGCCCGCAGCGGCGCGCTCTCGCGCAGGACGGCGACGATCGGATTCAAGCAGACGCGCAGGATCATGCTGCCCGTCGCGTCGAGCAGCGCGCCGACGACGCCGAGGTCGGCCTCGAGGATCGCGTCCTCGGCACCGGTCTCGACCGCGGCCGCGAACCGATCGACGGCCAGCGCCAGCGCGCGCCGGGCCGCCGCGCCGGGTGGGTGCTCGGCGATCGCCTCGAGCACCGCGGCGGCGAGGTGCCTCCTCAGACGCAACAGGTCCGCCGCCGCGGCCGCCTGGTCGCGCGGCGCGGTCGCCTGTCCCAGCAGATCGGACAGCAGGTCCGCGCCGCCGGTCATCCGGACGTCGCACACGGTGTAGCCGCTGCCGTGGCGGACCGAGATCAGCCCCGCCGCCGCGAGCGTCGCGAGCGCGGCCCGCAGCGTCAGCCGGCTGATCCCGAACCGCTCGGCGAGCTCGCGCTCCGGCGGCAGGCGCTCCCCGGGGGCCAGCTCGCCGCTCACGATCGCCGCGCGGATCGCGGTCTCCGCGGCGGTCGTCGCCGAGATCCGGGCGGGAAGCGGTCGGCCGAACACTGGATAAGTGATTAAACCAATCGTGTCGCGGCGTCAACCGGAAACGCGGGGGCACGCGCTCCGCTCCTCACGCGGAGCGGCGGCCGGGCAAGGTGCCGGCCGCGATCCGGCCGCGGATCAGGTCGGCGGCCCGCTCGGCGAGCATCACGACCGGCGCGTGTGTGTGCCCGCGGATGATCTGCGGGATGACCGAGGCGTCGACGACGCGGAGCCCCTCGAGGCCGCACACGCGGAGGTCGGCGTCGACGACCGCGCGCGCGTCGGAGCCCATCCGGCACGTGCCGACCGGGTGGTACAGCGTCTCGCTCCGTTCGCGGAGCGCGTCCTCGATCGTGCGTCCCGGGCCCGGAACCTCCTCGTCGCCGGCGTAGCGGGACAGCGCGGGCGCGCGGAAGATGCGGCGTGCGAGCTCGACGCCCCGCACCATCGCCCGCAGATCGGCGCCGTCGGGATCGCTCAGATAGTTGGCGATGATCCGGGGCGCCACCCTCGGATCGCGCGAGGCGAGCTCCACGCGGCCCAGGCTCTTCGGTTGCTGCAGGACCACGCCGATCGTCAGCGCGTGGTGCATCGGTCCGAGCCCGTGGCCGGCGAACGGGATCGGCGCGAAGATCAGCTCGAGATCGGGCGCCGCGAGCTCGGCCTGCGAGCGTACGAACGCGCATGCCTCGCCGACGTTCGAGGTCAGCATGCCTCGTCCCAGGACCAGGAAGCGCAGCAGGTTCGGCAACGTCTCCGCGGCGGCGAGCGTGACCGGCTCGCGGCACGTGGCGATCACGCCGAACGCCAGGTGGTCTTGCAGGTGCTGCCCGACGCCGTCGAGCTCGTGAACGACCTCGACGCCGTGTGCGCGCAGATCGCGAGCGGGCCCGATCCCCGAGAGCATGAGGAGCTGGGGCGAGTTGATCGCACCGCTGCTCGCGATGACCTCGCGGCACGATGCACGGGCGCTCGCACCGGCGTGCAGGTACTCGACGCCGGTGGCCCGGCCGCGCTCGATCACGATCCGCGTGACGTGCACGTCGGTGAGCACGGTCAGGTTCTTGCGGCGCATGGCCGGGCGCAGGTACGCGTCCGCGGCGCTCCAGCGGCGCCCGCGGCGCTGGTTCACGCGGGTGTGCGCCGCGCCCTCCTGCGTCGGACCGTTGACGTCGTCGAGCGTCGGGATGCCGACCTCCGCGGCCGCGCGCAAGAACGCGTGGGTCGTGACGTTGGGATCCCGCAGCGGCTCGATGTGGAGCGTGGCCTCGGCGCGCCGGAAGTACGGCTCGACGTCGTCCCAGCCCCACCCGCGGTTGCCGAGATCCTCCCAGAGGTTGTAGTCGGCGGCACTGCCGCGCACGTACATCTGCGCGTTCATCGAGGAGCAGCCCCCGATCATCTTCGCGCGCGGCCAGAACAGCTCGCGATTCGCCAGCGTGCTCTCGGGGGCCGTCGAGTAGTTCCAGTCGTGCTTGGTCTTGAACAGCTTGGGGAACGCGGCGGGGATCTTGATCTCCTTGGCGCGGTCGGCCCCGCCAGCCTCGAGCAGGAGGACGCGGCAGGTGGGATCCTCCGACAGGCGCGCCGCGAGCACGCAGCCGGCCGAGCCCGCGCCGATGATGACGTAGTCGTGGTTGGTCATGCCCACAGGGCGTGACGAAGCGCCTCACGTCGTGACCTCCCACTGGATCTGGGCGGCCGCCTCGGGCGCGTACGAGCAGTAAGCGCCTGTTTTCAGGCTGTGATCGAGATGATCGGCGAGCTCCGCGTCGTGATCGGCGATCCGTCGGATCACCGCCTTGATCGCCTTGGTGACCCGCATCCGTGCGCGTTCGACCTCCGATCCCGCGCGCCGATCGCGCCCGCCGATCCCGACGGCCAGCGCGAGCTCCTCCGCGATCGCGTCGATCTCCTCGCGGGCCCGTCGCGCGCGCTCCCGATCGCCGCGTGCCTCGGCGTCCGCGACCTGATCGTCGAGGTCCGCGAGGCGGGCCTTGAGCTCGGCCTTCGCGCGCGGGTCGAGGACGGGCATGCCACTGGACGCGCCGTCCTGGCCGGAGAGCTCGAGGACGTGCAGCTCGGAGGGCCGGGCGCCGAGCAGCCGCGCGAGATAGCCGACGCCGATCGAGTCCTTGAGCCGGAACGCGTCGCGGCGGAACCGCACGGTCCACAGCTCTCCTTCGCGGCGCAGCACGCACGTGCGCCCGCGCGGCGGCTCGTGCCGCAACATCAGCGTCAGGCCCAGCGTGGAAGCGGCGATCTCCGCGCGCTGCAGCTCCTCGCTCGCACGCGCCTCGTGGCCCGTGGCGCGCAGTGCGCGCGCGAGCTGGAACCGACTGTTCGCCACGTAGGCGGGGGCGCCGATCCGCAGGTTCGTGTCGATGGCGCGCTCGAGGTGCGTGCGCGCGCGCTCCCAGTCCCCGAGGGTCGACGCGAGCACGCCGAGGAAGTGCGCGACCGCACCGAGGCCCGCGATCCCGATGCGCGTCACGCGGACGCACGTCCGCTCGTATGGCAGGAGCAGGTCGTAGAGCACCGACGCGGCGGCGCGGTCGCCGGTCGAGCCGGCCGCCAGCGACAGCAGCGCGAGGCTCGCGACCCACGAGAAGTCGCGCGGCACGCGGTTGGTCGGATCCGCGAGCAGCCGATCGATCTCGTGCCGCGCTTCTTCGCGCCGTCCGGTCTCTGCGAACACCAGCGCGAGGCACGAGCGATAGGTGATCAGCGACGGATACTGCGCGGCGGCGGCGCGGTACATCGGCTCGAGCTCGCCGAAGCGGCCCTGGCCGAACCGGATCGTCGACAACGCCGCGCCGTAGAAGACGTCGGCCGCCTGGTGCTGGGCGCGCCGCGCCATCGCGAGCCCGATGCGCGCGAGCTCCTCGGCGCGGTCGAACTGACACGCGAGAGCCGCGAGCGTGGAGCGCAGGAGCGGCAGGTGCCACAGGTAGTGGGGCTGCCGCAGGCGCGTCGTCGCGACGTCGTACGCCTCGATCTCGACGTTGACGCGCGCCATGTCTCCGAGCTCCAGCAGGTTGCCGATGCGCAGCGCCTGGCCCTGGACCGCGAGCTCGGGATCTCCGCACTTCTCGGCCAGCGCGACGACCTCGCTCGCGATCGCGAGGCGCTCCTCGACCTCCGGGCCGCCCCACAGCGCCACGTGGCGGTCGTAGAGCGCCGCCGCGAGCGTGGCTTCGTCGCCGATCCGGCGCGCCATCGCGACGGCGGTCTCGCTGAGCTCGACGCGCCTGGCGATCTCCGGTGTCCACAGGAGGGCCTTGGCGAGGCGCGCGAGCACGCGTGCCCGGAGCGGGTGGTCGGTCGCGGGCAACGCGGCGAGCGCTTGCTCGAGGAGCCGGACCTCCGTCGGGTCGACGACGCCCGCGGTGAACTCGACGGCGAACGCGAGGGCGGTCTCGGCGAGCAGCTCCGGTGGAGGCGAGAGCTGCGCGACCCGTTCGAACGCCGCGTGTGCCTCGGCGGTGTGGCTCGCCGCGTGGTGCGCGCGGCCGAGCGCGAACGACAGCTCCGCGCGTCGCCCCGTCTCCGACAGCGGCAGCATCGCGAGTGCGCGGTCGAACTGCGTGGCGGCGTCCTCGTACGCGAACATCCCGAGCGCGCGGTGGCCGGCTCGTTCCGCGTGGTCGATCGCCTGGTCGCGCTGCTCCGACCGCGCGAAGTGATAGGCGAGCTCCGCCGGCTCGGCGCCGAGCGAGGCGAGCACCTCGCCCGCCCGGCGATGCAGCTCGGTCCGCTCGGGGACCGGCAGCTCGCGGTAGAGGACCTCGCGGACGAGCGCGTGGGGGAACCGCACCGTCGGTCCCTCGTCCTCGAGCAAGCGCGCCGCGACGACCTCGGCGAGCGGGTGAGGCGACGCGATGCGCGCGAGGACGTCGAATGCGCACCGGTGACCGATCACCGACACCGCATCGATCAGCGCGCGCGCGGCGGGGCTCAGCTTCGCCGCACGCCGCCGGATCACCTCGCCGACGCTCTCGGGAACGGTCTCGAGATCCGGCATGCGCAACATCTCGCGGACGAAGAACGGGTTGCCTCCGGTCGCGCGGACGATGAGCTCGGTGGCCGCCGGTGCCGGCGCGTCGCGCGCGGTGCTTCGCACGAGCTCGGCGACCTCGTCCGCGGCGAGGCCGTGGAGCGGGATCACGCCCGTGCGCGTCGACACCAGCTGGTGCAGCGCGTGCCCGGGCGGAACCTCGAGGTCGCGATACGTCCCGACGACCGCGATGCGGGCCGTCCGGACCTCGCCGACGAGGAACCCGAGCAGGAGCAAGGACGAGCGGTCGGCCCAGTGCAGGTCGTCGACGATCACCAGCAGCGGGTGCACCGCGGCGGCCGCCCTCAGGAACGCGGCGATCGCATCGAACAGCTGAAAGCGGGTCTGCTCGTCGAGAGGCGCGGGGACGGCCTCGCCGAGCTCGGGGTGCAGGCGGCCGAGGATCGGAGCGCGCGCGATCGCGGCGTGGCGTCGCGCGACCTCGCGCACGACCTGAACCCACGGCCACAGGGCGGGCGCGCCTTCGCCCTCCCAGCACGTGCCCCACACGGCGTGAACGTCCGACCGTCGCGTCGCGAGCTCGGTGGCGAGGCGTGTCTTGCCGATGCCCGGGTCTCCCGCGACGAGCGTGATCCCTCCGATCCCGCCGGCCGCACGGTCGACGAGCGACGCGAGGTCGGCGAGCGCCTGCGCGCGCCCGACGAACCCTCCCACCGTACCGAGCATCGGTCGCCATCGTAGCGAACTTCTCGCCGCCGCGGAGCCGCACCGCGGTGCGCTTGCAGGGAGCAGCCCCGTGATATTCATGCGGGATGATCGTTCGCCCCGGGGGCGCGTTCGTCGTCCTGATCGCGCTCGCCACGTCCGCGTCCGCGGAGCCCGCCGGCGGGGAGGGGCAGCCGGCGCCGACCGCGAGCACGGCCCCGGCGCCGACCGGGACCGTCGCGAAGGCGCAGCCGGCGTCCGATCCGGCGACCTCGAGCGAGGCCGCACCGCCCAAGCGGTTCGACTGGGAGCCGTTCGGCTACCTGCGGATGCAGTACATCGCGGTGCAGGACGACCCGCTCAGCGTGTTCGTCGGACGCAACGACGGCTTCGAGCTTCAGAACGCGCGGTTCGGCATCCGCGGCACGCTGCTCGACCGGGCGGCGTTCGTGGTGGCGATCGAGGGCGCGGTCGACGCGCGCCGGCAGGTCAACACCCCGCGCGGCAGGATGGAGGTCCGGCTCAAGGACGCGTTCGTCGACACGCACGTGAGCTCGCAGATCGACGTGCGCGCCGGCTTCTTCGAATCGCTCGTCGATCCGAACATCGAGGGCGACACCGTGCGCGAGTTCGTCGACCGCCCCCTCGAGAGCCGGGGCATGCGCGCGACGGAGGGCTTCGAGACCAGCGGGCTCACGCCGGGGCGCTCGCTCGGCGCGGCGATCCGGCTCCAGCCCGTCGCGCCGGCATCGGGCGCGGCGGTCGGCTTCGAGGTCGCGGTGCAGAACGGCGCCGACGAGTACGCGTCGAACAACGACAACAACCTCCCGGCGGCGTCGGCCTCGGCGCTGCTCCTCTTGCCCGCGGGCGGATGGATGGTGGCCTCCGCGCGGTTCAACCGGCGCACGGTGGGCGACGTCCAGGCGCTCAAGAACGAGGACGATCTCCAGGGGACGATCGGCGCGCGGATCATCGCCGGGCCCGTCGCCTTCGGCGCCGCGGCGGCGTTCGTGCGCACCACGTATCCGACGACCGGCGGTCCCGTGCAGAACGCCTACGGCGCGCACGGCCAGCTGACGTACACGATCCCCGCGCGTACGCCGGTGACGCTCGGGTACCGGTTCGGCATCCTCGATCCGTCGAGCCTGCTCCTCACCGATCGCGTGATGGAGCACACGGTGGGCGCCGCGATCTCCGTGCCGGCGTACAGCATGCGCCTCCAGCTCCAGGCGACGCACGTCGTCGAGCAGCGCGAGCTGTCGAACGGTCGCGTGCAGCTCGCCGCGGAGGTCGCGCTTTGAAGCTCGGGCTCGTGTTGGCCGCGCTCGCGCTCTGCGCGTGCGACGGCGCTCCGCGGGCGCGCGCGCAGGTGATCGGCACGCTCGGCGATACGATCGGCGGGCCGCACGCGATCGGGCGCGAGGGCGACTTCCTGCTCGAGAACGACGAGATCCGCCTGATCGTCGCGGACACGGGGCGCACCAGCGATCCGAAGCAGATCCAGGTCTACGGCCGCGCGAACACCACGTTCGGCGGCACGCTGGTCGACGCGGATCTCAAGCGCGACGGCGTCGGCGGCCGCGGCAACGATCAGCTCGCGGAGCTGTTGCCGGGCTTCCTGTTCACCGTGATCGATCCTCTTCGTGTCGAGATCACGAAGCGCGGCGACGACGGCGGTCCTGCCGAGGTCACCGTCACGGGCACCGGCGGCGACCTCCTCCAGATGGTCGCGCTGCTCAACACCGGCCTCATGTTCCCGTCGACCCTGTCGTTCGAGAACAAGTACCGGCTGTATCCGGGCAAGCGCTACGTCGAGATCGAGACGACGGTGAAGAACGGCCCGATGGGCGCGCACCCGTTTCCGTACCTCGACCCGACTCAGCTCGACGATCTGCTCGGCCGCAACATCCCGGGCGTCTCGAGCATCCAGCTCAGCGTGCCGATGGGACAGCTGCCGCTGCTCGGCGGCGAGCAGGAGCTGTTCGCCCCCGGCGTCGCCGGCTTCAACGTGAAGTACGCGATCGAGGACAGCTACCGGATGGCCGGCGGCTTTCCGTCGTTCCCCGGCCTCGCGGTCGACTTCCTCGCGAGCAAGGGCGAGGGCGTGTCGTACGGCCTCACGATCCTCGACAACCCGTACAACTACGTCTCGACGTACAAGGCCGGCTATCCGGGCCAGGACCTCACGCCGTTCTCGATGCTGATCCCGTTCACGTACGCCGGCGTCGCGGGCGTGTTCATGGCGAAGCCGCCCGCGCAGCTCGCGCCGAACGAGAGCTTCTCGTTCACCTCGTACTTCGTGATCGGCGATGGTGATGTCGCGAGCGTCGCCGACGTGATCTACGAGCTGCGCCGGCAGCCGGTCGGCACGTTCGGCGGCAAGGTCGTCGACGAGCGCACCGGCGCGCCGGTCGCGCGCGCGAACGTGTTCGTGCTCGACGGCAGGCTCCTGCCGGTGAACCAGATCGAGACCGACGCCGACGGCACCTTCATCGCGACGCTGCCGGAAGGCCAGTACAGCTACCGCGTGCTCGCCGACGAGCGCGAGTCGACCGCGGTCCAGGCGTTCCGCATCCAGGCCGATCGCACGACCGGTGTGTTCGTCACGATGAAGCCGCACGCGAACGTCGTGGTCGACGTGATCGACGAGCTGGGCCGCCACGCCCCCGCGAAGATCACGCTGGTCGCGACGTTCGACACCGCGAACGTCGGCAAGGACCCGCGCACGTTCCTGTTCTCGCTGCCGTTCGGCGAGCGCCGCCGGCCGACCGCGTTCGACGGCCGCAACCTCTACATCGAGGGCGCCTGGTGGACGAAGGACGGCCGCGTCGACGCACGGGTGCGCCCGGGGACCTACGACATCGTCGTGTCGCGCGGGCCCGAGTACGAGGTGACGACGAAGCGGATCACGGTGACGGCGGGCGGGTTCGTGGCGGAGCAGCTGCAGCTCGAGCGCGCCTTCTCCACCGACGGCTGGGTGTCGGGCGACTTCCACATCCACGCGAATCCGTCCACCGACAGCGGTGTCACCGTCGAGCAGCGTGTCATCTCGTGCGCGGCGGAGGGGCTCGAGGTCGCGGTCGCGACCGATCACAACTACATCACCGACTACGCGCCGGCGATCGCAGCGAGCGGCCTCGATCCGTGGCTGCTCGGGATCCCGGGCATGGAGCTCACCACGTTCGAGATGGGCCACTTCATCGGCTATCCGCTGAAGATCGATCCGGGCTCCACGCGCGGCGGCGAGTTCCAGTGGGCGTACCTGCCCCCGGGGAAGCTGTTCGCGCAGCTGCGCGACCTCGCCGTCGACAAGGGGAGCGGTCTCGTCCAGGTCGCCCACCCACGGCAGCAGGTGCTCGGCTACTTCGCGCAGTTCTACATCGATGCCGCGACCGCGGAGCCGTACGTCCCGTCGGGCATCCTCGGCGTGTTCGCGCCCTACGGCGACGAGTTCTCCGCGGAGAACGTCAGCTACGACTTCGACGTGATCGAGCTGATGACGGGCCGGAAGCGAGAATGGAACCACACGTACACGGCCCCCAGTCCCTTGCCGCCCGGGCCGTTCCCGAATCCCCAGCCCGTGCCGGGGCAGGTCGTCGTCGGTCCCGACGGTCGGCCGACGTATCCCGGCACGATCGAGACGTGGTTCTCGCTGCTCGACCGCGGCCACGTCGCGACCGGCGTGGGCGCGTCCGATACGCACCACCTGCTCGGCGACGAGCCCGGCTACGCGCGCACGCTGCTCTATGTCGGCAAGGGCAAGGACACGCCGGGCGGCTTCACGCGTGACGACGTGGTGACGGCGATCCGCGAGCACCGGGCGATCACGACCACGGCGCCGTTCGTCGAGATGACGATCGGCAACGCGATGATCGGCGACACGATCGTCGCGCAGGGCGGTGGCGTCGACGTCCGCGTCCGCGTGCGCGCGCCGACCTGGGGCGCGGTCAACCACCTCGTGATCTACGCGAACTCGGTCGTCGTCGCCGACCAGATGATCCCGGCGGGGCAGGGCACCGACTACGAGACGATGGTGCGCGTTCCCCTCGCGCGCGACAGCTGGATCGTCGCGGAGGTCGAGGGGCCGACGAACATGTTCCCGGTGTCGACGCCGGTCGAGCTGCCGCCGCTCGACGCGACGGTGATCATCCAGGCGCTGTCGGCGGGCCTCGATCTGTCGAGCCTCCCGGTGACCGCGAAGCTCAAGCCCGATCAGCTCCACACGAGCACGCCGTACGCGATCACGAACCCGATCTGGGTCGACGTCGATGGCAACGGCTGGGGGGCGCCGAAGCAGGCGTTGCCGCGGATCGCGCCCCCGTCGCGGTCACGTCCCGACGTGCGCGACGCGTTCGACGCGCTCCCGGAGCTCTCGCCATGAGGGCGGCCGCGAGGCTCCTGGTGGCTACTGCGCTTGCCGTCTGGCTGGCTGGCCCAGCTGCCTGGGCGCACACGTTCCCGGCGACGCGCCAGGTCGTGATCCAGGTCGAGCGCTGCGAGGTGGTGCTTCTGGTGGGCTATCGCCCGGGGACCGGGGAGCCCACCGAGGCCATCCTCGGGAGGGCCTCTACCGCGCCGAAATCACGCGCGCGCGAGGCGTTGCAGGAGCTGATGGCGGCCTTCGCGATGGCCCCGCTCACCGTCTCCGTCGACGGGCAGCCGCTGGTGCCCACAGCTGTCCGCGCCAAGATCGGGCTCGAGCCCGGCGGCGCGCGGCCGATGGTGGTCGTGCTGGTGACGTACCCGTTGCCGGCGGGCAAGTCGCTCTCGGTCGCCTCCCAGGATCCGAGGAGCACACGGCTTTCCTGGCAGCGGACGGGCGGCGAGCGCGTCGCGATCTCCGACGCTCCGCAGCAGGGGAAGTGGTACCCCGGCGTGGCATCGATGTTGCTCCCACTCGCGGCGGGAGCCACACCATGCGACAGCACCACGCCATCCTCGCTGCCGTCCTCGCCCTCGCGCCTCTCTCGATAGGCTGCGACGAGGAGTACGACCCGAACGCGCCGGCGATCGATCCGAACGCCCCGCGCGTCCGCATCACTTCTCCCGCGCGCGGCACGTTCGCCGGCGAGGTCGCGAGCGTGGCGGTCAAGGGCATCGCGACCGACGACTCCGGCAAGGTCGCGAGCGTGACGATCAACGGCATGCCCGCGGTGGTCGAGGCCGATGGCACGTTCCAGGTCACGGTGCCGGTCGATGCCGGCACGAACCTCCTCCACGCGATCGCGAAGGACGAGCAGGGCAATACCGGCAAGGAGACGCGCGCGATCGTCGCCGGCGCGCTCGAGCCGATCAAGAGCGTGGTCCCGCAGGCGATCACGGCGTCGATGACGGCGCAGACGTTCGACGCGCTCGGGCGCGGCGTCACCGGCTACCTCACCGGCGCGAACCTCACGACGCTCGCGGCCCCCCTCAACCCGGTCGTCGACTGGGGCACCGAGAACAGCCAGCCGGACTGCCTCTACGGCCAGGCGATGATCACGAGCGTCTCGCTCGGCTCCGCGTCGAAGATCAGCTTCGCGCCGCAGCCCGGGGGCATCTGGCTCGAGGTCGAGCTCGACCGCCCGAAGATCGGGACGCACCTGCAGTGGGCGGTGTCGTGCTTCGACGGCTCGCGCGACGTCACGATCAGCGCGAGCCACATCACGATCAGCGGCATGCTGACGGTCGGCATCCGCCAGGCCGGCGTGTTCGACATCCACTTCGACAACCCGAACGTCGACATCACCGGCTTCTCCGTCGATCTCGGCGGCGTGCCGCAGCAGATCATCGACGCGCTGAACCTCGACTCGGCGCTCGGCCCGGTGCTCGGCTTCGTCGCCGAGCGGTTCGCGGTGCCGTACCTCAACAACTCGCTCGCGAGCCTCAACGAGACCAAGACCGTCGACGTGCTCGGCAAGAAGGTCGACGTGAAGATCACGCCGGCGCGGATCGACTTCGACGTCACCGGCGCGACGATCGAGCTCGACAGCGTGCTGCGCGCGCAGGGCGACAGCGCGTCACCCGGCTTCGTGTACGTGACCGACATCCCGCCCGTGATGGACGCGAGCCAGGGCTTCCAGCTCGCGGTCGTCGACAACGCGGCGAACCAGCTGCTCGGCAGCTTCTGGGCCGCGAAGGGCATGGACGTCGGCCTCGATCTCGCGAACGGCAGCTACGGCGAGGTCGG
>JAEUJX010000408.1 GCA_016794545.1 Myxococcales bacterium
GTCGACGTCGACGATCGCTCGGTGATCCGCGACATCGACACACCCGCGGATCTCGCGGAGGTCCATTGAGGCGAGCGCTCGCAGCGGTGGCGGTCCTCGCGGTCGCGGCGTGTCCCCGCCGCGACCGCGCCACGACCACGCCGCTGGCCGATCCGGTCTCCGGCAGCGACGGCAACGTGGTCGCCGGCATGCTCGCGGAGCTGCAGGACGACGTGCTGTCCGCGTACGACCGCGACGAGCCGCCCGATGTCGAGACCGGCATGGTCCCGCCGCAGATCGGCGGCGCTCGCATCGGGGTCGGACCCGGCGACGTGTTGATCGCCGGCGAGCTCGAGCGGGCGCCATCGCGCTGGCCGCTGCGGGTCGACCGCGAGACGCCGACGCTGGTCCGCTCGAAGCGCCTGGAGCTGCACCTCGCGCAGGACCTGTCGGCGGCGTGGGTCTCCGACGAGCTGTCGTGGCGGCTCGAGCTGTGCGGACGCACCGCGACGATCCCGCTCCGCGTCACCATGCTCTACGCGCGCGACGGCGACCGCTGGGTTCAGGTCTTCGAGCACCTGTCGTTCGGTCACGCGCCCGCGCCGCGCCGCGACGGCCAGCTCTACGGCGCGACCATCCCAGCGGCGGTCGTCACCGGCGATCTCCGCGACGAGCTCTCGCGCGTCGCCGCGCCGCTGTTGTTCGACCAGCTCTCGCGCGATCCGAGCGTCATCGCCACCGGCCCCGAGGCGATGCTGCTCGGCCCGGATATCACCTCCGAGTGGCACGGCGCCGACGTGCTCCGCGCGCAGCTCGTCCCGGGCCGGATGACGGCCGAGGACCGCCGCATCGGCACCGTCGGCCGCAGCCCGGGGACGTCGACGATCGCCTACTGGATCGGCAACGTCGTCGCGGATCTGCCTGCCCGCCCCGGCGTGGCCGCGGGCAAGTCGCGCCAGCGCGCCACGTTCGTGTTCGAGAAGCGCCGCGTGCAGAACGCGAAGGACAAGCCCGATGGGCGGAGCTGTGCCGCCGAGCCGAAGGGCTGCCGCTGGGTGATGGTGCAGGCGCACGTCAGCCAGCCGATCGGCGATCAGGACCTCGCGACGCGGATCTTCGGCACGGCGCTGACCTCGACCGCGCTCGAGAGCGGTGAGCCCCTGAAGATCACCTGCGACGACGGCAGCCCGCCCGTGCAGTCGAAGGTCACGGCTCCTGAGGCTGCGCCTCGGCGTCCTGCGGTGGGGGCAGGTACCCCCTGATGTGCGCGTCCGCCAGATAGGTATCGGTCAGCCGCTTCTTCTTCGGGACGAACGGCAGCATCCGCGCGAGTGACACGACCAGCCCGCCGATGCCCCCGAGCAGCTTGCCGCCGTACGCCTCGGCGACGAGCGCCGCGCGCTTCGCGCTGCCGAGCTCCGAGAGCGGCCGATCGAGCACGCCGATCCGCTGGAGCCGGAGCTCCGCACACCGGTTCGCGTGCTCGAGGAACGCCGGCAGCTTCTCGAGCACGACGTGCCCCGGCGGCACCCGCTTCTCGATGTACGCGGCGATCTTCTTCACGCCCCACATCGACACGAGCGACAGGCCGAGCAGACGGCGGCGGAGCCACGGCTTGCCCTCGATCGCCTTCATCGTCTGCGTCTCGCCGAACTCGACGTGGCGCTCCTCCTGCTTCACGGCGCGCCGGAGGATGTCCACCGACGGCTTGTGATCGAGCGTGTCGATCACCGCGTAGAACGCCTGCAGCACGAAGCCTTCGCCCTGCGCCATCTCGAGGGCCACGTGCTCGGCCCACGAGCTGCCCATCATGCCCGTCGCGAGGAACCGCACCGCGCCGTGCGCCGGCTTGGGCTGGCACCCGAGCATCGCCATGATGCGCAGGAAGTTGTCGACGTGCTGCAGCTCCTCGAGCGCCTGGCGCGCGAGGAACTTGGCCGCGTCGAAGTCCGGCGCCTCGTACAGCCAGTGCCCGACCTGGATGCCGGTGACCTCGCCGTAGAGGAACTGATTGCACATCCACTCGAGGAGCTCGCGATCCTTCGTCGGATCGAGCTTCGCGCCCCCGAAATCGAACGTCATCTCCTCGCGCGTCAGCAGCATCGTCCTGACGGGAAGATAGCCCACGGCGCGCCCCGGCGCGCCGGCTAAAACAGCCCGCGCCTACGCGCGCTTGCGAATCTTGGCCTTGGCAGGCCGGGCCGCGTGGAAATGCGGGCCATGGAGCGTGCAGGCCGGGTACTTGGCCATGATGGACTTCGCGTCCTTCAGGGCGAGGGCGCCGTCCTTGTCCCCCTCGTGCTGGTACGGCGAGCCGACGTCGGCCGGGAAGAACGAGACCGTCGACTTGGCCGTACTCTCGTCCACCGAGATGAAGATCCGTTCCGGGTTTCCACGCAGGCGCATCGGTTCCATGGGCACTCCAGGTTCGTCGACCTCACGGCCCTGCCGGCCCCCGATCGATCGTCCTGGACTCTAGCACGGGGTCCGAAAAGCGTCCACTTATCGAAGGAGTTACGAGAACAACCGGTGCGCCGCCGTGCGGGCGTGGTCGCGCACGCGGTCGATCTCCAGCGTGAGCAGGCGTCGATCGCGGACGACCATCGCACCGTCGACGGCGACGTGGCGGACGTCGCACGCCTTGGCGGCGTAAGCGATCATCGACCAGGGCGATCCCGCGGGCACGGTGTGGAGCGCCGTCACGTCGATCGCGATCACGTCGGCGCGTTTGCCGACCTCGAGTGACCCGATCTGATCGGCGAGGCCGAGCGCGGCGGCGCCGCCCATCGTCGCGAGCCGCACGACCTCCGGAGCGGGCAGGGCGCGCGGGCCGAACCGGTGCTTGTGGAGCAGGGCCGCGAGGCGTAGCTCGACGAAGCCGTCGAGGTTGTTGTTGCACGGGGCGCCGTCGGCGCCGAGCGCGACCGCGACTCCGGCCGCGATCAGCTCGGGGACCGGGCAGATGCCCGAGGCCAGCTTCAGATTCGACGACGGACAGTGACAGACGTGGGCGCCGCGCGTGGCGAGCAGGCGCTTCTCGGTATCCGACAGGTGGATGCAGTGCGCGATGCAGGTGTGGTCGCCGAGCAGGCCGAGCTCGTCGAGGACCTGGATGTTGTCCTTGCCGAACCGCTGGCGTACGAGCGCGACCTCACCGTGGTTCTCGCTCGCGTGCGTGTGGATCCGGACGCCGCGGATCTTCGCCTGCGCGCCGACTTCGCGCAGCAGCTCGTCGGTGCACGACAGCACGAACCGCGGCGCGTACGCGTAGCGGAGGCGGCCGCCCGCGGCACCGTGCCACCGGGAGATGAGCTTCGCGCTCGCGGCGAGCGAGCCCTGCGTCGACTCGCGCAGGCCCGGTGGGATCTGCGGATCGTCGTAGTCCATCATCGCCTTGCCGATCGTCGCGCGGATGCCCGCGCGCTCGGCGGCGTCGAAGATCATGTCGGTGTGGTGCACCGTGCCCATGTCGAGGATCGCGGTGGTGCCACCGAGCAGGAGCTCGGCGCACGCGAGCTCGCCCGACGCTCGCGCGGCGGCCTCGTCGAGCTTGCCCTCGTACGGCCAGATCACCGTGCGCAGCCAGTCGAGCAGCTCCATGTCGTCGGCGCGACCGCGCGCGAGGGTCTGACAGGTGTGGACGTGCGCCTGCACGAGCCCGGGCATCACGACGCAGCCGGCGCAGTCGACGACCTGGTAGTCGCCGGTCTGCGGCGTGTAGTCGCCGCCGACGTGCACGAGCACGCCGTCGACGCTCGCGACGTCACCCGCGAGCACGCGGTGCTGCGGGTCGATCGTGAGGACCGTCCCGCCGCGAAAGATGACCTCGCTCACGGTGGCAGCTCGCGCCCCGAGAACCCGTCGGGCAAGAGCTGGGCGATCGTCCAGGTGCGGTGCTCGCCCGCGGGGTTGACCGACGTGACCGTGACGGCGTGCCAGTCCTTCGCGAACTCGCTCAGCACCTGCCGGCAGGCGCCGCACGGCGACGACGGCGGCGATGCGTCGGTGCACACGACGACCTCCTCGAGCTCCGTCGCGCCCGAGGCCACGGCGGCGAACATCGCGGTGCGCTCGGCGCACATCGAGAGCCCGTACGACGCGTTCTCGACGTTCGCGCCGGTGACGACGCGGCCGCTCACGCGCAGTGCTGCGCCGACCCGGAACTTCGAGTACGGGGCGTACGCCCCCTGCTGCGCCGCCACCGCCGCCGCCACCAGCTCGCTCACGAGAGCTCTCCCTTCGCGGACAGCGCGCCGAGGATCCCGTCGAGCAGCCGCTCGAACGTCGCGCGCACGCGCGTCGCGGTCTCGGTGACCTCGTCGTGCGACAGCGCGTTCCCGGTGATGCCGGCCGCCTGGTTCGTGATGCACGAGATGCCGATCACGCGCGCGCCCATGTGCCGCGCGACGACGACCTCCGGCACGGTCGACATGCCGGTCGCGTCGGCGCCCAGCGTCTGGAGCATGCGCACCTCGGCGGGCGTCTCGTAGGTCGGGCCAGGCATCGCCACGTACACGCCCTCCTGGAGCGCGATGCCCTCGCTCGCCGCGACGTCCTTGACCAGCGCGCGCAGCTCCGGCGCGTACGCCGTCGTCATGTCGGGGAACCGAGGGCCGAGGCGATCGTCGTTCGGGCCGCGCAGGGCGTGGTCGCGCAGCATGTCGAGGTGGTCCCGGATCAGCATCAGCGTGCCGGGCTGCCACGACGGGTTGAGCCCGCCGGCGGCGTTCGTGACGATCACGACCTTCGCGCCGAGCGCGACCAGCACGCGGGCCGGGAACGCCACCGTCTGGGCGCTGTGGCCCTCGTACATGTGCACGCGCCCCTGCATCGCGACGCAGCACGCGCCCCGCTTGCTGCCGAGCACGAGCCGGCCCTTGTGACCGACGATGTGCGAGCGGGGGAAGTACGGGATGTCCCCGTAGTCGATCATCACGGGCCGGTCGAGCGTCTCGGCGAACGCGCCGAGGCCGGAGCCGAGGATCAGGCCGACCTGCGGCACGAAATCGGTGCGCTCGCGTACGGCCTGCGCCGCCGCGTGGACCTTGTCGTACAGGGTGGCGGCGAGCTCGCTCATCGCAGCACCTCGAGGATGCGCGAGCTCTTCCCCGCGAGGTGTGCCGGGGCGGGCTGGTCGGCGGGCTGGATCACGAACGCGCGCTCGATCATCGCACGCGCCTCGGCGAGCCGCGAATCCCCGGCGGGGAGGCTGTGCTGGAGCATCACGCTCGGAGGACCGCCCGCCTCGATGACCTCGCCGAGGTACGCATCGACGACGAGGCCCGCGGACGGATCGATCTTGTCCTCGGCGGTGCGGCGGCCGGCACCGAGCACGAGGGCGGCGATGCCGAGCAGCTCGCTGTCGATCGCGACGATCCGGCCGGGCGTCAGGCCGAGCTCGTCGCGCGAGCGCGGCTTCGGGAGCACCGAGCCCGGCGAGTCGCACACGCGCGGGTCGCCGCCCTGCGCGGCGACGACCTTGCGGAACACCTCGAGCGCGCTGCCATCGGAGAGCGCCTTCTCGATCTTCGCCACGCCTTCGGCTGGATCCCTCGCGGCGCCGCCGAGCACGAGCATCTCGGCGCCGAGCACGTGCGTGAGCTCCCGCGTGTCGACCGGGCCGCCGCCCTTCAGCACCTCGATCGACTCGCGGATCTCGAGCGCGTTGCCGATCGTGCGGCCGATCGGGGCCTCCATGTCGGTCAGCACGCACGTGATGGTCTTGCCCGCGCGCGTCGCGATCGTGCGCATCAGGGCGCACAGCTGCCGGGCACGCTCGATCGTCTTCATGAACGCGCCCGCGCCGACCTTGCAATCGATCACGAGGCCGTCGATGCCCTCGGCGAGCTTCTTCGACATGATCGACGACGCGATCAGCGGCAGCGACTCGACAGTGCCCGTGACGTCGCGCAGCGCGTACAGCTTCTTGTCGGCCGGCGCGATCCGCGCGGTCTGCCCGATCAGGCACACGCCGAGCTCGCCGACGAGCTCGCGGAACCTCTCCACCGGCAGGTCGACGCGGAAGCCGGGGATCGACTCGAGCTTGTCGAGCGTACCGCCGGTGTGACCGAGGCCGCGGCCCGACACCATCGGCACCGCGACGCCGCACGCCGCGACCGCGGGCGCGAGCGGGATCGAGATCTTGTCGCCGACGCCGCCGGTCGAGTGCTTGTCGATCTTCGCGCGCGGGATCGACGACAGATCGATGACGTCGCCCGAGCGGGTCATCGCGTCGGCCCACGTCGCGAGCTCGCGATCGTCCATGCCGCGGAAGAACACCGCCATCAGCATCGCGGCGATCTGGTAGTCGGGGATCGAGGCGGTGGTCACCCACTCGACGAACTGCCGCAGCTCGGCGTCGTCGAGCGCGCCGCCGTCCCGCTTCTTGCGGATCAGCTGGACCGGGAGCACTCAGTACCCTTTGGCTTTACCGTCTGCAGTTCCGGTGACGATCGCGACCGAGGCGCTCGCGCCGATCCGGTTCGCACCGGCCTGCGCCATCTTCACCACGTCCTCGGCGGTGCGCACGCCGCCCGACGCCTTCACGCCGATGTCGCCGCCGACGATGCGCCGCATCAGCTCGACATCCTCGACGGTCGCGCCGCCCTTGCCGAAGCCGGTCGACGTCTTGACGAACGCCGCACCGGCGAGCTTGGACAGCGCGCAGCCGATGATCTTCTGCTCGGTGTCGAGCGCGCTGGTCTCGAGGATGACCTTCACGCCGGCGGGCGCCGCGGACTTCACGACGCGGCAGATGTCCTCGAACACGGTCTCGTAGTCGCGCGACTTGAGCGCGCCGATGTTGATGACCATGTCGATCTCCTTCGCGCCCGCCCGCACCGCATCGCGCGCCTCGTACGCCTTCGCGGTCGGCGACATCGCACCGAGCGGGAAGCCGACGACCGCGCACACCATGACGTCGGTGCCGGCGAGCAGCGACTTGCACAGCGGCACCCACGTCGTGTTCACGCACACGCTCGCGAACCGGTGCTGCTTCGCTTCGGCACAGAGCTTCACGACCTCGTCGCGGGTCGCCTCCGGCTTCAGCATCGTGTGGTCGATCAGCTTCGCCATGTCGCCGGGCACCGAGCCGACGCCCGGCAGCGCCCCGACGCGCATCGCACCGGCGCCCTCCATCGCGCGCACGCTCCACGGGCGGCGCACGACGCACGCGCCGCAGCCCGCGCAGTCCTCGCCGGGGGCGGTGTCGTCGTTGCACTCGCCGCGGTCGCGCGGCAGCACCGCGAGCCTCACGGCAGGCGCCGTACCGCCGAGGCGCTCCTGCACGCGCCGGGCGATGATGTCGACGAGCTGATCTACGTCGGTGCTCATGGCCGACGGACTATATACGAGGCGGATTCGCTCAGGGATTCCGGGCCATCCGGAACGTCACGACGGGCAGGGGCTCGTCGCCCTTCACCTCGGACTTGCCGTGGGCGACCGCGGTCTTCTTCTTCTCGTCGGGGGAGTCGACCCACTCGAGGATGTTCGGCGGCATCACGAAGCCCGAGGTCTTCGAGGCGGCGTCCCACTCGGCCGCGGTCAGGAGCCGGCCGCCGTAGCTCGTCACGTACGAGCGCGCCTTCGTGTAGCTGACGTTGACGACCGGGTCCTCGGGCTTGCCGGGCTGGACGTGTTTGGCGTCGAACTTGCTGAACACCGCGGCCGACAGCGGATTCGCGTCGACGTAGAACGCGACCGATCCGTCGGCCTTCTTGACCGCGAGCATGCCGACGGGCGGCGAGGGCTTCGCGGCACTGCCGCTGCCGCCGGACCCGCCGGTCACCGCGGCGTCGGCGGGGGCCGGCGTCGTGCCGCCGCCGCTTCCGCCTTGCTCGGCGCGCAGGTAGACGACGAGCCCGGCGACGAACAGCGCGACGCTCGCGAGCGTGATCAGCGCGAGCCACGGCGGGAACGCGCGGGGGGTCGCGTACTCGAGCCCGCCGTCGGACACGGTCGCGCTCTCGTCGCGCGCGCTCGCGAGCGGTGCGCCGCCCTCGTCGCCCGGCAGGATCACGTTCGGGCGCGAGCGCTCGCGCGTCGACGTCATCAGCAGCGGCACCGCGCCCGGGTCGAGCCGCGCGACGATCTGCGCGAGCTGATCGATCAGCTCGGGGTATCCCGGCCGCTCCGCCGGCTTCTTCGCCATCATCGCGCGCGCGAGCTGCGAGAGCTCGGCGTCGACGCTCGGGTTCGCGGTTGCCGCATCGGGCGCCGGATTCCGCAGGTGGCGCGCGACGACCTTCAGGTACTTGTCCTCGGCGGGCTTGCCGGTGCGGAACGGCGGCACCCCGACGAGCAGGAAGTACAGCGTGCCGCCCAGCGCGTAGATGTCGACGCGCTCGTCGATCGCCTCGCCGCGCGCCTGCTCCGGCGCGATGTAGTCGGGCGTGCCGACGACGACGCCCATCGCCGTGAGCGCCGGCTCCGAGCCCGGATCGAGCGGCTTCGCGAGGCCGAAGTCGGTCACCTTGA
>JAEUJX010000461.1 GCA_016794545.1 Myxococcales bacterium
ATGACCGTCCCCGATGCGTGGGAGTACCCGTGGTTCGCCGCGTGGGACCTCGCGTTTCACTGCGTGCCGTTCGCGCTGATCGACGCGAAGTTCGCGAAGGACCAGCTGTGGCTCCTGCTGTTCGAGCAGTTCCAGCACCCGAGCGGCCAGCTACCCGCGTACGAGTGGGAGTTCTCCGACCTGAACCCGCCGGTACACGCGTGGGCGGTGTGGCGCGTCTACAACATGGACCGCGTGCGCAACGGCATCGCCGATCGGCCGTGGCTCGAGCGCTGCTTCCACAAGCTCCTGATCAACTTCGCCTCGTGGGTCAACAAGGTCGACCGCGACGGCAACAACGTGTTCGAGGGAGGCTTCCTCGGGCTCGACAACATCACCGTCGTCGACCGCAGCGAGAGGTCGGCCGACGGCTCGACGATCGAGCAGTCCGACGCGACGGGCTGGATGGGGATGTTCTGCCTGAACCTGATGCGCATCGCGCTCGAGCTCGCGAAGGACAACCCGTCGTACGAGGGGCTCGCGTCGAAGTTCTTCCAGCACTACGCGTACGTCGCCGGGGCGATGCGCCGCGTCGGTGGCCGCGACTACGCGCTGTTCGACCAGAAGGACGGCTTCTTCTACGACATCCTGCAGCGGCTCGACGGGAGCTACCAGCGGTTCCGCGTGCGCTCGCTCGTCGGCCTCATCCCGCTGTTCGCGGTGGAGCGGCTCGAGAGCGCGTGGATCGAGCCGTTCAAGGAGTTCACGCAGAACCTCCACTGGTTCCTCCGCAACCGGAAAGAGCTGGTCGCGGACGTCGTGCACCGGATCGAGGCACCGGATGGCTCGTGCACGTACCTCCTCACGATCGTCGAGCCGGAACAGCTCGACCGCATGCTCGCTCACATCCACGACCCCGACGAGTTCCTGTCGCGCTACGGCGTCCGCTCGCTATCGAAGCAGCACGAGGCGCGACCGTTCGAGCTCGACGGGCGGGTCGTCGCCTACGAGCCCGCCGAGAGCGTCAGCAAGCTGAAGGGCGGCAACTCGAACTGGCGCGGACCGATCTGGTTCCCGACGACGTTCCTCATCATCGAGTCGCTGCGCAAGCTCGGCACCGCGTTCGGCCCCCGTCGCGCGGTGAAGACCGCGGGGGCGGGCGGGCACGAGATCACGATGCACGCGATGGCGCACGACATCGCCCGGCGGCTCGTCGACATCTTCCTGCTCGACGAGCACGGGCAACGGCCGGTGTTCGGCGGTGCCAGGAAGTTCGTCGACGATCCGACGTGGCGCGATCACCCGCTGTTCTACGAGTACTTCCACGGGGACAACGGCGCGGGCATCGGCGCGTCGCACCAGACCGGCTGGACCGCGCTGGTCGCGAATCTGATCGACGAGTGGCGCGAGCTGATACGCTCGACGCCATGAGGACGTGGTCCCTGGTCGCGGCGGTGCTCCTGATCGCGTGCAACGAGCACGGCAAGACACCGTGCCCGACCGCGGGGTGCAGCGAGGCCGGCGTACCCGACGCACAGGCGGGCGCGTGCGCGCCGAGCGGCGGCTGCACCACCGGACCGATGTGCGGTGGTCAGTGCTGCGGGCAGGGCGAGCGCTGCGTCGGTGGGACCTGCACGTGCGGCACGGTCATGGCGTGCACCGGCGGCAACGTGTGCATGGCCGGTGGTCCGGCGGGCGGGGACGCATGTGGGACGCTGTGCTGCGGCAACACCACGCCGTGCCCGATCGCGGTGTCAGCACCGGACCGTTAGCACGCCGTGACGCTCCGGACGGGAGCGGAGGCGGAGCGCCAGACGATCCTCGGGTGCGGAGGTCGGCTATCCTGGCGGCGCCATGACCCAGCAGCCGCGCACGCTCGCGATCGACATCGGCGGTACCGGCCTCAAGGCGATGATCCTCGACTCCGAGGGTTCGCCGCTGTCGGAGCGCGCGCGCGTCGACACGCCGCGCCCGGCGACACCCGACGCGGTGCTCGCCGAGATCTGGAAGCTGATCGCGCCGATCGGTGCGTTCGATCGGGTCTCCGTCGGGTTTCCCGGCGTCGTGCAGGACGGCGTCACGCGCACCGCGCCGAACCTTCACGAGGACTGGGCCAACGTCGAGCTCCAGCGGCTGATCTCCGAGAAGACCGGCAAGCCGACGCGCGTGCTCAACGATGCCGGCGTGCAGGGGTACGGCATCATCGAGGGCAAGGGCGTCGAGATGGTGCTGACATTCGGCACCGGCATGGGCTGCGGCCTCTACAACGACGGCGTCTACGTGCCGAACCTCGAGCTCGGCCACCACCCGTTCGGGCGCGGCAAGGGCAGCTACGAGGACTACGTCGACGACAAGGCGCTGAAGGACGTCGGGAAGAAGAAGTGGAACCGCCGCGTGCGCCGCGTGATCGAGCAGGTGCTGCCGATCTGGAACCCGCGCATCCTCTACCTCGGCGGCGGCAACGCGAAGCACATCAAGCTCGAGCTCCCCGAGAACGTGCGGATCGCCGACAACATCGCCGGTCTCACCGGCGGCATCGCGCTCTGGCTGCACTGATGCGGCTCGCTGTCCTCGGCGGCAGCGGTTCGCTCGGCCGGGCCGTCACAGCGGCGGCGATCGCGGCCGGTCACACCGTCACCGCCGTGTCGCGCCGCCCGCCGGCGACGTTGCCCGCGGGCACCCGTCACGTCGCGGCCGATGTCACGACCGGCGTCGGGCTCGACGCGGCGTTCGCCGGCGCCGAGGCGATCATCGACGGGACGAACGCGATGGCGAACGCGCGCGAGGTGCTCGTCGAGGGCACGCGCACGGTGCTCGACGCGGCGAAGGCGGCGACCGTCCCGCACTTCGTCGGCATCTCGATCGTCGGCATCGACACCGCGCCGTTTGCCTACTACCGGATCAAGGTCGAGCAGGAGGCGGTGATCCAGGAGTCGCCGGTGCCGTGGTCGCTGCTCCGCGCGACGCAGTTCCACGATCTCGTCCCGCGCCTGGTCGCCGGCCGGCTCGGGATCTCCGTCGTGCCGCGCCGGTTCTCGATCCAGCCGATCGACGTCCGCGAGGTCGCGCAGCTGCTGGTCGACGCCGCGATCGGCGGACCCGCCGGCCGGCTCCCCGACGCCGGCGGCCCCGAGGTGCTGCAGCTCGCCGACATCGGCCGCGACTATCTGCGCGCCGCGCACGTACGCCGCTGGATGCTGCGCGTGCCGGTCCCCGGCGCGAAGGGCCGCTTCCTGTCCTCGGGCTCGCTGTGCTGTCCCGATCACAAGGTCGGCACGAAGACGTTCGCGCAGTGGCTCGCCGAGGGTTTTCCGTCGTAGCTACCCCGGCGCTACCGAGAGACGCTGGCGACCTGGTCGGTCAAGACGGAGCTGCTGGCGCAGACGCTACGGTTGGCGGCTGCGGCGCGCACCGCCACGAAGCCTCCCCGGAGCGGGCTCAAGAAGAAGCCGCTGTCCGCGACCGACTTCAAGCCAGCGTTCCAGGGGCGGCCGGTACTCGACGGCTACATGCTCTCGGTCCCGGTCAGCGGCGACGAGAACGTCGATATCGCGGCGGCCGGTGACAAGGAGCTCGTCCAGACGATGAACGATGTCATCGCGAACCAGCCCGCGCTCCCGAAGCTGTCCGCACGGGAGAAGCACTGATGTCCGAGCAGCTGCTGACGATGACGGCGATCGCGCTGCAGTTCTATTCGGTCGGAAAGGCCTCGAACAACGCGAGGACGCTGAAGGCCGGCGTCGAGATGTCGAAGGCGATCCTGACCGTGCTGACCGGCCAGCCGTCGGTCCTGCCCGCCAAGTAGCAGCGGCGTTCACCGGCGCGCGATCGAGGTCGTCAGGGCAGCTTGCCGATGTACCGCGATGCCGGGCGGATCAGCCGGCCGGTGCGGCGCTGCTCGAGTACGTGGGCGGCCCAGCCGGCGGTGCGCGACACCGCGAACGTCGCGGCGAACTGCTCGCGCGGCAGGCCGACCGCGTCGAGCAGGACGGCCGTGTAGAACTCGACGTTCGCGGCGAGCGGCCGGTCCGGCTTTCGCTCGCGGAGGATCTTCGAGGCCGCGCTCTCGACGGCGCGCGCCAGCTCGAGGCGACGGGACGCGAGGGGACGCACCGCGGTCTCGAGCACGGCGGCGCGTGGATCGCGGACGCGGTAGACGCGATGGCCCATGCCCATGATCCGCCGGCCGGCGGCGAGCTCGGCGAGGAGCCACGGCTCGGCCACGGCGGGCTCGCCGATCGCGTCGAGCATGTCGAGCACGGGGCCGGGCGCGCCGCCGTGGAGCGGACCCTTGAGCGCGCCGACCGCGCCGACCACCGCGGAGATCAGATCCGACGCAGTCGACGTGATCACGCGCGCGGTGAACGTCGATGCGTTCAGTCCGTGGTCGATCACCGTCACGAGGTACGCGTCGAGCGCCTTCACCGCGGCGGCGGACGGCACGGTGCCCGTGGTCATGCGGAGGTAGTCGGCGGCGTGCGAGAGCGAAGCATCGGGACCGATCGGCGCGGCGCCGGTGCGCGTGCGATGCCACGCGGCGACGAACACCGGCGCGGCGCCGATCGCGGCGAGTGCGTCGGCGGTGTCGTCGCCGGTGGGACGCAGATGGCCGAGCGAGGTGCGCAGCGCGTCCATCGCGTCGGGCTGGCCGAGCGCGTCGCCGAGGCGCGGGACGAGCTCGAACGCCGCCACGCGCGCGGCGGCGAGCTGGAGCTCGGCGATCGAGCGAGCTCCGCCGGCGGCGAGCACGGCGACGACGGCCTGCTCGTACGTGTGAGTGGCGGCGAGGCGCTCGACCTCGTGACCGGCGATCACGAGGCGTCCGGCCTCGCCGTCGACGTCCGAGATCCGGGTCTCCGCGACGACGATGCCCTCGAGCCCGCTGCTGGTGATGGGGTTTGTCATGGTCACCTCCTGATGCTCGTTGTAGGGTCGTCGATATGGTTGATCAACGTAGAATCGACGATCAACGTTGGGTCGACGCGCGCGTCGCGGCGAAGCACCTGGGGATCCAGGTCCGATCGCTGTACGCCTACGTGAGCCGCGGGCAGGTGCGCAGCGTCCCCGGCGAGGCGGGGCGGCCGCGGCTGTACGCGTTCGCGGACCTCGAGCGGCTGCGCGTGCGGCGCGACGCGCGGGCGGGCCACGGCGCCGTCGCCGCCGGCGCGCTGCGCTGGGGCGAGCCGGTGCTCGACTCGGCGATCACCGCGATCACGCCGCGCGGCCCGGCGTATCGCGGGCGGTTCGCCGTCGAGCTCGCCGCCGCGGGCGTGCCGTTCGAGAACGCCGCGGAGCTCCTGTGGTCGGGCTACCTCCCGCCGGCGCAGGTCGTGTGGCCGCGCACCGCGATGCCGCACGCGCAGCTCGCGCGCCTGCTGCCGCCGACCGCGCAGCCGATGGACGTGATGCCGCTGCTCGTCCAGGTCGCCGCGCTCGCGGATCCCGAGCGCGGTGATCCACGACCCGACGCGCTCGTCGCCCGCGGGCGGTCGCTGATCCCGCTCCTCGCGGCCGCGCTCGCGTCCGGCTTTCCGGCCGCGGCGGTCACGCGCGCGCTCGGCGCCGGCAGCGTCGCGCGGATCGCCCTGCGCGCGCTCGATCTCGACGAAGCGCACGCGCCGGTGCTCGACGCCACGCTCGTGCTGCTCGCCGATCACGAGCTCAACGCGTCGAGCTTCACCGCCCGGATCGCGGCGTCCACGGATGCCGATCCGTATGCGTGCGTGGCGGCGGCGCTCGCGACGCTGACCGGGCGCAAGCACGGCAGCGCGTCGCTCGAGGTGTCGCGGTTCGCCGACGAGGTCGGCGCGCCCGACGCCGCGCGCTCCGCGGTGCGTGCGCTGCGCCGGAAGGGCCAGGTGCCGCCCGGCTTCGGCCATCCGCTGTACGCGCACGGCGATCCGCGCGCGCTGCCGCTGCTCGACGCCGCGGACCGGATCGGCGGCAAGCGCGCGCGCACGCTGCTCGCGATCGTCGAGGCGACGACCGACGCGAAGCCGACGGTGGATGTCGGGCTCGCCGCGCTGGTGGCCGCGCTCGGCGCTCCCGATGCCGCCGGCCCGGGCCTGTTCGCGGTCGCGCGCAGCGCCGGCTGGCTCGCGCACGCGCTGGAGCAGCGCCTCGCGGGCCACCTGCTTCGCCCGCGCGCCCGCTACGTCGGCGCCCCTGTCGCGTAGCTCGTCCGGCCAGTGGGGCTGCCACCGGCGCCGGAGGCCCCCGCAAGCCCCCGGAACGACAGGTGCCTCCGCCGGCACCGGGCGTGCAGAACCCGCGCGGATGACGCTGCGATCGGCTAGCTGGCTCGCCATGACCTGCCTCGCCCTCGCCGCGTGCACCGGGGAGGACCCGGGCGCCGAGGACATCGAGGACGGCTTCGTCGTCGAGGACGGCAAGGCCGACGACTACCTGTCGCTCAAGGCCAAGGAGTACGTGGTCTCGGGCACGGCGCGCGTCACGGTCGAGGAGGGGCAGGGCATCGAGCGCGCGAAGCGCCTGATCCCGCACGAGCACGTGGCGATCACCTGGTTTTTGAACCAGTACCTGGTCGACAAGGAGACCGGCGAGCACGGCGACGCGAACGCCGACTACGGCGGGTTCTCCGCGATGGTCAAGAACGGGGCGTACACCGACCTCGGCCTCCGCCAGATCAACGGCACGACGTGGGAGTTCAGGTTCGAGCAGGTGATCGCCGGCCGGCGGAACCTCCTGTCGAAGCTCCCGCTGAACGCGCGCGGCGAGTTCACGATCGAGGTCGGCAGGCCGACGAACGAGGAGATGGAGCGCGATCCCGAGTGGTACCGGCAGGCGCCGTGGGACGCGTGGAACCCCGCGACCGTGCCCGCCTCGAAGAAGGAGGCGCTGACGCTCTCGATCCGCGAGGAGAAGGCATCGAGCGACGGCTGGTGGGACTACGCGCGGCTGTTCGCCGACGGCAAGCTCACCGTCGACGTGCACTTCGGGTACGACTACAACCCGGAGGCCGCGCACCTCGCCGACTCGAAGGCGCTCTACGCCTGGCTGCTCGGCCGCGGCTTCCGCTCGCCGGTCAGCTCGTTCGACAGGCTCTCGCGGACGAGCGGCCCGCTGACGAAGACGGTCGACGCGAACGGCAAGAGCATCCGCGTCGAGGTCCGCATCTTCTATCCGCGCCCCGGCACGAGCACGGATCCCGACACCGACGCGGGCGGCAAGCAGCTCGAGCGCGACATGCTCGGTTCGCTGACCGATCGCGACGTCATCGTGTACTCGGGCCACTCCGGCTCGCTCTACGGCTTCGCGCTCGCGAACTGGAAGAAGACCGACGAGGGAGACCTCGACGACGTCGAGCTCGCGGTCGCGCCGCTCGCGCGCGACCGCTACCAGATCGTGTTCGCCGAGGGCTGCAACACGTACATGCTCGGCACCACGCTGCTCGGCAATCCGAGCAAGCAGGGCAAGAACCTCGACGTCATCACGACCACGTCCTTCTCGGTGTCGTACGCCCCGGTGCACGACTTCCTCGGCCGCCTGCTCGAGCTCGACTCCCAGGGCCGGCTGCGCCCGCGCACGATGAGCCAGACCATCGCGGACCTGGATCTGTACAGCGTCGGCGAGCCGTCGCCGTCGATGTACGGGATCCACGGCATCGACGACAACCCGAAGCTCCACCCGTTCGCGAAGCCCGAGAACGCCTGCAAGCGCTGCTCGTCGAACGCGGCGTGCGGCGGTGTCGGCAACTCGTGCGTGACCATCGGCACCAGCGGCCGCCGCTGTGTCGCGGCCTGCACGGCCGACGCGGGGTGTGCGGTGGGCTACAGGTGCAAGCCGGTCGCCTCGGCCTCGTCTGCGACGATCTACGGAAACTACTGCGTGCCCGCGACCCGCAGCTGCGAGTAAGATCGTGGCGTGCGCGCCGCGGTTGTCCTGATGATGATGCTCGCCGCCGCCTCGTGCGGTGGTGCCGACCCCGGCCTGCGCCTCGAGATTCTCGCCGGCACGACGGGCGCCACGAAGATCGAGCTCTACCTCGGAACGCGACCGTGCCAGGGCTGCGACGGCAAGCTCGCCCCCGCCGGCGTGAAGGAGAAGCTGGCCGGGCAGGTCTGGTACCTCGACGGCACGGCGGCGGCCGGGACGCCGAACACCACCGCGGCTCTCGACGGTGGGCGGTACGTCTACGATCTGCGCCCCGAGGATCCGACGCGGGACGGCATCCTCGCGCACGTCCTCGTCGTCGGCTACGACGCGCAGGGGAAGGTCGTCGGCATCGCGAAGCTGTCCGACGTGCCCGTCTATCACGCGGCGACGGAGTGGTACCGCGTGACGCTGGGGGCGGCCACGGGCGCTCCCAGCTCGGACGAGCTCAGCCCGAAAGGCGATCGCGTCTACGTGTGGCGGCGCGCGAACCCCGACCTCGCGGCGTGCGTCGGCTACGAGCACGCCACCGACGCGGGCATCGAGCGGCTCTGGTTCGTGCCCGAGGACGACACCGATTGCGATCAGCTGCCGGGCGCCGAGTGCGACGCATACGCGCACATGGCGAGTGGTACCGTCGAGGTCAAGGACGCGAACTGCGTCACCGCGCAGTTCGCGGTCCCCGGGACCCCCCGGCCGTCGTGCCTGCTCGGCGGCCCGGTCTGCATCGACGGCGCGGGCGCCGGGGATACCTGCGGCCCCGTCGGCCCGAGCTACTGTCTCCCCGACGCGATCTGCGCGCGGGTCGGCTGCGCACAGAACCTGGGCCTGTGCCTGCGGGATGGACAGATGACGCCGGTGCCGCGGATCAAGTGCGACATCCCTTTCAACCAGGCGGCGGCCGGCGCCCCGTGCCAGCAGACGCTCCAGCGCCACGCCGAGATCAATCTCGGCCCGCTGCTGGCGAACGCTGCGAACCCCGGCACGACCCTGACCACGTGCAAGTCGGTCCTGTTCGCCGACCTGGTGCTGGGCGAGGTCAACGTGACGAACAAGATCTCCGCCGGTCAGGTCGAGCTCAAGCCCGATCCGCTGGTGGCTCCGTGCGCGTTCGGCTTGCTGTGGGCGGGCGGCAACGCCTCGTCGATCATCGCGAACACGTCGACCATCCGGATGATGATCCTCGAGCTCGCGAACGAGAACCGGATGCTGATCCCGATCGAGGTCCAGTTCCGTCCGACACAGTGCGAGATGACCGACGTCATGTCGTGCGAGGTGCTGGTGCCGCCGATGGACGGGATCACGTCCTGCGCGCGGCAGCCGTAGCGATCACGCGTCAGGCGGGAGCGGTGCGGTCACGCGGCTCAGGAAGCCGAGGACGTCGGCGTGCAGCGCCGGCTGGTACGCCGCGCGGTCGAAGCCCGGAGGATCCTGACCCGGCGGCAGCGTCGCGAGCAGCGGGTGCAGCGGCCAGAAGCACGCGAAGTGGCCCGCGCCCGGCACCACCGCGTAGTCGAGCTCGGCGCGCGGCGGGAGCCCGCGCACGATCCTCTCGATGAAGAACGGCGGCGCCGCCTCGTCCTTCTCGCAGGCGCGCACCATCACGCGCGCGTGGACGTCATCGAGCGCGCCCGGCGCCATCAGCCACGGCAGCGCGGGGGCGAACAGGATGGCGCCGACCACCCGCCGGTCCGGCGTGACGGCGACCGGCGCGGCCTTGCCGTCCGCCGTCTGCTGCGGCAGCGCCATCGGTCTCGCGCCCGAGACCGCGAGCGCGGTGTAGCCGCCCATCGAGTGTCCGAACACCGCCGCGCGCTCGGGCACCAGGTGCGGTGCGAGGTGCGGATCCGCGAACGCCGCGTCGAGCGCCTGCGTGACGTGCCTCGGACGGTCCTCGAGGTTCTGCACCGTGTTCGCGAGCGAGTCGTCGTCGCGGTTGTTGCCAGGGTGCGTGATGAGGGCGACGGCGTGGTTCGCTGCGACGAGCGCCTTCGCGAGCCCGCGGTACGCGAACGGCGTGCCGCCGGTGCCGTGCGAGAACGCGACGAGCAGCATCCGGTGCGCCGCGACCGGCGCGTCGTGCGCGAGCTCGAGCTCGTACGCACCGAACCGCTCGGCGCGCGCGGGCGCCTCCGTCGGGTACAGCACGCGGACCGCGAACGGCAGCTCGAGCGTTCGACAGCCGAGGTTGGTCACGGTCCGGGTGGCGGACAGGCCGGCGGCTCGCTGGGAGTCTCGCAGGTCCAGTACACGACCATGCCGTCGTCCGTGGGCACCTTGCAGTAGAAGTCGTACGTCTCCTTCCCGCCGCAGCTCTCCTTCGCGCGCTTGTTCAGCTCGGACTGCGCGGTGTCGTCGAGCTTGCCGGTGACGGCGGCGCTGTTCTTGGTGCCCTCGATCGGCTTGGTCCGGACGTAGAGCGGGGCCGCGCAGGCGGCGGTGAACGTGAGGAGGAGGAGAGCGTTGCGTAGGTTCATCGGCGGTGGTCCGTGGACTCGTCGCTATCGTAAACGTCCTCGTCCTGGCCGGTGGGTGCCCGCCTGCCATTTTTCTCATCGAGCCCGAGGCGGCGGATCATCTTGTAGATCGACATGCGCTCGATGCCCGCAGCGCGGGCGGCGGCCGAGATGTTGTTGTCGTGGGCCTCGAGCAGCGCGGTGAGGTAGCGTCGGTCGAACTCGTCGACCAGCTGCTGCTTCGCCGTCTTGAACGGGATGTCGATGTCGACATCCCCGAACGACTGCTCCTTCCTGGGCGGCGCCTCGAGGCCGGCGTTCGGGTGGTTCGGCAGCAGGACCGCGCGCTCGACCGCGTTGCGCAGCTCGCGGACGTTGCCCGGCCACTGGTGCCGCTGCGCGCGCGCCAGGAAGTCCTCGGGGAGGCGCGGGTCGGCGTGCGTGGAGTGGAGCTGGCGGAGGAAGTGCTCGACGAGCAGCGGCAGGTCCTCGCGGCGCTCGCGCAGCGACGGGACGGAGAGCTTCGCGACCGACAGGCGGTAGAACAGGTCCGAGCGGAACGTGCCGCGGTTGACCTCCGCCGCGAGGTCGCGGTTGGTGGCGGCGACGATGCGGACGTCGCACGCGACCACCTTCGTCGAGCCGATGCGGCGGATCTTGCGGGTCTCGACCGCGCGCAACAGCTTGGCCTGCACGTCGAGCGGCAGCTCGCCGATCTCGTCGAGGAACAGCGTGCCGCCGTGCGCGGCCTCGAACACGCCGGTCGTGGCCTTGCCGGCGCCGGTGAACGCGCCGTGCTCGTGGCCGAAGATCTGGTCCTCGAACAGCTGCTCGGGGATCGCCGAACAGTCGAGCACGACGAACGGGCCCTCGCGGCGCGGCGAGCACAGGTGGATCGCCTCGGCGACGCCCTCCTTGCCCGCGCCGGTCTCGCCCTGGATCAGCACCGTCGCGTCGCTCTGCGCGAACCGGTTGATCAGGTCGAACATGTGCCGCATCGAGGCCGAGCCGCCGATCAGCCCGTGCAGGCGGTTCTCGTGCCACAGCGGGACGGACACGGCGTCGTCGAGCGGGTCGAACGTGATCGCGCTCTTGCCGATCTGGATCGTCGAGCCCGGCGCGATGAAGCCGTCGATCACGCGCACGCCCTTGACGTGCGTGCCGTTCGTCGAGCCGAGGTCGCGGATGCGATAGCCGTCGGCCTGGAGGCGCAGCTCGCAGTGCAGGCCCGAGACCTTCGGATCGGACAGGTTCAGGTCGGCGCCGGCGCGACCGATCATGATCGTCGGCTGCGCGAGCTCGATGTGCTTGCCGGCGTCGGGACCGGCGACCACCTCGAGGCGGCAGCGGCGGACGTTGATGGTGCGGGGGAGGCCCTGGAACGACGTCACCCACGTGGGGCTCTCGAGGTCCTGACCGGGCACGGGCAGAGAAGGTAGCATGGACATGTTGGGCTCCTCGGGGCTCAGTTCCGCGTGATGGAGGCGACGGTGGTGGTGGTGGGATCGATCCGGACGATCGCGCTCGCGGTGACGCGAACCTCGTCGGGCTGGAGCTTGGAGTCGTCGATGTCGGCCTCGACGATCGTGAAGTTGATCGGCGGCTCGACCTCGTCGGAGATGCGCTGGACGCTCGCCCAGATCGGGTGAGTCACGCCTTCGATCGTGAGCTCGACGCGGCCGCCGGCCTTGACGAGCACGCGGTGCTCCTTGGGGACCGCGAAGCGGACCATGAGGTCGCTGGTGTCGTAGACGCGCGCGAGGATCGTGCCCTTCTGCGCGATCTGACCCTTGCGGGCGGCGACCATCGTGATGACGCCGTCGATCGGCGAGCGGAGGTCGGCCTTCTTCAGCAGCTCCTCGACCTGCTGGCGCGACACCTGGGCCTCGCCGAGCCGGCCGCTCGCGGCCGACGTCGATGCGCCGGCGCTCGACGCCTCTGCCTTCGCGTTGCGCAGCGCGGCCATCGGCGCCGCGCCGTGACGCGCGAGGATCGCCTCGCTCTTCGCCTGGCGCGCGAGCGCGGCGGCGCGCGCACCCGCGGCGGCGACCTCGCCGCGCAGCGCCTTCTCCGCGGCCTTCGCCCGCTCGAGCTGCAGCTTCAGATCGCTGTCGTCGAGCCGGCCGAAGATCTCGTCCT
>JAEUJX010000472.1 GCA_016794545.1 Myxococcales bacterium
GCCCAGCTCGCCAGGCGCTACGCCGCCGCGCTGCGTGTCGTCATCGCCACACCTCGAGGCTGGCCGAATCCAGAGATCCGCGCGATCCGAGATGCCATCGGGGCGCTCTTGACCTTCGAGGCACGCGGCGTGCGCTGGGACCTCGCGAGCCGCGATAGCTCGATCCTCCACGTGGGCGCCACGTGGAGGGGGGGATCCGACCGGATGCTGCGGGCAGCGGTGGTCTCGGCAGGCGTCCGTCCACCACGGGTGTGCGCGCTCGCCGAACGCCTCGGGGTGCCCGTGCTCGTGGCGCGTGACGAGCGTTCCGGCCCGGTGGTGGGTGCCAGCGACCTGAGCCGCGCGACCTTCCCGGTGCTGGCGGCCGCGCGCGACCTCGCGTCCTCGCTCGAGCGGCGCGTCACGTACCTCCATCACGTGGAGCCCGAGAGGATCCCCGTTCCGGCCAAGCTCGGCGCCGCGTTGTATCTCGGGATCGTGCGGCGCGCGGAGAGCGAGGCGCGGCTGCGGTGCGGCCACCTCGCGGTCCTCGCTCGGCACGAGCCGAACGCTGATGCGGTGCTCACGACCGGACCGAGCGCGCTCGCCGGGATCCTCGAGCACGTCCGCGAGCGCGATGCCGACGTCCTTGTGCTCGGCTACCGGCGCCGGTCGTGGCTGTCGCGGCTCGTGAGTCGCAGCGTTCCCGAGCGGATCATCGGGTGCTGCCGGCGCTCCGTGCTGGTGGTGCCGATGGCCGAGTCGTTCGGCTCAGCGTAGCCAGTCGACGAGCGTCGCGAACGCGGCCATCGTTCCGATCCCGAGCAGGGCGAGGGTGGCGAACGCGCGAGCGCGGAAGCCGATGCCAACGGTTGCGTGCCTCATCGCAGCTACCTCCGGTTGGTTTCGTGGTTTGGATGCGGTGACTCGTCGCGCAGGTGCGGCGAGTCGTGGTGGTGCCAGGCGATCAACGCGGGGACCGCCAGCGCGATTCCCGCGAACAGGACGTAGACAACCGCGAGCCGTGCGAGGTTGCGGCGCCCCAGGGTCACGAGCCCCGTCGGATTCACGGGTCGCTCCGGAGGTCGTCGGCGGTACCGAGCTCGCGGTCCGGTCCCGCCGATGTGACGTGGAGCACCGGCTCGAGCGCGCCGGTGCGGCCGCACCAGAACGCGTACTCCGTGCCCCACGGATCGAGGGTGTCCTTGTTGTTCATCCACGGCAGCAGCGCATCGAGCGACGATGGGCACGCGGGGCCATTCCAGGCCGTCGAGCGCCACTGCGGAAACGCCTCGAACGCATACTTCTTCGCGGTGACGAGCGCGATGTCCTCCGTCGTGTCGCAGAAGCACCGCGTCACCTGGTGATCCAGGATCGCGATGGCGACGCGGCTGCCGATCAGTCCCACGAGCGCGCCCGCGACGACGTAGCGCCAGGTGCGGACCGGCTTCGGATCGAGGTACGGCTGGAGGGCCGGGTGCATGCATCGACCTCCAGCAACGCGCGGACCAGCGCTGGGCGCGCGGCAAGTGCGCGAACCCGCGAACCCGCCGCGTCACCGAGGCAAGCGGACGTGATCGGCGGTCTGCCAGAACGGCAGATCCGTACGGCGTCGTGCTAGAGACGCGCATGGCCGAGACGATCCGGGCACCGCGCGGCGCGACGCTGACGTGCAAGGGGTGGCAGCAGGAGGCCGCCCTCCGCATGTTGATGAACAACCTCGATCCCGACGTGGCCGAGCGCCCGCAGGATCTGGTGGTCTACGGCGGCACGGGCAAGGCGGCGCGGAGCTGGGACGACTACCACGCGATCGTGCGCGAGCTGCGGCGGCTCGAGAACGATCAGACGCTGCTCGTGCAGAGCGGCCGGCCGGTCGGCGTGTTCAAGACGCACGAGGAGGCGCCGCGCGTCCTGCTCGCGAACTCGAACCTGGTCGGCAAGTGGGCCACGTGGGAGCACTTCCGCGAGCTCGAGAAGCGCGGGCTCATGATGTACGGGCAGATGACCGCGGGCTCGTGGATCTACATCGGCTCGCAGGGCATCGTGCAGGGCACGTTCGAGACGTTCGCGGCGGCGGCGAAGGTCCACTACGGCGCGGGCGCGGACCTGACCGGCAAGTTCGTGCTGTCGGGCGGGCTCGGCGGCATGGGCGGCGCGCAGCCGCTCGCGGCGACGATGGCGGGTGGCGTGTTCCTCGGCATCGAGATCGATCCGAGCCGCGTGCAGCGCCGGCTCGAGACGCGCTACCTCGACGAGGTCGTGCCGGATCTCGACACCGCGCTGCGGCGCGTGAAGGAGTGCGTGGCGGCGAAGCAAGCGCGCTCGATCGCGCTGGTCGCCAACGCCGCCGATGTCTACGCGGAGCTCGTGAGGCGCGGCGTGACGCCTGACCTCGTCACGGATCAGACGAGCGCGCACGATCCGCTGGTCGGCTACATCCCGCAGGGCTACTCGCTCGCGGCGGCGGCGGAGCTGCGCGCGGCGGATCCGGACGGCTACGTCGCGAAGGCGCGCGCCTCGATGCGCGTCCAGGTCGAGGCGATGGTCGAGATGCAGAAGGCCGGCGCGCACGTGTTCGACTACGGCAACAACATCCGCGCGCAGGCGGAGATCGCGGGCATGACGAACGCCTTCGCGTTCCCGGGCTTCGTGCCGGCGTACATCCGGCCGCTGTTCTGCGAGGGCAAGGGGCCGTTCCGCTGGGCGGCGCTGTCGGGCGATCCGGAGGACATCCGCGTGACCGACGAGGCCGTGCTCGACGAGATCAAGGACGACCCGATGCTCCACCGCTGGATGAAGCTGGCGCGCGAGAAGATCGCGTTCCAGGGTCTCCCGGCGCGCATCTGCTGGCTCGGCTACGGCCAGCGCCACCGCGTGGGCCTGCGGTTCAACGAGCTCGTCCGCACGGGCAAGGTCAAGGCGCCGATCGTGATCGGGCGCGACCACCTCGACTGCGGCTCGGTGGCCTCGCCGAACCGCGAGACCGAGGGGATGAAGGACGGCACCGACGCGGTCGCCGACTGGGCGATCCTGAACGCGCTCGTCAACACCGCGAGCGGCGCGACCTGGGTGTCGTTCCACCACGGCGGCGGGGTGGGCATCGGCTACTCGCTCCACGCCGGCATGGTGATCGTCGCCGATGGGACGCCGCGCGCGGCGCGGTGCCTCGAGCGCGTGCTGACCTGCGATCCGGGCATGGGCGTCATCCGCCACGCCGACGCTGGCTACGACGAGGCGATCGCGACCGCCGAGCAGCGCGGCGTCGTGATCCCGCGGCGCCGAAAGGACTAGGCGCGGTGGGCGAGGGCGGGCGCACCTGCAAGTCGGTCGACCGCCGCGGCAGGCTCGAGGACGAGCCGTTCACGGTCAAGATCACGCGCGACAAGGTGCTGATCGAGTTCCGCGGCCGCCGCGTCCGCACGCTCACCGGCGCCGACGCCGATGCGATCCGCGCGGCCCGCGCGGCCGGCGACGAGGCGGCCGTCCAGCTGCTGGTCGCCCGCAAGACCGGCAACTTCAAGCGCGGCAACGAGCACCGCTGATCATTCGCCCGCGCGTCCGGGTCGGCGCGCCGAAATGGGGCCCGTCCCCCATTTCCTTGTCCGGCGGAGCCGGCGTCGGCCCGGGCGGGTGCGACTCTCCGGCGGGGGCGCTCGTCCGGAGCTTCGTGATCGGTGCTCTGACGCTCTGGAACCAGCGGCGCAAGATCCGTGGCTCGGTCGCGAGGGACCTGTTGCGTGCCGAGGATCCCGCAGCGTGGCTCGCGGACGCGGCGAGCCTGATCCATCTGCGGACGACGTGCCCGCATCCCGCGTGGCTCGTGCACTGCGCGTACTGGGCCGAGGTGCCACAGGGGAAGCTGCTGGCCGGAGTGCTGAACGGCGCGGAGCACATGCGGCTGCTGTCGGGCGGTGACCCGGCGGACTCGCTCCTCGATCTCGTGTCGGCGCCGTTCCCCGAGCTCGCGGCGAAGATCCACGGCCTCGAGAAGGCGTACCCGCCGCTGCGCGGGCTCGAACAGCTGTTCACCGCGCAGTGGAGCCTGAACATGGAATTCCACCTCGGCGTGCGGAAACCGCGCGGGCTCGAGGCGCACCACCTGACGCCCGAGGTGCTGATGGCCGGTGGCTTCCACCTCGCGATCGCGGCGGTCTTCCATGCCAGCGCCGGGCTCCGGGAGTCCCTCGCGGTGACGGCGAGCGGGATGTTCACGCTGTTCGCGCTGGCGCGCCCGTCGGAGCGCTCGAACCTGCTCGCGATCCAGCGGGCCGCCTACGGCTGGCCGCTGACGATGACCGACACCACGTTCGTGAAGTAGTAAGGTCACGGCGCCGTGAGCGCTCACCTCGTCATCAGGAACGCGCGCGTCGTGACCTGCGATCCGGCGCGCGGCGGTCTCGGCATCCTCGATCGCGGCGCGGTCGCGATCACCGGAGGCGAGGTGACGTGGGTCGGGCCGGAGGCCGAGCGGCCCGGCGCGACGCGCGAGGTGGACGCGGGCGGCCGGCTCGTCACCCCGGGGCTCGTCGACTGTCACACCCACGCGATCTTCGCCGGCGATCGAGCGAACGAGTTCGCGATGCGCGCGGCTGGCAAGACGTACCTCGAGATCGCCGCCGCGGGCGGTGGCATCGGCGCGACGCTCGGACCCACGCGCGCGGCCTCCGACGACGAGCTCCTGGCGCTGCTCGCCGGCCGGCTCGCCACCGCGATCGCCGCGGGGACCACGACGATCGAGGTGAAGAGTGGCTATGACCTCACCGTCGCCGGCGAGCTGCGCCTGCTCCGCGTGATCGCGCGGGCGCAGCAGCGCGGTGCGCCGCGGATCGTGCCGACCTTGCTCGCGCACCTCGTGCCGCCGGAGCGCCGCGCGGATCGCAGCGCGTACGTCGCCGAGATCTGCGATCAGCTGGTCCCGCAGGTCGCGGCCGACCGGCTCGCGGCCTCGGTCGACATCTACTGCGACGAGGGCGCGTACACGCTCGCCGAGACTCGCGCGATCCTCGGCGCGGCGAAGGCCGCGGGGCTCCCGGTGCGTGGCCACGTCGGTCAGTTCGCCGACCTCGGTGCCGCGGAGCTCCTCGCGGACCTCGCGGGCCTCTCGGCCGACCACCTCGAGCAGATCTCCGATGGCGGCATCGCGCGGCTCGCGGCGGCGGGCGTGGTCGGCGTGATGCTGCCCGGTGCGGCGGTGCAGCTGCGCCTGCCGGTCCCACCGGTCGACAAGCTCCGCGCCGCCGGCGTCGCGCTCGCGATCGCGACGGATCTGAACCCGGGCTCGAGCTACGCGGAAGAGCTCCCGCTCCAGATGTGGCTGGCGACCACGCACTTCGGGATGACCGTCGAGGAGGCGTGGCTCGGCGTCACGCGCCACGCGGCGAAGGCGCTCGGGCTGCCGAAGGTCGGCACGATCCAGGCGGGCGGCCCCGCGGATCTCGTCGTGTGGTCCGTCGACGATCCAGCGGCGGTGCCCTACCGATACGGATCGGCGGCGCGCCTGATCGACACCGTCTACGCGGGCGGCGTCTGCCAGCGCGGCACCGCCTAGCGCGTCCGCCGCCCGCGGCCGCGGGGTTAGCCCACGGCACGCGCGATGCTCGTCCGATCGGCATGGAACCGTTCACCGCCGTCGCTCGTCCGCCGTCGCCGCTGCTCGACCTGCTCGGGCTCGTCCCGATCATCGCCGCGCTTCTCGCGCTCCTGGTCGTTCCCGTCGCGATGTTCGAGGCCGGCCGCGAGCTCTCGCGTCACCTGACCCTGGACCAGAGCACCCTCGCCATCGCCGGGACCGGGCTCGTCCTGAACCTCGCGCGGTCCTGCCGCTGCGGCGGGAGACACCGATAGATCCCGCTGTGGGCGATTTCTCGATCCGGATTCCCCGTAAGGGCGTATACGATTCGCACATGACGCCCAAGGACCGGACCCCTGACGAGGGGAAGGTCGACCGCGAGGCCGACGAGGCGCCGTCGGCGCCGCGGACCTCTACGCTCTCGGACCCGCTCACGTCGGCGCTCCTCGCGGAGGTCGCGCGCAGCTCCCGCACGCGGGACTTCGAGCCGTTCGAGTCGGAGGAGGAGACCACCGCCGAGCGCGACCCGCAGCGCGCGGATCTCCCGCACCCCGTGCTCACCCGTCGCTGACGCTCAGGAGAAGATCGAGGCGGGCAGGGCGGCGAGCAGCGAGCCGTCGTCGATCATCGCCCGCACCGCGACGATGTCGGGCGCGATCGGCCGGTCGACCGGCATCGCCGGCACCTTCGCGCGGATGACGGCGTGGATGGCCTCGAGCGGCGCGGTCGTGCGCAGCGGACGGCGCAGGTCGATGCCCTGCGCCGCGCACAGCAGCTCGATCGCGAGGACCGTCCGCACGTGGTCGTGGATCGTCGCGAGCTTGAGCGCGGCCGTCGCGCCCATCGAGACGTGATCCTCGCGGCCCGCCGACGACGGGATCGAGTCCACCGACGCCGGGTGCGCGAGCACCTTGTTCTCCGAGACCAGCGCGGCGGCGCTGACCTGCGCGATCATGAAGCCCGAGTTGAGGCCCGAGTCCGGCGCGAGGAACGGCGGCAGGCCGCTCGACAGGTGCGGATTGACGAGCTGCTCGATCCGGCGCTCCGAGATGTTCGCGAGCTCGGCGACCGCGATCGCCGCCGCATCGAGCGCGATCGCGACGGGCTGCCCGTGGAAGTTGCCGCCGGAGATCATCTCGTCGCCCTCCGGCCCGTCGATGAACACGAGCGGGTTGTCGGTCGATGACGCGACCTCGCGCTCGAGCACCGTGCGCGCGAACGCGAGCACGTCGCGCGACGCGCCGTGGACCTGCGGCATGCAGCGCAGCGAGTACGGATCCTGGACCTTCCCGCAGTCCTTGTGGCTCTCCGCGATCTCGGACCCGACGAGCAGCGCGCGGAGCGCGGCGCCCACGGCGATCTGACCCGGGTGCGGACGCGCCCCGACGACGCGCGGATCGAATGCGCGCGCGGTCCCCTTCAGCGCCTCGAGCGAGAGCGCGCCGGCCACGTCGGCGATCCGGCACGTCACCTCGGCGTCGAGCACGGCGAGCCCGCCGACCGCGGTCATGTGCTGCGTGCCGTTCAGGAGCGTCAGCCCCTCCTTGGCCTCGAGCACGAGCGGCGCGATGCCGGCCCGCGCGAGCGCCTCGGCGGCGGGCATCGTCTGCCCGTGGTACTCGACGTGGCCCTCGCCGATCATCCCGAGCGCGAGGTGGGCGAGCGGCGCGAGGTCTCCCGAGGCGCCGACCGAGCCGCGCGCCGGGATCACCGGATGGATCCCCGCCGCGAGCAGCTCGCACAGCCGCTCGCAGCACACGGTCCGCGCACCGCTGCGGCCCGTCGCGAGCACCGCGGCGCGGAGCAGCATCATCGCGCGGACCGCCTCGCGCGGCAGCGGCGAGCCCACGCCGGCGGCGTGCGACCGCACGAGGTTCTGCTGGAGGCGCGTGACCTCGGCCGCGGAGATCCGGACCTCCGCGAGCGCCCCGAAGCCGGTGTTGACGCCGTAGACCGCGGGCGCCGCATCGCCTCCGGCGACGACCTCGTCCACCACGCGCCGCGCCCGATCCATCGCGCCGCGGGCGCGCGCTCCGACCGTCACCTTGCGGCCTCCGCGGGCCACCTCGGCGAGGGCTTCGAGGGTCAGCGGTTCATCACCCAGGCGCAGCGGCTGGCCAAGCACGCGCGACGTGTATGCCGCGGAGGAGCCGCGCGCAAGCCGGCGCCGCTTCGATCGTAAATACTCGGAATGACGGTGCGATGCGTTGACACCTCGCGGTCGCGCGGCGATCCTCTGTTCGACTTGGGTACTCCACCCGAAGACGAGCCGGGCGCCGAGGGAGGCGCGCCGGACGCGCCGGCATCGCGAGACGGTTCCGGGGCGAACGGTCCGGTCGTCGATCGCGCGTCGCTCGCGGCGCGGATCGACGCGATGATGGAGACCGCCGACCGCGAGAACGCCGAGGACGACGAGGCCGATCGCGCGAGCTCGAGCGAGATCAGCGTGGACCTGGTCGATCTCGTGGAGGAGGAGACCCCGCGCCCCGCGAGGCCGCCGGTCGCGCGCCCGCCGGTTCCCGCGCTGCCCCCTCCGCCGGTCCCGCGCGTCGCGATCCCGCCGCGCCCGCCTCCGGGCGTGGTGCGCGTGCCGCCGCTCGCGAAGCCGCCCGCGATCCCGCGCTCGTCCGGACCGGTGCCGAGCGTCGCGATCCCGCCGCCGGCGGCGGCGCGGCAGGGCAACGGCGACCTGACGGCGAAGGAGGGCTCGGGCCCGAACGCCGCGCCGTTGTCCGCCCAGAGCGCGGCCGACAGCGCGCGGACCGCCGCGCCCGCTGAGGCCGCCGCGCCGCGCCCGCGCACGCCCACCGGCCCACCGCCGCCCGATGTCGCGGCGCCCGACATCGCGAGCGGCGCGGACGCCGCGCTCTCCGAGGACGGCGGCGTCGAGGTCGGCACCGCGACCCCGAGCATCGCCGTCGAGCAGCCGCTCGAGGCGAGCCTCGAGCACCCGACGGTGATCGATCGCGCGCTCGAGGAGGTCGGCGACTCCGGCAGCGAGAAGCGCGCCGAGACCGTCGCGCGCGATCTCGAGAACACGACCGACAACAACGCCGCCGCGTACCTCGCTTACGAGCTCGGGGAGCTGTACGAGCGCCGGCTCGCCGACGAGGCGCGTGCGGTCAAGTCGTACGGCCGCGCGCTCACGCTCGATCCGGCGCTGCGTCCGAACCTGTGGGCGATCCGCCGGGTGTTCTATCGCCGTGGGCTCTGGCCGAACCTCGCGAAGCTGATCGGCGCCGAGGTCGAGTTCGCGCGCGATGATCAGGAGCGCGCGGACCTCCTGCTCGAGAAGGCGCGCGTGCTGTCGCTTCACCTGTCCGACGTCGACGAGTCGCGCGCGGCGCTCGACGAGGCCGTGCGGATCGCGCCCACGCACCAGGGCGCGCTGCTCGAGCTCGAGCGCATGCTCGCGAAGACCGGCGACACCGCCGCGCTGCTCGACGTCTGGGAGCTCCTCGCCGAGGCGGCCCAGTTCCCGTCGCGCAAGATCGCCTACTGGCTCGAGGTCGCCCGCGCCGCCGGTGCGCGCGAGTATCCCCGCGCGCAGGCCGCGCTCGATCAGGCCTCGGTGCTGGCAGCGGCGGGGGCCGGCAACCCGGCAGCGGCGGAGCGGATCGCGCGCGAGCGCCTCCGGATCGCGGAGGAGAACGGCACGCCCGAGGACGTCGCCGCCGCGACCGACGCGCTCGCGACGCACCTGCTCGCCGCGTTCGGACCGGCGGGCCCGAGCGCGGAGAACCAGTCCTCGGAGCGCGCGAACCTGCTGCGCCGGGAGCTGGTCGCGCTGCGCCGGCGCCAGGCGCAGATCGCACGGACCGACGCGCCGGAGAAGGCGTGGGACGTGCTCCAGCAGGCGCTCGCGCTGTCGCCGGGCGAGCCGCTCGTCCTCGCGGATCTCACGGAGCTCGCCGAGGAGCTCGGCCGCTACGAGGATCTCGCGGAGCTCGTCCAGAGCTGGCAGGCGATCGAGGGCGATCCGAGCCGTGCGATGGCGCTCTCGATCCGGCGCGCCGACGCGTTGCTCCGCGGCGGCCAGCGCGACCAGGCGCGCGCGCTGCTCGCATCGCTCGAGGCGAGTGCGCCCGGCTTCATCGTGCTCACGTCCGCGGCGGAGCGCGACGCGCTATCTCGCGCGGAGCCCGCGGACCTCGCGCGGACGTACCTCGTCGCCGCGCAGGCGGCGCAGCTCGGCACCTGGCTCGGCCCGGGTCCTTCGCCCGTGCCCGATCCCATGGCGGCGGCCGCGCTCTACGTGCAGGCCGCCGAGCTGCTCGCATTCGAGGTCGGCGGCACCGAGGCCTACGACGAGGCGCGCGCCGCGCTCGGCAAGGCGCTCGAGGCGGTGCCCGATCACGCGGCGGCGCTCGAGGCCCTGACCGAGCTCGACGACACGACCGGCAACGTCGCTGCTGCCCTGGCGCGGCTGCGCGCGGCGGCCGACAAGGCGCCCGACGGCGACGGCAAGCGCGCGCTGCTCGAGCGCGCGGTGCGGCTCGCGCGCAGCCACGGCGATCTCGAGGCCGTGCTCGAGGTCGAACGCGAGCTCTCGAAGGCGGCGCCGGCGGATCTGAACCTCCGCTGGCGCATGGAGTCGACGCTCGCGCAGCTCGGCCGCGACGAGGATCGCGCCACGCTGCTCGCCGAGATCGCGACCGTCGAGCCCGACGCCACGCGCCGCGGCACCGCGCTGCTCGCGGCCGCGCGCCTGCGCGAGCGCTCGGGCGCGGTCGAGACGGCGACCGATCTCTACCGCCAGGTGCTCACCCTGTGGCCCGAGGACACGTTCGCGCGCGAGTCGCTGATCGATCTGCTGCGCGCGCAGGAGCGCTGGCCCGAGCTCGTCACCGAGCGCCGGGCCGAGGCGCGCGCGCTGCCCGATGGCCCGGCCGCACGCCGCGCGCTGCGCGAGGCCGCGTGGGTGCTCGAGGTCCGGATCGGCGACCTGGCCTCCGCCGCGGTCGTCTACGAGGAGTGGCTGCAGCGGTTCGACGACGACCGCACGGCGCTCGAGGGCGCGGCGCGCACGCGCGCGCAGTTCGGCGACCGCAACGGCGAGGTGCTCGCGCGCAAGGCGATCGCCGAGCTCGACCCGTCGCCCGAGGCGCAGTGGCTCCACGGCCGCGCGCTCGAGCGGGCGGGGCAGTTCGACGAGGCGGCGGATGTGTTCCGCGCGCTCGCGACCCGCCCCGAGCCCTCCGTCGCCGCGACGAGCGCCGCGCTCGGCCTCGCGGATCTCGCGGCCGGCCGCGCGGACACCGTGATGCGGCTCGAGGCGACGAGCGCACTCGCGAGCCGCACCACCGACGCGCGGCTCGGCGCTGCGCTCGCCGAGGACAGCGGCTGGATGTACGCGCTCGTGCTCGAGGACTTCGATCGCGCGGCGCAGGCGTTCGAGGTCGCGATCACGGCGGACCCGTCCCGCAAGGGCGCGCTGCTCGGCGCCGCCCTGGTCGCCGCGCGCCGCTCCGATCCGCAGGCGCAGTCGGCCGCGTACGACGCGCTCGCGGCGACGGTGCAGATGCCCGAGGCCGCGGCCGCGCTCCACATGCGTG
>JAEUJX010000533.1 GCA_016794545.1 Myxococcales bacterium
TGATCTCGGCGATCAGCTCCGGAACTGCCTTCTCCCACTCCTGGACGATTCCGTAATCAGCGACCTGGAAGATCGGCTCGTCCTTGTTCTTGTTGATCGCGACGATCGTCTTGCTGCCCTTCATGCCGGCGAGGTGCTGGATGGCGCCCGAGATCGCGACCGCGAAGTAGAGGTTCGGGGCGACGATCTTGCCGGTCTGGCCGACCTGCCAGTCGGCGGGGACCATGCCGGCGTCGGTGGCCGCGCGCGACGCGCCCATCGCCGCGCCGAGGAGGTCCGCGAGCTCCTCGAGGACCTTGAAGTTCTCTCCGTTCTTCATGCCGCGGCCGCCGGAGACGACGACCTTGGCGTCGGTCAGCTCCGGGCGATCCGACTTCTGCGCGTCGAGGCGATCGAACGTGGCGCCGAGCGCGTCGACCGCGCCGGCCGGCGCCGAGGTCACCGCGCCGGGCGAGGGCAGCGGGGCGGCGGGCTCGAACTCGGTCTGGCGGACGGTCGCGCAGATCACCGGCGTGCCGATCTGGACCGTCGACAGCGCGTTGCCCGAGAGGATCGGGCGCGTGAACGTGTCCTTGCTCTCGACCTTCGCGACGTCGGACGCCATGCCCGCGTCGAGCAGCGCGGCGACGCGCGGGACGAGGTCCTTGCCGACCGCGGTGGCGGTCGCCGAGACCAGCGTGGCGCCGTTCTCCTGCGCGAGGCGCGCGACGATCGGCGCGTAGGTCTCGGCGAGGTAGTTGGCGAGCGCGCCGTCCTCGACGGTGATCACCTTGGGGGCGTACTTCGCCGCGTCGGCGGCAGCGCCGGCGGCGCCGGGGCCGACGAGCAGCGCGATGACGTCACCGTGACCGGCGGAGGCGGTGCGGGCGAACGCGAGGTTGGCGAGCGCGCTCGTGCGGAGCGTGGCGCCCGAGAATTCACAGAATGCGAGGATGCTCATGGTGGGGTGTTCCTTTCGGGCCTTCAGAGCGCCTTCGCCTCGTCGGCGAGCTTCTTCACGAGGGTGGGGATGTCGGCGACGATCTGACCGGCGGCGCGCGGCGGAGGCAGCGCGACCGACAGCTCCTTGATCACGGCCTTCGGCTCGGCGCCGTAGTCGGCGAGCTTCTTGGACTCGAGCGGCTTCTTCTTCGCCGCCATGATGCCCTTCAGCGACGGCAGCCGGGCGCCCTCGCCGGAGTAGCTGTGCGAGGCCGGCGTGACACCGTTCTGCACGGACTTCGGACCGACGATGCGGAGGTCGACGGTGACGACGCTCGGCACCGGGACGCGCTTGTACTCGACGCCGCCGTCGACCTCGCGGCCGACGAGCAGCGACTTCTTGTCGCCCGCGACCTCGATCGACGCGGCGAACGTGGCCTGCGCCCAGCCGAGCTTGCCGGCGAGCATCTGGCCCACCTGGTTCGCGTCGCCGTCGACGGCCTGCTTGCCCATGAGGACGAGGTCCGGCTTCTCGGCGGCGACGACCGCGGCGAGCACCTTCACGACGACGAGCGAGTCGATCTCGGCGTCGTTCGTGACGACGTGGATCGCCCGGTCCGCGCCCATCGCGAGCGTGGTCCGGATCTCCTTCGCGGCGTCATCCGGTCCGAGCGAGACGACGACGATCTCGCCGGGCTGCCGGGTACCGTCCGCGCCGTTCTCGAGGAGGCGCAGCGCCGTCTCGACCGCGTATTCGTCGAACGTGTTGACGATCCACGAGGCGCCGGTCAGGTCGATGTGGCCATCCTTGATCTTGGCCTTCTGCGTCGGGTCGGGGACCCGCTTCACGGGGACGAGGATCTTCACGTGGACTTCTCCTTCGAGTTATTTCGCCGAGCCTGCGAGGCGAGGTGATGTCAGGCCATTCGTCACGAGCGCGACGACCCAATCGGCCGCGCGGACGATATCGAACTTCTTCGGGCGCGTCCCGGGCGCGCTGGTCGAGATCGACGGCTGCCGCGCGAGCACCCATGCGAGGGCGAGCTCGTCGAGCATCCCGAAGATCATGCGCGCGGCGATGTGGACCGGGATGCTCCCGTCGAGCTCGCCGCGCTCCTGACCCGCCGCCAGAATTCCGCCGAGCATGCGGAGGAACTCGATGAACTGCGGGTTCTCGTACTCCTTCATGAACTTGCTGCTCTGTCGCAGCTCGATCGTCAGCACCTCCGCGGCGCCGGGCTCGTCGTGGACGAGCTGGAGGTACGCGCGGATGAAGGCCCGCAGCTGATCCTTCGGCGGGACGCCGGCGATCGCCTCGCGCAGCGCCTCGTTGACCTGCGTCATCCGCTGCTCGAACAGCGAGATCAGGAGGTCGTCCTTGCTCTTGAAGTAGAGATAGATCGTCCCGTCGGCGACGCCGGCTTCCTTCGCGATCTCCGAGACGCGGGCCGCGAAGAAGCCGTGGCGCGCGAAGATCCGCTCGGCGGCGAGCAGGATCCGCTCGCGCTTGTCGTTTCGGTCACTCCGCTCGCTGGCTGAATGAACCGTCATTCAGTGCGTTGATACCGTCCATGACGCAGTTCGTCAAGACGTACCGTTGCGTTGCTGGCGGGTGGCGTTGGTTGAAAACGCCGCTCCCGTGAACTACAACCCACCCGTGTCAAACACGCGCGTTTCGGCGCAGTTAGTGCTCGCGGTCGCGGTCCTGCCGCTGCTCGCGGGTGCGGCTTGCGAGAAGAAGAAGCCCAACGACACCGGCGCGATCTCCGCGATGGACCGCGCGGGGTCGGGGAGCGGTGGTTCCGCAGCGGTCGCCCCGGCCGACACGACGCCGATGAAGGGCATCGATGTCAGCAAGCTCGACGGCGACAAGCAGAAGCTGTTCTACGCGCTCGCCGCCTCGTTGAAGAGCCCGTGCGGCAAGAGCCACTCGCTCCGCACCTCCTACGAGCAGGACACCGCGTGCAAGCGCGCGCCGTTCGCCGTGAAGTACGTCGCGTCGCTGATCGAGGACGAGGTCAAGGAGGCCGACGTCCGCGACTTCTACGCGGACAAGTACGAGAAGGAGCCGCAGCGCGTGAAGATCGACACGGCGAAGGCGATCCGCGTCGGCAAGCCCGACGCACCGGTCCGCCTCGTCGAGTTCTACGACTACGCGTGCCCGCACTGCGCGATGTTCGCCCCGGTGATGGAGAAGGTCGAGCAGGCGAACAGCGGCAAGGTCGTCGTCTACTACATGATGTACCCGATCGAGTCGGCGCACCCCGATTCGCGGAGCGCGGCGATGGCCGCCTACGCCGCGAACGCGCAGGGCAAGTTCCACGAGATGCACCGGACGCTGTTCGAGCGCTCGCCGCAGCACAACAAGGGCGCGGTCACCGGCTACGCGAAGCAGCTCGGGCTCGACCCGGCGAAGTTCGAGGCCGACTACGCGGCCGCCGACGCCCAGGTGACCGCCGATCAGAAGATCGGCGAGGGCGCGGGCGTCAACTCCACGCCCACCCTGTTCTTCAACGACCGCCGCTACGAAGGTCCGATGAATCCCGAGTACATAGGGATGTGGATCGACGAGGAAATCGCGGTGAATCGATGACCCTGCCGCGCCGTCCAACCCCCATGTTCACGGCTCTCTGTCGGATCAGCGTCGTCGTCGCGGCTCTCGCCGGTACGGCCAGCGCGGACACGCTGAAGGTCGGCGACCGCCTCGCGGAGCTCGACGTCGCGGTGGATGCGCGCGGCAAGCCGTTCAAGCTGAAGGCGCTGAAGGGCAAGTGGCTCGTCGTGACGGTCGGCGCCGCGTGGTGCAAGCCGTGCGCGAAGGAGCTGCCGGCGTGGGACAAGATCGCGGGCGCGAAGGCCGGCAAGGTCACGTTCATCTCGATCGCGATCGACGACGAGATCGCCGACGGCAAGCGGTTCCACGACAAGCTGAAGCTCAAGAACCTGTTGCGCGTCTACATGCCGAACGACAAGTCGAGCGTCGGCGGCAACTACGGCTCGGACACCATGCCGACGTCGTTCCTCGCCGACCCGCAGGGCGTCGTGCGCTACGTGCACAAGGGCTTCAACTCGGGAGACGAGAAGAAGCTGATCGCCGAGATCGACAAGCTCGTGAAGCCGTAGTCACGGCGCGGCGGCCGCGCGCGCGGCCATCCAGATGTTCGTGCCCATCGGCCCGCCGCCGGTGTCGGCGTCGCTGTGGACGTAGAGGTGGCAGTTGTCGGGCGAGACCCAGTTCGGGATCTCGCCGACGCCGGCGCGATCGAGGCCGGGCACGGGCGCAGACGCGCCGAAGCCGTCGCTCGGCGTCGAGCGCGAGGCGGTGAACACGTCGCTCTCCATCGCCATCCCGCTCGCGGGCTGGCGCCGGAAGTAGATGAAGCGCTCGTCGGCGGTGATCGCGGGCGAGTCCTCGTGGTCCGCGGTGTTGACGTCACCGACGATCGCGACCGGCGTGCCGATGGCGCCGGCCGCGTCGATCGGCGCGCGCAGGATCTCGCCCGCACCGAGCCCGCCGCGCACGGTCGAGACGAAGTACAGCGCGGCCTCGTTCGCGAGCATCGGCTGGACGTCGTCGTCCATCAGCTCGGGGCGCGGCTGCGGCGGACCGAACGGCACGGACGTCGACGCGCGCGTCGAGCGCCAGATGTGGAACGTGTTCGGCGTCGTGCGATCGGCGTCGAACAGGAGCACGAGCCCATCGGGCGAGACCGTCGGCCACACGTCCGACCGGATCGAGTTCACGGTGGTGAGCAGCGCCGGCGCGCCGAACGGCTCGTCGACGCTCGCGCGCGTCGCGCGCCACAGGTCCCACACTCCACCGGTGAGCCGCGCGAACGTGACCTCGAGCTCGTCGGGCGAGAGCCGCGCGGCCGCGTCGTCCTGATCGCTGTTGAGGCCGCCGACGACCGCGGGCGGGCCGAACGGTGCCGCGGGATCGCAGCGCGGTCCGGCGTCGATCGCGGCGTCCGGAGCACCTCCTCCGCCGCCGCACGCGGCGAGCCCGGCCAGGACGAGCGACGAGCCCGCGCGCATCGCCGAAATGGTAGCGCGTTTCACCGACGGATCGCGAACCCGCGATCGGCGCCGGTCGGCGCGAGCTCCGTCGTCGCGACGGCCGTGACGCGCGCGGCGGGAGGTCCCTTGGCGCACCACGCGAGCAGCGCCGCGATCGCGTCGTCGGGCCCTTCGGCCTCGAGCTCGACGCGGCCGTCGGGCAGGTTGCGAACCCAGCCCGTGAGGCCGAGGCCATCTGCCTCGTCCGCCGTCGTGGCGCGGTACGAGACGCCCTGCACGCGGCCGGAGACGATCGCGTGGACGCGACGAGCTGCCATCGGTCGCAGTGTCCCACATGTGATGTTCGCCGAGTGTGCGAGGCGGTAATTGAGGCCGAGCGGCTATGGCCCCGTCGAGGTTCTTGATAACTTTGATCACTAGATGGCCCGCGTGCTGCGACTACCCGACCGCGGTCGGCTCCTCGTGTGCACGGATCTTCAGGGCTGCATGCGCGACTTCCAGCGCATGGTCGAGATCTTCGAACAGGCGCTGCTCGACCATCAGGGCGATGCCCATCTGCTGTTCACCGGCGACCTGATCCATGGGCCGCACATCGATCCGGAGGACTGGCCCGACTTCCTCGGCGAGTACTACCGCGACGCCTCGGGCGAGGTGATGATCGCGTACGCCGGGCTCGCGGCACAGTACCCGGGCCGCGTGCACGCGCTGCTCGGCAACCACGAGCACGGACACATCGGCGGGCCGCACACCGCGAAGTTCGCCGCGGACGAGGTCGCGCTCCTCGAGCAGATCCTCGGCCCCTCCGGCACGGCGCGGATGCGGGGCATCATCCACACCTTCGCGCTGGCGGCGGTCAGCCGGTGCGGCGCGGTGTTCACGCACGGGGCGCCGGCCGCGCAGATCGACTCGATCGCCGACCTCGAGCAGGCGGACCTGTCGGGCGCGCACTACGCGAGCCCGCTCGACGTGCTCGACACGCCGATCGTCGGCAAGGTGCTGTGGGCGCGGAGCGCGACCGAGGCCGAGGCGAGGCGGTTCCTCCGCGCGACCAACGGCACGATGTGCATCTATGGCCACGACGTCATCCCGGAGGGCTTCGAGATGATCGGCGACGAGCAGATCGTCGTGTCGACCAGCTTCGGGGTCTACGACACGAACAAGGTCTACGTCTCGCTCGACCTCGCGGGGAGGTACCGCGGGGTCGGCGATCTCCGGATCGGGCAGGAGATCCTGCCGCTCTATCCCGACAAGGCCCCGCCGCGGCTGGGCGGCAAGGCCGCCGGCATCCGGCGGAAGTGATTCCGCGGGGATAGGCCGGTACTCGCCCGTCGGGCAGGCTTGCGTTCGGGCGCATTGATCCCTATAACTTCGCGCTCACCCGAGCCCCTGCTCTCGCAGGAAACGGACGAAAGCCATGAAGGACACCGCGAACCACCCGCACTACCGCCCGGCGAAGATCACCTGCGCCTGCGGCACCACGCACGACACGTTCTCGACGCGCGGCGACTTCGGCGTCGACATCTGCTCGAACTGCCACCCGTTCTTCACGGGCAAGCAGAAGCTGATGGACACGGCCGGTCGCATCGATCGCTTCAACAAGAAGTACGCGAAGAAGTCGTAAGCACTCCATCGCCGCCCGGCGCGGTCGGCCATGTTCGACCAGCAGAACTTCAAGGACAAGATGGCGGCGCTCGGGCGCCGTCATGAAGAGCTCTCTGCCCTGCTCGGCACCGCCGAGGTGATCAACAAGCGGCAGGAGTTCTTGAAGCTGTCGCGCGAGCACGCGGAGCTCGATCCGCTCGTCACGGCGTGGGTCGTGTACGAGAAGCTGCTCGCGGACCTCGCGAAGGCCAGGCAGATGGTCGACGCGGAGTCCGATCCCGAGCTGCGCGAGATGGCGCGCGAGGAAGTGCGCGAGCTCGACGCGCGCCGCGAGGCCAGCGAGCAGGCGATCAAGATCCTTCTGCTGCCCAAGGATCCGAACGACGGCAAGAACGCGATCGTCGAGATCCGCGGCGGCACCGGCGGCGACGAGGCCGCGCTGTTCGCCGGCGACCTCTATCGCATGTACACGCGGTACGCCGAGCGCCAGGGCTGGAAGCTCGAGATCATGTCGCTGAACGAGGGCACGGCCGGCGGCTACAAGGAAGTGATCATCCTGATCGACGGCAAGGACGTGTTCTCGAAGATGAAGTTCGAGAGCGGCGTCCACCGCGTTCAGCGCGTGCCGGCGACGGAGGCGCAGGGCCGCATCCACACCTCGGCCGCGACCGTCGCCGTGCTGCCCGAGGCCGAGGAGGTCGACGTCAAGATCGACGAGAAGGACCTCAAGATCGACACCTACCGCTCGAGCGGCGCCGGCGGCCAGCACGTCAACACGACCGACTCGGCCGTGCGCATCACGCACCTGCCGACGAACACGGTCGTCGCGTGCCAGGACGAGCGCTCGCAGATCAAGAACCGCGCGAAGGCGATGAAGATCCTGCGCTCGCGGATCCTCGAGGTCGAGCGCGAGCGGCAGATGGCGGCGGAGGCCGCGTCTCGCAAGTCGCAGGTCGGCTCCGGCGATCGCAGCGAGAAGATCCGCACGTACAACTTCCCGCAGGATCGCGTCACCGATCACCGGATCGGCCTGACCAAGCACAACCTCCCGGCGATCATGGACGGCCAGCTCGATGACATCATCGAGGCGCTGCGGGCCCACGATCAGGCCGAGGCGCTCAAGGCCCAGGCGGGCATGTGATCCGCGCGGCTCTGCTGCTGCTCGCCGCGTGCGGGGGCAAGGAGCCGATCAGCTCGTGCGCGGACGACCTGGGTGGCGCGTGGCGCGCCGAGACCGGCGAGCGCTGGATGATCGTCGACGTGGGCCGGCGGCTCGAGGTCTACCCGCTGTTCGACGACACCAAGCTCCCGGGCGTGACGCTCGAGGTCGGCCCGCGCGCCATCGACCTCGACAGCGAGCACGGCGACGTGAAGCGCCGGTTCGGACCGTGCACGGGCACCGCGCCCGCGCACCTGACGAGCTGCGCGGGCGACGCGCTCGAGCTCGTGCTCGCGGATCCGGCGCCGCCGATCCGGGTCTCGCCGTGCGCGTTCGGCCGTCCGGCGTCCTCGCACCGCGAGCGCTGGACGCGGGACTGATCGGCGCTACTCGACCTTGGCCTGGCCGGACACCAGCATGCTGTTCGGGACCTG
>JAEUJX010000545.1 GCA_016794545.1 Myxococcales bacterium
GAACGCCTTCAGCTTCGCGCTGAAGATCTGCCCCGCCGCGTTGTCACCGCGATACAGGATCTCCCCACCGCTGAGCGCGTCCGCCGGGATCACGAGGAAGCCGTTGATCTCGTCGTTCCGGATCCGGTCGAGCTCGACCTGCTCCGGGGTGCTCTCGGGGACGAGCTTGACGTGCCACTTCTCGAGCTCGCCGAGCTCGACGATCTTCGGGCCCAGCACGTGCGAGTGATCGATGATCTCGACGCGCGCCCCACGGCCGGTCTTCGCGGCGATCAGCGCGGGGATCACGATCAGCGCGACCATGAACACCGGACCGAGGACGGTCATCACGATGTACCACTTGCTCTTCACGCGCTCGAGCAGCTCGCGCCGCGCGATCACGAGCGTGTCGCGGAAGCCCGCCATCAGCTCACCCTCTCCGGCTCGGTCTCGTCGCGGCGCTCGGCGACCGCGGCTTCGGGGCCGACCTTGTCGACGAAGATCTGGTGCAGCGAGGGCACGATGACCTCGAACTTGCGGAGCGTCACGCCCGCGCCGATCAGCGTGGACAGGAGCTTCTGCGGCGCCACGCCGTCGGCCGCGCGGACCTCGACGTCGTCCTCGTGATCGAGATCGGGGATGCGCGACTCGGCGATCAGCGCCTTGTCGGCGAGCACGGCCTCCGCGGTGTGCTTCGCGTCGTCGTCGGTATAGCCGAGCGCGATCCACCCCGCGCTCTGCCACGTGCGCTTGATGTCGCGCAGCTTGCCGTCGAGCACCTTCTTGCCGCGCGCGATGATGATCAGCGCGTCGACCACCTTCTCGGCCTGCTCCATCTGGTGCGTGGAGAACAGCACGGTGCGGCCGGCGTCGCGGATCTCCTCGACGGTGGTGCGCAGCACGTCCGCGTTGACCGGATCGAGGCCGCTCCACGGCTCGTCGAGGATGACGATGTCGGGCTCGTGCAGGAGCGCCGCGGCGAACTGCACCTTCTGCTGCATGCCCTTCGACAGGTCCTGGACCTTGTTCTTCGTCCACTTGCCGAGGCCGAGCCGCTCGAGCCACGCGCCGCCGCGCTTGCGAGCTTCGGCGCGCGTCAGGCCGCGCAGCTCGCCCATGAACTCGATCACCTCGCCGACCTTCATCTTCGGATACAGGCCGCGCTCCTCGGGAAGGTAGCCGATGTGCTTCGCGGCGGCGGCGCCGGGTGCGAGACCGTCGAGCACGGTGACCTTCCCGCTGTCGGGCGCGATGATGTCGTTGATCATCCGCAGCGTCGTCGACTTGCCCGCGCCGTTGGGCCCCAGGATGCCGTACACGACGCCGCGCGGGACCTCGAACGACACCTTGTCGACCGCGACGTGATTGCCGAATGCCTTCGTGATCGCCTCGACGCGCAGCGCCGGCGAGGTCATGACAGCGCTACATCCCCGAGCACCGCGCGCTCGAGCACGGCCATGCGCATCGCGACGCCCCACGACACCTGCGAGAGGATGACCGCGCGCGGCCCATCGGCCACCTGCGGCGAGATCTCGACGCCTCGGTTCATGGGCCCTGGATGCATGACGATGGCATCCGGTTTCGCGTACGCGAGCGTGCGCTCCGACAGGCCGAACGTCCGCGACAGCTCGCGCGTGTTCGGGAACTGGCACGCCTCGCCCTCGCGGCGCTCGTTCTGCACGCGGAGCATCATCACCACGTCGGCGCCGTCGAGGCCGTCCTCGAGGCGAAAGACGACGCGCACGCGCTCGCGCGTCAATTCGCCGCCGATCTCCTCGATGCCGCGCGGCATCAGCGTGCGCGGCGCGCACAGGCGGATCCGCGCGCCGAGCTTGGCCAGGCACAGGATGTTCGAGCGGGCGACGCGCGAGTGCGCGACGTCGCCGACGATCACGACCTCGAGGCCGTCGAGCCTGCTCTTGTGCCGGCGGATCGTCGCGGCGTCGAGGAGCGCCTGCGTCGGGTGCTCGTGCTGGCCGTCGCCCGCGTTGATCACCGAGGCCTTCACGCTGCGCGCGATCACCTCCGCCGCCCCGCCGTACGAGTGGCGCACGACGATCGCGTCGGCGCGCATCGAGTCGAGGTTGCGCGCGGTGTCGGTCAGCGTCTCGCCCTTGGTGGTCGACGACGAGGACCCGGAGATGTTGATCGTGTCGGCGCCGAGGCGCTTGGCGGCGAGCTCGAACGACGTGCGCGTGCGCGTCGAGTTCTCGAAGAACAGGTTGATGACGGTCCGCCCACGCAGCGAGGTCTTCTTGACCGGTTCGTCGGAACCCGTGCCCGACGTCGAGACCGACGGCCAGTAGCGGTCGGCAGCGTCGAGGAGCCTCACGATCTCGGCGGCGTCCAGGTCGGCGATGCTCACCAGGTGACGCGGCACGCACCTCATATAGCAGAAGCCAAGTGGTAGTGTCGGCTGGTGTCCGCACAACCCACCGCGGTCGGCCAGGTCCTGGGCCAGCGCTGGCGGATCGACGCCCGGATCGGCAAGGGCGCGATGGCCGAGGTGTACCGGGCGCTGGACCTCCAGACGGCCGCCTACGTCGCGGTGAAGATCCTGCGGAGCTCCGTGGCCGGCGATCCCGGGATCAAGCAGCGGTTCGCGCGCGAGGGCGAGGTGCAGGCGCGGCTGCGCCACAACAACATCGCCGCCCTGCTCGCGACGGGCGTGACGAACACCGAGCAGCCGTACCTCGTGGTCGAGCTGCTCCGGGGCAAGACGCTGCGCAACGTCCTCAAGGAGGAGGGCCGCGTCGGTCCGCGGCGCGCCGCGAGCTACGCCTGGCAGGTCCTCCAGGGTCTCGAGGCCGTCCACCAGGCCGGCGTCCTGCACCGTGACCTCAAGCCCGCGAACATCATGCTCGAGCCGTCGCCGGGGCCGGTCGAGCGCGTCGTCCTCATCGACTTCGGGTTCGCGAGCGTCGAGGGCAGCGCGAAGCTCACGCAGCAGGGCACGGTCGTCGGCAGCCTGCGCTACATCGCACCCGAGCGGCTGCGCGGCGAGGCGATCGATCACCGCAGCGATCAGTACGGCCTCGGTGTCATCCTCTACGAGCTCCTGATGGGCCACCCGCCGTTCGAGCAGGTCGACGACTTCGAGCTGGTCGAGGCGCACCTGAGCGCCGACCCACCGCCGATGGACGACGGCGTGCCGCCCGCCCTCGAGGCCGTGGTGCGCACCGCGCTCGCGAAGGATCAGGACGATCGGTTCGAGAGCGCGGCGGCGATGGCCAGCGCGATCGAGGCGGCCGCCCGCACGATCCGCTGAGTCAGTGGCTGTAGACCACGATGTAGTCGAACGAGCCGGTGCAGTTGCGCACGCGCAGCCCGGTGCGGGTGCCCGTCTGTATGCCGGTGTTGTCCGTCGCGGAGGCCGTCGCGGTCATGTTGTTCGTGCGAACGGAGCACACGAGCAGCGCCCCCGTGACGTCGAACGTGTACGTGATGTCCCTGAGGTCGGGGTTCATCAGCGGCGACTGATCGAGGACGTTCCCCATGCTGCCGATCTGCTCGACGACCTCGACCTGGGCGTCGAGCGTGTCGCACTTGTAGTAGTCGACGCCGCCCGTGGCGCGCGCGGCGGGACCGATGTTGCGCGCGAAGCCGGTCTGCGCCGTCATCGCGCCGTGCGCGATGACCGTGACGTCGGCGGGCACGGCCGCGTCCTTGTACGCGAGCGCGCCGATGGCCCCGACGACGCCGACCAGCTTGCCGTTCGACACGGTGAAGCCGGCCGGCAGCACCCAGCCCGGCGGCGCCGCGTCGGAGAAGCCCTCGAAGTAGACGAAGGTATCGGTCCGCAGGTTGTCGGGGTCGCAGGCGTCGCCGACGAGGTCGGTGTCCAGCGTGGCCTGCTGCATCGGGTTCGCGACGTGCGGGCAGTTGTCGCAGACGTCCCCGACCAGATCGGCGTCGTGGTCCCGCTGGTCGGCGTTGCCGATCAGCGGGCAGTTGTCGGCCGCGTTCGGGATCGTGTCGCCGTCGAGATCGGTCGGCGTCACCGGCGCGTCGGGCGCGGCGTCGATCGAGCTGTCGGCCGCGTCGTCCCCCGCGTCGAGCAGGCTCGAGCGACAGCGATCGTCGACATCGCAGGTCTGCCCCGCGGGGCACGTGCGACCCTCGCCGCACGGCAGGTCCTGGGCCGGCGTGGGCGCGTAGCACCCGACGACGACCCCGAGGAGCACCGCGATCCTGCGCACCTCTCCAGGGTAACAGGA
>JAEUJX010000556.1 GCA_016794545.1 Myxococcales bacterium
CTCGCCAACGGCGGGGCCATCTGCGGGGGCGCCCCGCCGTGGGGGGGCGGGGCGTGGCGCTTTATCGTTTGCGCGTGGGCGCGGCCGGCGCCGGTGGTGATCACCGCCATCGCGGCGCGCGCCGTCTGACCCTCCGCGCACACCAGCGAGACACCGCGCGCGTGGCGGCGCAGGCGCACGACGTCGCAGCCGTAGGCGACGGTCGCGCCGTGCGCGAGTGCGCGCGCGAGCAGGGCCTGCTGGAGGCGTCCGATCGGGACGAGCGCGAGCGGCGGCTGGGAGGCGAGCTCCCACAGGTCGCGCGCGAGCTCGGGCTCGCCACGCCGGGTGATCAGCTCCCCACGCACGATGCGTCCGGAGCCGAGGTCACCCTCGCAGCGGACCTCGAGCCGCGACACCACGCGCGGATCGTCGAGCGCCACGCCGAGGGCCATCAGGTTTGCGAGGTCACCCGCTCGTGCCACGAGCAGCTGCGGGCGAACCTTCGCGTCCTCCGCGAGCGGCGGACGGCGATCGACGACGAGCGTCGTTAGGCCCAGGCGCGACGTCTCGATCGCGAGCGCGAGACCGACGGGTCCCGCTCCGATGATCGCTAGGTCGTACTCCAGGGAGGACATTGCGATTCCCATCGCCCGCCCTCCCCCTCCGCAGATGCGGAGGTGTTGATTGCCGTCTCCGTGGACATGTACCGGTCCCTCCTTCGCGGCGTGCTTCGCTCCTGAGACAGAAGCGGCTCGCGTGCGCGGGCTGCACCTTGAGGCTCCCGCCGATCCAAGTCAAGGACGGATCTGGAGGCCCGCGAGATCACATAGACTCGATGGCGATGGCCGAGGACGACCGCACGCGGCGCTGGGGCAAGCTCGAGCGGTACGACACCGCGTCGGACACGATCCAGGTGCTACGCGTGTCGATCGCCGAGGTCAGGAGCGCACCGCGCGATCCGGAAGCGCGGCGGCGGCTGCGCGCGATCGCGGCGGAGCACGGCCTGTGGGATCAGCTCGCCGTGCTCCTCGGTGACGAGGCGCGCGCGGCGACCAACCACCCGGAGCGCGCCGCCGCGTTCTACGAGGAGCTGGCCGACGTCCACGAGAACCTCGACCAGCCGCTCGAGACGATCGCGGCGATGGAGAAGGTGGTCGCGCTGGACCCGCACAACGTCGACCGCCTCGATCGCCTCGCGTGGCTGTACCGCCGCGCCGGTGCGTCGCTGCGAGCCGCCGAGACGTTCGAGCGCGTCGGCGAGCTCGCGCACGACGACCGCGCGCGCGCCGCACTCCGCGCCGCGGGCAAGCTGTATCGCGAGAGCGGTCGCCTCGACCGGGCGGCGGCGCACTACGAGCTGATCGTCGCGCGGCGCCCCGGCGACGCCGAGGCGTGGCGCGCACTCGACGACCTGCTGTCGGCGCTCGGCCGCTGGCACGAGCTCGCCGAGGTCCGCGGTGCACGGGCCGCACGCGCCGAGAGCGGCGTCGAGAAGGCGGCGCTGTTGCGGTCGCAGGCGCGCGCGCTCGAGCAGGCCGGCGCGCAGCAGGAGGCAGCCGCCGCGGTCGCGCAGGCCGCGCAGCACGCGCCCGACAACCTGAGCGGCATGGTCGACTACGCCGAGGTGCTCGCGCGCAGCGGTCAGGGCCGCGAGGCCGCGGACATCCTCCGGGCGCGAGTCACCGATGCGATCGAGCGCGGCGTTCCCCGCGACGATGTCGCGGCGCTGCGGCTGCGGCTCGCCGGCATCCTCGAGGACATCGGCGATCGACCGGCGGCGAACGCCGCGCTGGAGGAGCTGCTGGCGGCGGCGCCAGAGTACCTGCCGGCGCTCGAGCGGATCACCGCCGCCGCCGCGACCGATCCGGATCCCCGCGTCCACGGCGCGGCGCTACTCCGGTACGCGGCCGCGCTGCCCGATGGCGCCGACGCGTCGATGTACATCGTCGCCGCCGCGCACCGGTTCCGCGAGGCCGGCGATCACAAGGCTGCGGTGCGCGCGCTAGAGCGCGCGACGGAGATGCGCCCCGACGACGATGCGGTCCGCCGCGACCTCGACGTGGCGCGCACCGAGCTGTCCGTCGAGCGCGCGACGCTCGACGCCGGGGAGGGCGACCAGCAGGGCGCCGAGCGCCGGCTCCGCGCGCTGCTCCAGCAGCAGCCGCAGCACCTCGGCGCTCACCTCGCGCTCGCGCAGGTGTTCGTGCGCGCGAAGAAGCTCGACGCCGCCGCGGAGCACCTGCGCGAGGCGCTCGCGAGCGCGCCCGAGGACACGCCCGGCGACAAGCTCGCCCCGCTCGTGTTCGAGTTCTCGCGCGTGATGGCCCGCCTCGGCGACGAGGACGAGAGCCACCAGCTGCTCCACGAGGCGCACCGCCTCGACCGCACGTCGCTGCCGATCACGCTCGCGCTCGGCGAGTCGTGCTTCCAGCGCAAGCTGTGGCGCCAGGCGTCGCTTCATCTCGGGGCGCTCGCCGATCACCCCGACGCCGGACGCTACAGGGCCGGCGTCGCGCTCGGCCTCGTGAAGGCCGCGCAGGCCGAGACCCGCGCGCTGCGGCCCGCGAACGCGATGGCTCACTACACGCGCGCGGTCGAGCTGGATCCGGCGTGTGCACCTGCCTGGCACGCGCTCGCCGAGGTCGCGATCGAGAAGGGCGACCTCGCACGCGGCGCCGAGTGCCTCGAGAAGGAAGCGAATGCGACGAAGGCTCCGCGCGACCGGCTCCGCCTGTTCGACGCACTCGGCGACATGGCGCTCGACGTCCTCGGCGATCCCGAGCGCGCGGAGCGCTGTTGGGTCGCCGTCGCCGGCGAGGGCAGCCCGGCGGTGCTGACCAAGCTGCTCGCGCTCCAGCGCAAGCGCGGCGCCGCCGAGCGCGCGGAGACCTGCGTCGCGCTCGCATCGGTCCTCGCCGAGCCGCGCCGGATCAAGGAGCTGACCGAGGAGGCCGCGGAGGCGTTCGCCGCGCGCGGCGAGCTCGGCCGAGCGTCGGCGCTCGCGGCGGAGCTGATGCAGCGCCATCCGCGCGACCTCGACGCCGTCGCGTGCGCGACCGCCGTGGCGCTGAAGGCGGGCGATGCGCAGCGCGCGGCCGGCTGGCTCCGCCCCGCCCTCGCCGCGTGGGACGCCGGCGGGGCCGAGGCCGATCCGCGGCGCGCCGATCTGTGGCGCCGGCTCGGCGATGCGGAGCGCGATCTCGGCAACGAGCACGCCGCACTCGAGGCGTACCGCAAGGCCGTGGTCGCGGCTCCCGAGTCCGATGGTGCGCTCGCAGCGCGCCGCGGTCTCGTCGAGCTCGCGTCGACGACGGGCCGGCCGCAGGAGTCCGCGCTGTTCGCGCTCGTCGAGGCACAGCAGGATCCGTTCGACGTGCTGGCGTGGGCGCGCAACCTCGCCCGCGGCGGCGAGACCGATGACGCGCGCGCGGCCTACGAGCTCGCGCTCGGCCTCGACGCGCGCCTCACCGCCGACGACGAGAAGTTCTTCGCGGCCCACGAGCCACGCGCGATGGCCTCGGACGAGGGCTACGCGACGCTGCTCGATCAGGCCACCCGCAGCTCGCTGATCGACGACGAGGACGAGTCGCCGATCGGCGACCTGATGGACGTGATCGCCGACGCGTACGCGATGGTCGCGCCGAGCGCGAACGCCGCGCTGGTCGACGCGAATCTGATGGACGCCAGGCGCGTCGCCGCGTCGAACGCGGCGGCCGCGGTCGCGATGTATCCGCAGATCATCAAGCTGCTCGGCGGCCCGGCGACGCTGCTGTACACGATCGACGAGCGGAAGGGTGACGTGCGCGTGTTGCTCTCGCACCCGCCGATCGTGGTGTTGCCGGCGGGTGTCGCATCGGCACGCGCCGAGTCGCGCGCCGAGATCAACCTCGATCGCGACGCGGCGCTGCGGTTCGTGCTCGGCCGGGTCGCCGAGTGGTCGCGGCCTCGACGCGTCTTCGCGATGACCGATGCCGAGGCCTTCCAGCGGATGATCGCGGGCCTCCAGCACGCCTTCGGGCCGGGCACCGACAAGACCGCCGACCGCGAGACGACGGGGACGGCGGAGCGTCTGCGCAGCAAGCTGTCGGTCGCGCAACGCAAGGCGATGACGGAGCGCCTCGCGGCGGCCGGTCGGCTCGACGCGGCCGCGTACATCGCGGCGTGCCGGCGCGCCGGCGATCGCGCGGGCCTCGTCGCGTGCTGCAACGCGACCTGGGCGATGCGCCTGGCGACCGAGGACGGCCGCGCTGCCGTCGCGAAGCTCGCCGCATCGCCGAAGTACCTCGCGCTGCGGCGCGCCCTGCGCGGCTCCGGTGGTGACGTCGACACCAATCCGTTCCAGCGCAGCGTCTGAACCCCGGCGACCGGTGCCATCCATGCGAAACGCATGAGGCCAGCGTCGGTGATTCCCTCGGGCGCCGGATGGCAAACGCTGCTAGGTTCGCGCTCGTGACCCGCGCCACGGCCGTCCTGCTCGTGCTCGCCGTCGCGGCGACCGCCGCGGCCGCGCCGAAGAAGAAGAAGCGGCGGGCGCCGAAGTCCGACAAGTCGCGCTACGCGCACGTCGAGGACGCGACCACCACCGCCGCCTGGAAGTACGGGCAGATGACGCAGGACGAGTGCGAGGCCGAGCTGACCTCGCGCGGCATCGGGTTCACGCGCGTCGACGACGCCCGCGGGGTGCGCGCGCCGGTGCGGCTGACCGGGAGGTTGCGCGGCGTCGCGTTCAACACCAGCGAGAAGCCGGAGCGCCGCGAGATCTCGAACTGGATGGTCGCGGACTGCCGGCTCGCGCTCGCGCTCGATGACTTCGCCGGCATCCTCGCCGCGCACGACATCGTCGAGGTTCGCCACTACTCGATGTGGCGCCCACCCCCGAAGTCGTGGCCCGAGGACAAGGAGGGCTCGCGTCACGCCGGTGCGCTCGCGCTCGACGCGGGCTGGTTCAAGAAGTCCGACGGCACCGTGCTCGACGTGCTCGACGACTTCTACGGCCGGATCGGCGCGAAGACCTGTGGCGCCGGCGCGAAGCCGAGGAAGGCCACGCCGAAGTCACTCGAGCTGCGCGCGATCCTGTGCGAGACCGCCGCCGCTCACCTGTTCAATGTGATGCTGACGCCGAACTTCAACCGGCCGCATCGCAACCACTTCCACCTCGAGGTCACCTCGGGCGTGAAGTGGTTCCTGCTCCACTGACGATCTTAGACGTTGCGCGGCTGGATCGCGCTCGACACGGTCAGCTGCGTCTGCCGGCGGTGCGTCTCGATCTGGATCTCGACGGCCTCCGCATCGATCGGCACGTACTTCGCGATCACCGCGGCGAGCTCGGCGCGCAGCTCCTGCAGGCGCCCGCCCTCGAGACCCGAGCGATCGTGCGCGAGGACCAGGTGAAGCCGCCCCTTCGCGACCTCACGGCTCGACTTGCCGCTGAAGAAACTCTTGATGCCATTCCACATGGTCAGCTCCTCACGCCGGCGTGGCCGACAGGCCGAGCGCGCGGCCGAGACGGGTGAAGAAACCGACGCTCTCCTTGTCGTCGACCTCGTGTCCAGCGAGCTTCTTCGCGATGCGGAGGAGCTCCTTCGCCGCCAGGCCCTTGCCCTCGAGGACGGCGGGCACGCCCTTGTTGGTCGTCGCGATCACGATGTCGTCGAGCGGCACGGCGCCGAGCATCTCGAGCGCGAGGATCTCGATCACGTCGGACTGCGAGAGCATGTCGCCGCGCTTCACGAGGGTCGGCGAGATGCGGTTGACGATCAGGCGCGCCGGCACGTCGGCCGCCGCGAGCAGGCCGACCACGCGGTCGGCGTCGCGGATCGAGGACACCTCGGGGGTCGCGACCACGATCGCCTCGTCGGCGCCGGCGATCGCGTTCTTGAAGCCCTGCTCGATGCCGGCGGGGCAGTCGATCAGGACGAAGTCGTGGGTCGCCTTGAGCTCGAAGATCAACGAGCGCATGTCCTCGGGCGTGACCGCGTCCTTGTCATCGGTCTGCGACGCCGGGAGGAGCCACAGGTTGTCCATGCGGCGGTCCTTGATCAGCGCCTTCTGCACCGAGCACTTGCCGCGGATCGCATCGACGACGTGATAGACGATGCGGTTCTCGAGGCCCATCACGACGTCGAGGTTGCGCAGACCGATGTCGGCGTCCACGAGCACGACGCTGTGCCCGAGCTGCGCGATCGCCGCGCCGAGGTTGGCCGTGGTCGTGGTCTTCCCGACCCCGCCCTTGCCGGAAGTGATGACGATTGCGCGACCCATGGGGACTCCTTAGATGCTGGTGGCGAGGTTGCGAGGAAGCTTGCCGGTGTAGCGTTCGACGACGATCTGGTCGCCGGTGCAGTAGGCGATCTCTGAATCGTCGAGCGGCTTGTCGCTGTCCGCGGCGCGCGCGACCTTGCGGCCGATGCGCAGCTGCTGCGGCTCGAGGCGCAGCGCCAGGATGAAGCCGACATCCTGACCGATGCCCGCGTGCGCCGTGCCGCGCAGCCGGCCGAGCACGACGATGTTGCCGGTGCAGCGGACCTCCGCGCCCGGATTCACGTCGCCGAAGATGATGAGGTGGCCGTGGTGCTCGAGGATCACGCCCGAGCGCACCGGACCGATGACGAGGCGGGGGCCGATGGCCGGCTCCTGCGGCAGCTCGGGGCCCGGTGCGAGCGCGAGCGGCGCGGCGCTGTGCGTGGGCTCCTCGGAGGTGAAGCTCGGCTCCGAGCGCAGCACCTCGACGAGCTCCGTCAGCTCCGCATCGGCGAGCATCACCGGCTCGGCGAGCTCGGTGGCGGCGGGGAGCGGCGGCGGGATCGTGGCGAGCGGGTTCGCGGCCTGGTTCGTCGCGATCTCCTCGAACGCCTCGTACGGTTCGGGCTCCTCGAGCGGCGGCGGCTCCTGCGGCGCGGCGGCGTCGAGCGACGGGGACGGCGCGGAGCCGATGGCGAGCTGGGGCGCGAGCGTCGGGATCGCGTCCTCGACCAGCGCGATCGACGACGACCGGACCGGCGCCTTCGCCATCGGCCCGACCTCGACGATCCGCAGCTCGAACAGGGTCGCGAGCTCGTCGAGGCGCGCGAGGCAGCCGGCGGGCAGCGGGCCGTCATCGACCTTGATGCGCACGTCGCTGCCGCGGAAGAACGTGGGCGCCTCGTCGAGGCGCTTCTGCACGGCCGCGAGGATGTCCTCGAGCGGGGCGGTGCCGACGACGTGGATCTCGAGCCCCTTGGCCGTCCCGCGCAGGAGTGCGGGTGGTCGGAGGTCAGCATTATCGTTGGAGACGGCTGCTTCCATAAGGTGCCCATAAAACCCGTAAGCCGGGCGGACCTGGTGGGGCAACTTTTCTTCGTTGAAGGCGACTGCCTTCGGCGAGCGGAGATCACTTCGCGACGAAGCCGCGGCACGCCTTGACAGGCTGCGGGCCGTACTTCGGCAGCGCGGGCTCCTGACACATGAGGAACACCGAGCCCTTGCCGCTCTCGACCACCCGGAGAAACCGGCAGCGATGACACAGGCTGTCGGGGAACGGCGGAGCCTTGGTCACGTGGAATAACTCGCACGCATGCCGAAACATTGCACGCGCCCCGGCGACCTCTAGAGTTGACGGTGATGTGCCGGATGTTCGGAGTCGTGAGCACGGAGCCGGTCTCCCCGGGCGAGCTCCTTCGCGATGCGCCCCGCAGCCTGCGCGTGCTGTCACGCGAGCACCCCGATGGCTGGGGCGTCGCGCTGCGCACGGCCGATGACTGGATGGTCCACCGCAGCACCACCTGTGCGGCCGACTGCGCGCGCTTCAACGAGCTCGGTGGCGCGGCGCGGCTGGTGGTCGCGCACGTGCGCCAGAAGACGGTCGGCCCGACCGCGATCGCGAACACGCACCCGTTCCGGCGCGGCCCGTTCGTGTTCGCGCACAACGGCACGATCAAGGACGTCGCCGCGATGGTCGCGCGCAGCTCGCCGTCGCGGCTCGCGCAGATCGAGGGCGACACCGACAGCGAGCGGTTCTTCGCCTTCGTGATGACCCACGTCGACGAGGCGGGCGACTGCGAGCGTGGTGTGCGCGCGGCTGTGTCGGCGCTCCACGCCCTCGGCGAGATCGGCTCCGCGAGCTTCCTGCTGTCCTGCGGCTCGCGCCTGTACGCGCACCGGCTCGGCCGCTCGCTGTTCGTGCTGCGCCGCGGTGGCGCGACCGTGATCGCGAGCGAGCAGCTCACCGCCGAGCCGTGGGACGAGCTGCCGGAGAAGACGCTGCTCGTGGCGTAGCGCTCAGTCGGTGTTGGGCGGCGGCGCCTCGATGGTCGCCGTCGGGTTGCCCTGCTCCGCGGTCATGTGGAGCTTGTACGTGATGGTGTTGCCGTCGCAGTCGAGATCACCGATCGCCTCGGCCTCGAGCGTCTTGCCGTCGGAGCGGTAGCGGTACTGGAACAGCGTCGGCTCGTCGATCGAGAAGTCGAGCTTGGACCACGCCTCGTTCATCCAGCCGGCGCCCGCGGGTGCGCACGTGCGATCCGGACCGTCGCAGCACGCGGTCGGCGGCGTGATCGGGGCCTCGCCGGCGGGGAACGCCGCGTTCTCGATGTAGTAGACCTTCGCGCTCTTCGCGATCTGGTTGAGGCGCAGCTCGGCCTCCGACCGCTTGCTCTTCTTCATGTAGTCCATGAACGCGGGGATCGCGACCGCGGCGAGCATCCCGACCACGGCGGCGGGGGCCATCATGCCGCCCGTGCCGGCCTTGTAGTCGGCGGCGAACGGCGAGCCCGGAGCCCCCGCCGCGATCGATGCGGCCGCATCGGATGCCTTGCCATCGAGGAAGGTCTGCGGCGAGATCGCGACGAGCTTCGCGACGACATCGTCGGGGTTCGACCAGATCGTGCGCAGCGCGAACATCACGTGCAGCTTGTCGCCATCGACGCGGCTCGACATGCCGAGCTCGCTCAGCACGCTGAGGCCGCGCAGGCCCATCAGCATCTCCGTCGGGACCGCGGGCAGCTTCGGCATCTGCGCCGGACCCGGACCGAACAGCGTGCCGCGGCCCCAGAACGCGAACACCGATGCCGTGTCGGCGAGCTCGGCGCCGATCGCCGTCATCGGCACGTCGGCGCCCGGCTTGGCGCCGCCCTTCTTGCCGACGCGCAGCTGGTTGTTCTCGATCCAGATGTCGAGCGTGTAGCCGAGCGTGGGGATCGCGACGTGACACGCGCCGTCGTAGAACGACGCGCCCGCCTCCGCGAAGCCCGGGATGTCGGCGCAGTGCTCGACGAGGTCCGCCGCGGCAGTCGCGTCCGAGAACGGCAGCCGCAGATCGAGCTCGGCGGTGCCGGCGGGGATGTGCAGCGTGAGCGGGCCGCTGATCGCGCCCAGCACGTCGGCGACCTTGCCGGGCATCCGGGGCAGCGCGGTCTGCAGCATCGGCGCGACGCTCATCACCGCGAAGCCGGCGGTCTTCGCGCGATCGCCGGGCGCCTTGGCCTGCGCCTGCGCGAGCTTCTGGGAGTACTGCGGAGGCACGCCTCCGACGACGGCGCGCACCACCACCGTGCCGCGCGCGAGCTGCACCGCGGCCGCACCCTTGATGCCGGGACCGATCGGGAGGTCCGCGACGACCTCGATGTCGCCGCGCGTGCCGACGACGGCGAGGCCGTCCTTCAGCTTCGCCTTGCCGAGCTTGTCGAACAGGTCCGGCGTGCGCGCGCAGACGTACGTGTCCTTGATCGTCTTGCACGTCGCCTTGCCCACGGAGTCGCTGTCGGTGCCCTTCGTGCCCTTCGTGGCGGCCAGGAACTTGTCGCGATCGGCGACCGGCACGATCGCGATGCCGCCGCCGTTCGGAAGCACGAAGAACGCGGCGCCCTGCTTCGGCGAGAGCCCGACGTCGGCGAGCACGATGTCGGGCTTGCCGAACACCGCCGAGATCTGGTTCGAGAGCAGCGAATTCGGCACCGCGAGCTCGGGCGCGACGGCGAACAGCGCCCGGATGTCCTGCCACGCGTGCTCCGCCATCCCGACGGCGCGCGGCGCGATCACGACGCCGAACGCGGCCCCCTCGGGCGCCATCGCCCACAGCGCATCCGCCTCGGCGGTCGATGTAGGCGCCGAGGGTGCGACACCCTCGGGCTTCGCCGAGGACGAGTCCCGCTTGCACCCGAAGGAGGTCAGCGCGAGGAGGAACAGCCACTTGGCGGAGCGCATGGCTGCTTTTACACCGTGAACCTCCGCCACGGATCGCCGTCCTCACTCGATATGGAGGCATGGATCCTCGCCGGAACCCTCGACGGGCGGTCTGCCCGGCCGGCGCTGCTCGACGAGGTCGCCGGCATCCCGCACCTGTTGCGCCTGACCTGTGACGCCGCGCTCGCGGGGGCGTCGAAGATCTACATCCTGTGGGATGTCGCGCGGCCGCTCCCGGATCTGTCGAGCGTGTTCTCCGACGAGCGGATCGCGAAGCGCGCCTCGCTCGAGATCGTGACCCATCCGCCGGGCGGCGCCGGGGGCGATGAGGTGCTCGTCGTGCGCGCCGATCGGATCTTCCATCGCGATCTCCCGCGCGCCGCGATCGCCGCGTGGCGAGCGGGCGGGCGGATCGGCGTGGTCGCGGGCGCCGAGCACGACGCGGTGTTCGCGACCGATCGCGCGACCGCGCTCGAGCTCGCGCGCGCCGCCGGCGAGCCCGGCGGTCTCGCCGCCGCTGTCGCGCGCATCGGCACGAGCGAGGCGCCGCCGCCGTACCTCGCCTTCACCGCGGCGGCCCCCGACCGGCGTGCGCTTCACCGGGCCGAGCGCAGGCTCGTGTGGTCGCTGCGCAAGTCCGCCGACGGGCTCGCCGCGGCGTGGATCAATCGCCACATCTCGCTGCGCATCTCGTGGCTGCTCATGCGCACGCCGGTGCACCCGAACCACATCACGATCGCCGCGCTCGTCCTCGCGATCCTCGGCGCGGCCGCGATCGCGCACGGCGCCGCGGTGGTGGGCTTCCTGCTCGTCAATCTCGGCTCGATCATCGACGGCTGCGACGGCGAGCTCGCGCGGCTGCGCTACCAGTTCTCGCGTACCGGCCAGTGGCTCGACACCGTCGTCGACGATCTCGCGAACGTCGCCTATGCGAGCGGCATCGCGCTCTACCTGACCGACCTCGGCGTGACCTGGGCCGCCCCGCTCGCGTTCGGCGCGCTCGGAGCGTTCGCGACGACGCAGCTCACCCAGTACGCGCTGCTGCGCTTCGTCTACCGCTCGGGGGACCTCGCGGCGATCCCGTGGGCGATGCAGAGCACGGAGCTCCTCTCCGGCCGTGGCCTGCGCTCGTTCGTGCCCAAGCTGTTCAAGCGCGACTTCGTGCTCGTCGTGATGCTCGCGCTCGCGATCGCCGGCCGGCTCGACGCCGCGCTCGTGCTGTTCGCGGCCGGCGCCGCGCTGTTCGCGGTGATGTTCTGGACGCAGCTGGCGCGCTACGCCTTCGCGCGCTGATCGAGCCAGTCCTGCGTGCACTTGGTCATCAGTGCCATCGACTTGTCGAACTCGGCGACGATGCCGCGCTCGATCTTGCCCGACAGCAGCGTGATGTTCGCCGTGACGGTGCCGCTGTAGCGCCGCTTGATCTGGTTCTCGCCCACCTTCGACAGCTCGTAGCGCGACACGATGTGAACGCGCCCGTTCAGGATGTCGGGAGTCACCGAGGCCTCGACGAGGCCGCCGCCGCGCTTCCACGACATGGTCTCGAGGAACGCGAGCTTGCCGCCCTTGACGAACGGCCGCACGAACACCGGCAGCGGCTTCAGCGAGACCACGCGCCAGGTGGCCTTCCGCACCACGCCGTCGTCCTGAGAGTCCGTCACCACGCGGTCCCCGAGCTCGGCGAGCTTGTCCTGGTAAGCCAGGTGGTCCATGTCGAAGTACGCGTCGATGATGGTCTCCACCTCGGGGGCGCGAAACACGTGCTCGTAGCTGAACTCGGTGGCCATGGCTCCTCGGTGGTACGCGCCAGTGGACCACACGGATCGACGTGTGGGAAGAATGGGCCGTGACACAGTTCGTCGACGACACGTTCGTGTGCGATCCGCCGAAGACCCTCGCGCTGGCGGAAGGCTTCCGGTTCACGCACGGCGAGCGGATCGCGCCGTTCGAGATCATCTACGAGACCTACGGCGAGCTGAACGAGGACCGGTCGAACGCCGTGCTCGTGTGCCATGCCCTGTCGCCCGGCGCTCACTGTGCCGGCAAGTACACGCCCGACGACATCAAGCCCGGCTGGTGGGACGGCATGGTCGGCCACGGCAAGGGGATCGATCTGCGCACGCACTTCGTCGTGTGCGTGAACTTCCCCGGCTCGCCGTGGGGCACGACGGCACCGCGCTCCCTCGATCCCGCGACGGGCAAGCCCTACGGATCCCGCTATCCGTGGGTCACCGTCGAGGACATGGTGGAGTCGCAGCGGATCGTCATGGACCACCTCGGCATCACGAAGTGGAAGGCGATCGCCGGCAACTCGCTCGGCGGCATGGAGGTCCTGATGTGGGCCGCGCTCCACCCCGAGCGCATCGGCGCGCTGATCTGCATCGCCGCGTCCGCCTCCGTCCCCGTCGCGAGCGTCGCGTGGCACCTGATCGGCCGGAAGCTCATCCAGTCCGACCCCGCCTTCAAGGGCGGCGACTACTACGACTCGCCCGACCCGCTCCGCGGTCTCCAGCTCGCCCGCATGGTCGGCCACATGACCTACCTCTCGAACGAAGCGCTCGAGGCCAAGTTCGGCCGGCGCCGCCGCGGCGGCACGCGCCAGTTCGAGGTCGACAGCTACCTCGAGTACCAGGGCGGCAAGTTCGCCACCTCGTACGACGCGAACTCGTACATCCGGGTCCAGGCGGCGATGGACGAGATGGACCTCGACGAGCAGTTCGGCTCGCTCCAGGCCGCGTTCAGCAGGCTGCGCGGCAAGGCCCTCCTGATCTCGTTCGACACCGACTGGCTGTTCCCCACCGCCGAGGTCGCACGCATCGAGGCGGCGATGCGCGAGGCCGGCGTCGACGTCGCACACCTCGACATCCCGACACCGAACGGCCACGACGCGTTCCTGATCGACTACCACCTGATCAACCCGCCGGTGCAGGAGCTCCTGGCGAGCCTCTAAGGGTTGTCCCGAAACTCGACCTGCAGGTTGTGGAGGGCGCAGACGGCGCGGAACGTATCGTCGAGATGACGGCCCCGTCGGCGGTGGTCGCGAAGGACGCGCCAGTTCTTGAGACGTGCGATCGCGTGCTCGACACG
>JAEUJX010000623.1 GCA_016794545.1 Myxococcales bacterium
TGTCGATCGAGCTGTCGCGCGTGTGCCCGGGCTTCATGCTCGCGTTCGGCGCGTCGGCCGGCCTCGCGGGCGGAGCGATCGTCGGCAAGGGCACGCTCGAGCAGAAGCAGCGCTGGGGCCTCCCGCTGCTCGCCTGGGACAAGATCGGCGCGTGGGGGATGACCGAGCCGGGCGCCGGCTCCGATGCCTTCCGCTCGATGCGGACGACCGCGGTCCCGCGCGACGGCGGCTACGTGCTGAACGGGCAGAAGACGTTCATCACGAACGCGCCCTACGCGGACATCCTCGTGATCTACGCGAAGATCGATCGCGGGGATGACACCCCCATCGAGGCGCGGCCGATCCAGTCGTTCATCGTCGAGCGGGGAGACCGCGGCCTCGAGACCGGCAAGCCCATGCGCAAGATGGGCATGCACAGCTCGCCGACGGGCGAGGTGTTCCTCGCGGACTGCTGGGTCCCCGCGGACCGCCTGCTCGGCGGCCAGGAGAAGGCGCTCGGGCGCGCGAGCGGCAAGGACGTGTTCCACAGCGAGCGCACGGGCATGGCGCCGATGTGCGTCGGGATCATCGAGCGCTGCCTCGAGATCGCGACGGCGTACGCGCAGGAGCGCGTCACGTGGGGCAAGCGGATCGCCGAGTACCAGCTCGTGCAGGACAAGCTCGCGCGGATGTTCGTCCACAAGCAGAACGTCGAGAACCTGATGTTCAAGCAGATCGAGCTGTCGGCCGCCGGCAAGACGATGTCGGCCGCCGAGGCCAGCGCGACCAAGCTGTACTGCGCGCGCGCCGCGACCGAGGTCGCCATGGATGCCGTGCAGCTGCTCGGCGGCAACGGCTACATGCAGGAGTACCGGGTGGAGATGCTCGCGCGTGACGCGAAGCTGCTCCAGATCGGCGGCGGCACCGACGAGATCCAGATCATCAACATCGCCCGCCACCTGCTCGGCGAGGCCTCCGCGTCAGCCTCCTCGTAGTGCGCGGCGGCGCAGCCAGCCCGCGGCGCGGTCCGGGTAGTGGATCGCACCGGCGTCGTCGTACCAGGTGTCGCGCGGGATCCTCGCCGCGCGCTCCCGCACGACGTAGTCCGTGATCCGCGGGCACGCCGCTCCGGCGAGCATCCCGCTGCCGGCGCACAGCTCGATCGGCTCGATGGTGCGCGGGCGCGCCGGCAAGGTCAGGCGCGACGACTGACCGACCGCGAGCATCGCATCGCGCACGAGTGGTGCGGCCGCGTCCATCGCGACGAGGCCGTGCGTCGACGTGCCGTCGAACGTGCCGGCCCACGCACCGACCAGGACCTCGCTGGTCGCGCCGATCGCCCACGTGTCGGCGAAGCCGCGCGCGGTGCCGGTCTTCGCCGCGATCGGAAACGGGAGATCGAACGGCAGCTCCATGCCGAACCCCGGACGGCGCGCTTCCGGATCCGCGAGCATGTCCATCACGAGCCACGCGGTCTCGGGCGACACCACGCGCCGCTCGGGTGCGCGCGGGGGCGACCAGCGCGTCCCGTCGGGCGACACCGCGACCGCGATCCCGCGCGGGCGGCCGGCGAACCCATCCTTGACGAGGAAGCCGTAGCTCGCCGTCAGATCGACGAGGCGCACCTTCGCGGAGCCGAGCGCGAGCCGCAGGCCGTAGTCGCTCGGCGCGCCGTCGAGCTCCGCGACACCGGCGGTGCGCAGCATGCTCATCACGCGCGCGACACCGACCTTCTGCAGCACGTCGACCGCCGCGAAGTTGTACGAGCTCGCGAGCGCCTCGCGGTAGCGCACCGGTCCGTGCTCGGCGCCCGCCGACGGCGCGAAGTAGTCATCGCTCGTGTCGCGCGTGTCCCACGCGATCGACGCCGGGTGGTCACCGGCCTCGATCGCGGCCGCGTACACGAACGGCTTGAGCGCGCTGCCCGGATGACGGCGTCGCGTGGTGATGTTGATCTGACCGTCGGGCCCGTCCCACGCGACGGAGCCGATCATCACCCGCACCTCGGTCGTGCGCGCGTCGAGCACGACGAGGCCCGCCTGATCGAGGTTCCGCCGCGCGAGCTGTGCGACCTGCTCGCGCACCCGCCCGGCGAGCTGCTTCTGCAGCCGCAGGTCGAGCGTGGTCCGGAGCGTGCCGCCGGCCTCGCGCACCGCGGGCGGCAGCTGCGCCGCGACCCAGCGCGTGAAGTGCGGTGCCTCGTCGCGCGCGCGGTGCTTGCCGATCGCGACGACCTGCGTGCGCGCCTCGAGCGCGCGCTGCTCCGTGATCACGCCTCGGTCGACGAGCAACGCGAGCACGCGGTCGCGCCGGCGCAGCGCCGCGTCCAGCTTCGTGTACGGATCGTAACCGGTCGGCGCGCGCGGCAGGACCGCGAGCAGCGTGGCCTCGGCATCGGACAGCCCGCCCGGCGGCTTGCCGAAGTAGAGCTGCGCCGCGGCCGCGAAGCCGTAGGCGCCGTTGCCGAAATACGCGCGGTTCATCCACTGCTCGAGGATCGTGCGCTTGTCGACGGCGCGCTCGATCCGCAGCGCGAGCATCGACTCGCGCAGCTTCGCGGACAGCGTGCGCGCCTCGCCGGCGGTGGCGAGCATGCGTGCGAGCTGCATCGTCAGCGTGGAGCCGCCGAACCGCCCGCCCTGCAGATCGAGCCACACGGCGCGCGCGATGCCGAGGCCGTCGACGCCGCCGTGGTCCCAGAACCTCGCATCCTCGCTCTCGACGACCGCCGACACCGCGATCGCGGGCAGCTCGCCGAGCGGCGTCCAGTTCGTGCGATCCGCGCCGACCGCGGGCAGCACGGCGATCTGATCGCCGCGCAGGTCGAGGATCACGAGCGGTGCGCTCGTCGCGGTGAGCTCGTCGCGATCGAATGGCCACACGACCACGAGCACGCACGCGAGGTGGATCGCGGCGACGAGCGGGAGCAGCAGGACGACGAGCGCCCAGCGCCCGGATCTCCACGCGGAGCGGAGCACGAGGGAGAAACGCGCGGGCCGGCGATCTCATTCGCGCCCGGGGCGCGTCGCGGCGCGTCCGGGCGTGTCACCGCTTTTGTGTCTGCGAGCCCACGCAGGGTGCAAGTCCGCGCGACGCCTCGCATCGCGATCGGCACCGGCACTGCACGAGCACCTGGTCATGTTGCCTTCTCGCTGGTTTCCCGATTCCACCGGCCGCCTGAGCCGCCGGCAGGTCGTGATGAGCTACTCGCTCGCCGCCGGCACGATCGCCGGCCTGCTCGGCAGCCTGCTCGGCTGCGGCGGCAGCAAGAAGGGCGACGTCCAGGTGATGTCGTTCGCACCGCAGGGGCCCGTCGACAGGGCCGAGGCCGTCGAGATCCGGTTCGACAAGCCGGTGGTCGGCGAGGCGATGGTGGGGCAGCCCGCGGCGCCCGGGACCGTGCGCGTCGAGCCGGCGTTCGCGTGGAAGGGGTTCTGGCAGGACCGCCAGACGCTCGCGATCGAGCCGACCGAGGCGCTCGCGCCCTCGACCCGCTACAAGGTCTCCCTCGCGGGCGAGCTCGGGAACCGCACGTCGGGCTTCCAGTTCTCGTTCGTGCACCGCCCGCTCGCGGTCGAGGGCGTCTGGGGTGTCGACGCGATGTCGCTCGCGCCCGATGGCAAGGTGCCGCTGTCGTTCAACCAGCCGGTGCTCGCGGCGGACGCCGCCGCGCACTGCGCGCTGGTCGGCGCGGGGGGACCGATCGCGCTGAAGACGCCGTTCGGTGATGCGACGTCGGCGCCGAGCATCGCGCTCGAGCCCGCGCACGCGCTGTCGCCGGGAGCATCGTACACGCTCGTGTGCGACGGACTGGCCGGCGCCGGCGGCAACGCGCCGCTCGAGAAGCCGTACACGCTCGCCGTGCGGGCGCGGCCGGCGCTGACCGTGACGAAGCTCGCGCCGACCGGATGGAACGTCGCGGCCGACGAGGTCACGCTGGTGTTCCAGTTCTCGACGCCGGTCGCGCTCGAGGCGGCGCGCAAGGCGGTGAAGGCCACGCCGGCGATCCCGAGCCTGGAGCAGGGCTACCTCTCGGGCGACGGCCTCGAGTACCGCGTCACCGCGGATCTCGAGACCGAGACCGAGTACAGGCTGACGGTCGACGGGCTCGTCGACCGGTTCGGGCAGAAGCTCGCGGCGCCGGCGGAGCAGACGTTCCGGACCGGCGACGCGCGCCCGCGGCTGTCGATGGAGCGCGGCATCTTCGCGCTCGAGGCCTCGGCGAAGGGCTATCCGGTGTGGTCGCGCAACGTCGGGACGTTCGAGCTCGAGTGCGCGCAGATCCCGAAGGACAAGCTCGTGCAGATCCTCACGACCGACATGAACTACGACCCGTGGGGCGGCAACGACGACGACAAGCCGCTCGACTGGAAGAAGCTCGGCGTCGCGCCGAAGACGCAGGCGACGAAGACGACCGGCAAGAACAAGTGGCTGCTCCACGAGCTCGAGCTCGGCGCGTCGTGCGGGACGGGCAAGGGCACGCGCGGCGTGTTCCTCGCCGAGGTGCGCAGCGACGACATCAAGCCCGATCCCCAGCGCGGCTGGTTCTCGCCGCGCCGCAACCGCGTCCTCGCGAACGTCACCGACCTCGGCGTGCTGATCAAGACGGGGACGTCGTCGGGCGTCGTGTGGGTGACGTCGCTCGCGACTGGTGCGCCGGTCGCCGGCGCGAAGGTCGCCGTGTACACCCCGGCCGGCAAGCAGGTGTGGGTGGACATGACGAGCGCCGAGGGGCTCGTGCGCATTCCCGGCAGCGCGCTCCTCAAGCTCCAGAAGGCGGTCGAGCGGCCCGAGGAGGCGGATGCCGACTGGGAGGACTGGGACAGCTACCGCAGCCAGCGGCTGATCGCGGTCGTCGAGAAGGGCGCGGATGTCGCGGTCGTCGACGGGAACTGGGCGAACGGGATCCAGATCTGGAACTTCGGGGTCGCCGAGGACCGGCAGGGCGGGCAGGTGAAGATCCGTGGCTTCATCCAGAGCGATCGCGGCCTCTACCGGCCGGGCGAGGAGGTCCACTTCAAGGGCATCGCGCGCGAGATCGCCTCGGGGATGCCGCCGCGCGTGCCGGCGAAGAAGGGCGTGACCATCGAGGTCACCGACTCGCGCGGCCAGTCGGTGATGACGACGGACGCGCGCCTGTCGAGCTTTGGCGGCTTCGCGTTCGACCTGCAGCTCGGTCCGGAGGCCGCACTCGGCGACTACTACGTGCGGGCGACGGTCGCCGATCAGGTGTTCCGCGAGAAGTTCACGGTCGAGGAGTTCCGGCCCGCGACGTACGAGGTGAAGCTCGGCGCGGCGCAGACGAGCCCGAAGCCGGGCGAGAAGCTCGCGTTCGATCTCGAGGCGAAGTACCTGTTCGGCGCGCCGGTCGCCGGCGGCAAGGTCGAGTGGAACCTGCGGAAGCGGAACCACCCGCTGCGCTTCGCGGGCTACGACCAGTACACGTTCTCGGCGAACCCGCACGCGTGGTGGTGGTACGACGGCCGCTACGAGGACTACGGCGAGTTCCTCTCGGACGGCACGGGCACGACGGACGCGCAGGGCATGCTGAAGATCGCCGCGCGCGACAGCGCGACGACGTTCGACGGGCCGATCGACTACATCCTGACCGCGAACGTCACCGACAGCGCGGACCAGACGATGGGCAAGAGCGCGGTCGTGACGGCGCACAAGACGTCGCTCTACCTCGGCATGCACGCGAACGAATTCGTGCAGGCCGTCGGCATGCCGTTCGGCGTGAACCTGGTCGCGCTGGCGCCCGACGGCAAGCGCACGGCGTCGAAGGCGCACCTGACGTTCACGCGCACCGTGCGCAGCTGCACGTGGACCGACGTCGGCAACCGCGCGTTCCAGCGCTGCGATGCGAGCGAGAAGGTGATGCTCGAGCGCGACGTCCAGATCGCCGCGACCGGCACGACCGTCGAGCGCATCTACCCGACGGAGCCAGGCGACTACATCGTGAAGGCGGAGGCCAAGGACGCCGAGGGCAACGTGGTCGCGGTGGCGAGCGAGATCTGGGTCATCGGCAAGGGGGAGGCGTTCTGGAGCGGCGACGAGGGCGACCGGATGACGCTGATCGCGAGCAAGCCGAGCTACAAGCCGGGCGACACCGCGCGCCTCGTCGCGCAGGCGAACCTCACGAACCCGACGGCGCTCATCACGATCGAGCGCGACGGCATCATCGAAGCGCGCGTGAAGAAGCTCGCGTCGGCGAGCGAGGGCGTCGAGCTGACGATCGCGGACGCGTGGGCCCCGAACGTCTACGCGAGCGTCGCGCTCGTGAGCGGCCGCCGGGGGGCTGGCGACAGGAACCGTCCGATGTTCAAGCTCGGGATCGTCGAGCTCAAGGTCTCGGCCGAGCACAAGCAGCTCGAGGTGCAGGTCGCGCTCGAGAAGGCGACGGTGCGCCCCGGTGACAAGGTCTCCGGAATGATCAAGGTGACGCAGGCCGGCAAGCCGGTGAAGGCGGAGGTCGCGCTGTCGGCGGCCGACGAGGGCATCCTCCAGCTGATCGCGTACCAGACGCCGAACCCGATGAAGACGTTCTACGCGTCGTACGGTCTCGGGGTCGACGCGGGGACGAACTGGAACCGGGTCGCGCGGCTCGCGGACCCCGAGGCCGGCGATCCCGACGAGGGCGGCGACTCGGCGTCGGGTGGCGATGGCCAGCGCGTGCGCAGCAAGTTCGTGGCGTCGGCGTACTGGGCGCCGATGCTCGTGACGAACGACCAGGGCGAGATCGCGTTCTCGTTCACCGCACCCGACAACCTGACCGCGTTCCGGCTGATGGCGGTCGCGGCCGACATCGGCGACCGCTTCGGCTCCGGCGAGACGCGCCTCGTCGTCAACAAGCCGCTGATGGCGGCGCCCGCGCTGCCGCGGTTCCTGCGTTCGGGCGACGCCGCGTCGGTCGGCATCGTGATCCACAACCGCACCGACACCGCGGGCACGGCGGTCGTGACCGCGAAGTCGGTCGGCGCCACGCTCGACGGCGGATCGCAGTCGGTCGCGGTCGCGGCGAACAGCTCGGCGCGCGTCCGGTTCGCGGCGAAGGCCTCCGAGAACGCGAGCGCGTCGTTCGAGTTCTCGGTCGCGCTCGGCGGCGAGCGCGACGCGGTCAAGGTGACCGTGCCGATCGATCGGCCTCGCATCCACGACAACCGGCTGCTCGTCGAGAAGCAGCTCGGCAAGGACGAGCTGTGGACCGGCCGGATCGCGTCGACCGGTGACGTGCTGCGCGGCGAGAGCGAGCTCGCGTTCACGATCGACCGTAGCGGCGTCGGGGACCTGGCGCCGGGCCTCCGCTCGCTCGTCGAGTATCCCTACGGTTGCCTCGAGCAGACGATGTCGCGGTTCATCCCGCTCGTCGCGGCGCGCGACCTCGCGAACACGCTGGACGATCCGAGCCTCAAGGGCACGAAGGCGTCGCAGTTCATCCGCATCGGCGTGCAGAAGGTGATGCGCCACCAGCAGGGCGACGGCCTGTTCTCGCTGTGGCCGCAGTCGCAGACCTACCCGCACCTCGCCGCGTACGCGATGTGGGGCCTCACCGTCGCGCAGAAGGCGGGCGAGCAGATCCCCGCCGAGGTGTTCGACAAGGGCCTCGCCGCGCTGTCGGCGTGGGCCGCGGGCAACGCGAACCTCCGCCCCGACAACGATGGCGCGACGATGGCGATGGCCGCCTACGTGATGGCGCTGCGCGGCAAGCCCGACGCGAGCCTCAACGCGCGGCTCTACGCGGTGCGCGCCGGCCTGCCGAAGTGGGGCCAGGCGTTCCTCCTCCGCGCGCTGCACCTCGCGAAGGCCGACAAGGCCCAGCTCGCCGAGCTGCAGAAGCTGATCGAGGCGAACCTCGTCCTCTCCGGCGGCAAGGCGCTCGTCAAGGAGACGTTCCCCGGCGAGGAGTACGAGATGTACATGACCTCCGACGTCCGCGCGACGGCGATGACGCTGGCCGCGCTGCTCGAGGTCGATCCGCGGAGCAAGATGATCGATCCGCTGGTCGCCGGCCTGAAGGCCGAGCGCGGCAAGACCGGCACGTGGGTCTCGACGCAGGAGAACCTGTGGTCGCTCGTCGCGCTCGCCGACTACGGGCGCCGCTCGTCGGTCGGCGAGACCAGGGCGATCGTCACCGTCGGCGGCAAGAAGGTGTTCGAGAAGAAGATCGCCGGGGCCGAGGTCGCGTCGATCAAGGTGCCGCTCGCGGGCACCGCGGGTGACGACGTGCAGATCAAGGTCACCGAGGGCGCCCACGTCACCGCGCGCGTGCGCGAGGCGCGCGTCGATGCGGGTCGCGAGCAGACCAACGGCTACACGATCGAGCGCCTCTACCTGAACGCCGGCGGCGCTCCGGCGACGACGTTCCGCGCCGGCGACATGGTCACGGTGAAGCTCACCATCGTCGCGGACGCCGATCGCAAGTGGATCGCGCTCGTCGATCCGCTCCCCGCCGGGTTCGAGGTGGTGAACCCGAAGCTCGCCGCGGGCGGTGCGGCCGCGCCGGTCGCGCAGCCGAACGGCTCGCAGCGCTGGTGGAACGCGATCACGTTCGACCACCAGGAGCTGCGCGACGACCGGGTGCAGTGGTTCGCCGACGACATGCGCGCCGGCTCGTACGTGCTGACCTACCAGGCGCGCGCGACGATCGATGGCACGTTCGCGGCGATGCCCGCCACCATCGAGGCGATGTACTCGCCGGATGTGCGCGGCCGTACCGCGCGCACCGTGGTCACCGTGACCAAGTAGTCAGCCGGCCCGTGCCGACCGCCGGCCGTACCGGAGGAGGGCGGCGACACCGGTGATCACCGCGGCGGCCGCAGCGGCAGCCAGGGCGGCGGCCGACGGCAACACACCGAGCGCCTCGATCCTCCCGATCGAGAGGTACCCGGTCGGGGCGAGCTGCGCTGCGGCGCGCGCCGCTACGCCCGCGGCGGCCATGGCGAGCGCGAGCGAGATCGCGACGGTCGTGATGCGGGGCCAGCGGGACGCTCCGGCGCGCGCGCAGATGCACGCGAGCACGAGCACGGTCACCGCGTACAAGAGCGAGGTCACGGCGCGCGGGCCGTGCTGCTCGAGGAGCACGCGAGCGAGCGATCCGACCGGCGCGCCTGCCAGCGCGGCGAGCGCGAGCTCCGGCCACGACCGGCCGGGGCCGCGCGTGA
>JAEUJX010000653.1 GCA_016794545.1 Myxococcales bacterium
ACGCGAACGCCGATGGCGTTCATGTTCCCGCTGTTCCTGCTCGAGCTGTGGCGGATCTCCGGCACGAACCGCCGCGGCCTGCTGATCAAGCTCGCGAAGTTCGCGGCGCCCGTGGTCGCGTTCGCCGCCGTCGCGATGGCGTTCAACGCGGCGCGGTTCGGCTCGCCGCTCGAGTTCGGCCACAGCTACCTCGACGTCCGCCAGCAGGCGCAGATCGAGCAGTACGGCCTGTTCAGCTACCACTACCTGTCGCGCAACCTGTCCGTCGCGTTCACGCTGCTCCCGGAGCTGATGCCGCGCTCTCCGTACGTGCAGGTCGGCGGCCACGGCCTCGCGCTGTGGCTGACCACGCCGGTGCTCGTGCTGCTGCTCTGGCCGCGCGCCCGGCCGGTCCTCCACCGGACGCTGTGGATCACCGTCGCGTTCGTCGCGCTGCCGACGCTGTTCTATCAGAACAGCGGCTGGTTCCAGTTCGGCTACCGGTTCTCCCTCGACTACACGGTATTCCTCGTGATGCTGCTCGCGGTCGGCATGCGGCCGCTGACCCGCGTCGCGAAGGGCCTGATCATCGCCGGCATCCTGATCAACCTGTTCGGCGCGGTGACGTTCGACCGGCAGTGGCAGTTCTACAAGGGCAACTACGACGTCGTCATCGCTCACTGACGGGGCGTGGTGCGCGCGTAGACCTTCGCCATCACGGCGCCGTCGTGCTCGAGCACGAACACCTCCCGGAACCCCGGCGGGATCGAGCAGCCCGTCGTCGGCGGCGCGTACCACACGATCCAGTCCGCGCTCGCCGGGTACTGCGTGAACGTCGCCCACAGGTCCTCGCGATACCAGGCGAGGTGGTTCGGCACGACGCAGTGGTGGACGGCGGCGCCCGGCGCGGCGTGCGCGTTGACGTGGGCCACCGCCCGATCGAGCCCCTCGCCCCACCACGCGGTCTCGAGCTGCCGGTCCCTCTGCACGCGGCCCGTGCCGCCGACGTGCTCGCCGAAGTAGTCGAGGTAGTAGGGCGCCGCGCGCAGCCAGACCACGCCGAGGTAGAGGGCGAGCGCGGTGGCGAGCGCGGCGAACGCGTGACGCGAGCGCGCCTCGAGCCGCGTCGCGAGCCAGTCCGTCCCGGCCGCGGCGAGGAGCGACAGCGCGAGCAGGCAGGGCATGACGTAGCGCACGCCGTCCTGGCGCACGGGCGACGCGGTGACGACGAGCGGGACGACGAGCCACGCGGCGACAAGCGCCATCGATCGCGTGCGCTGCTTCACGCCGCGCGCCACCCCGCCGAGGATCGCGACGAGCACGAGGAGCGGGGTGGTCGCGTAGAGGTAGACGAGGAAGTAGTGCGGCCCGGGCGTGTTCGTCGTCTGGCCGAGGAACGGCTCGGGCGAGTGCAGCCCTTTGAGCTTCGCGAGCGACTCCCTCACGTGGAGGATCGGCTCGCTCCACAGCCGCGGCCACACCGCCACGAACACGACGAACGCGGCGACCGCGGTGATGCCGACCCACCTCAGGGTGCGCCGCCGGTCTGCGGCGGGAGCGGTGGTGACGATGATCAGCACGACGAGCGGGCCGAGCAGGCCGTTGACGTAGCGCGACGCGACCGCGATGCCGACCACGGCGCCGGCGGCGGCCATGCGCGCGACCAGCGCGCGCGTCGTCGGCTGATCGTCGTGCACGCCGAGCGCGAGCAGCACGCCGAGCGACCACCACAGGACCGTCGGCGACTCGTGGCCGACGACCTGGCCGTGCGCGACGAGCGCCGGGAGAAAGGCGGCGATGACGCCCGCGAGCACGCCGACGCGCAGCCGGAACAGCCGCGCCCCGATCGGCACGAGCAGCGCGCAGCCGAGCGCGCTCCACACGGCGCTGAGCGCGCGCGCGGGCTGCATGCCGTCGGCGAGCTGCGCGCCGATGCCGGCGAGCAGCTTCATCACCGGCGGGTGCTCGTAGTTCCACACCCACGCGCGATCCGACGCGTCGAGCGACAGGAGGTTCGTGATGTAGTTCCGCCCCGAGGCCCAGTTCACGTCCTCGTCCCAGGTCTGCCCCTGATCGCCGAGGCCGAGCCAGCGGGCGAGCAGGCCGAGCGCGAGCACGGCGCCGAACCCGAGCCACACGCGGCGCGGCACGCGCGCGAGGCGCCGGCGCGCGAGCATCAGCAGCGTGCCGGCGAGCACGGCGAGCAGCGCGAGCGCGATCAGGCCGTCGGCGATCGCGGCCCCCGGGTGCGAGAACTCCGCGGCCTCGGGCGGCAGCGGCGACAGCGAGCTCGCCGGCAGGTACTCGGGGTCGCCGCGCCGGCCGACCGGGCTCCAGATCAGGCGCGCGCCGGGTGGCGCGGCGAACCGGATCGGCAGCGGCCCCGACGACACGATGATGCGCTCCTTGTGCATCCGCTTGCCGACGACGTCGCGGCTCGCGATCGTGACCCGGAACGGCCCCGGCGACGAGGCGCCGATGATCAGCGGACCGCCGCGCGCGACCCACACCGTGCCGGTGTACGCCTGCGAGCCCGGCGGGTCGCCCTCCCACGCGGGCGCGGGCGCGAGGTTCTCCACCGGCCCGACGGCGATGCAGGCGCGCAGCGCGAGCAGCGCGAGCGCGAGCGCCGCCGGGATGACGCCCCACCAGCGCTTCAGTGCACGCGGCCAGGGCACTGGAAGTTGCGCGCCTTCTTCGCGAGGAACGTGTAGTACTGGCCCTGCTGCTTCATGCCGGGCACGTGCATGGTGACCTGCTCGTAGCCGCGCGCGAGCCAGAAGCCCGCGCAGCCGAGGCGCGGCTGCTCCGGCTTGCCGTGGATCTGGTAGCAGGAGAACACGAACGTCGGATCGTACTCGGCGAGCAGCGCGTCGGATCCCCACTTGGTGTGGCCGGCGCGCGCGCGCATCCGCGGCTCCTCGTGCGCGACCCGGTCGGAGACCAGGCCGAACACGTCGATCGCCTGCATCCGCCCGAAGTACGGCTGCGCGCCGGCGCCGCCGACGATGCTGAAGTCGCCGGGGACGAAGCACGGCGCCATCGCGCGGCCGATCGCGGCGCGGTCCTCGGTGTAGACGATGAGGAACGCCGGCGTGTCGATGCCGCGGTCCGGCGCGAAGTTGCCCCAGCGCAGCGACTCGCGCGTCAGCCGGTACTGCGAGAACGCGAACGCCCCGACGAGCAGCACCGCGGCGATCGGGCCGGCGCGCCGGTGGAGCAGCGGCGTGATGTACTCGAGGCCGAGCGTCACGCAGACCGCGGCGATCACGAAGAGCGGCATGATGAACCGGTGAAGGCCCATGAAGTCTCCGCCGACGGAGATCACGTAGGGCACGTAGACCACCGACAGCAGCAGGCACGACAGCGCGAGCGCGAACCGCGGCGTACGGGCGCGGCCGATCACCAGGCCGACGACGGCGACGGGCAGCAGGTAGAGGAGCCGCGTCTGCAGGAGCCAGACCCAGATGTAGTGCGCGCCGTTCGCGTACATCTCGGTCGCGAGCTTCGGATCGGTCCACGGCCCGGCCGCCTTCACGTAATAGGTGTTCGGCCACAGGTGCCCGTAGTAGCGGTAGCGCCAGTAGAACCACGGCCCCCACAGGACGAGGAACGCCGCCGCCGCGATCAGGTCCCAGGTGCGGCCCGGCCACCGGCGGTACGCGCGGAACGCGCCGAGGATCGTGGTCGCGTGCACGAGGCCGAGCACGCCCGCGACGAGCAGGCCCTCGGGCCGCGTCATCGCGGACAGCGCGAGCGCGACGCCGGAGCGGATGATCGCGCCGGGGCGCTGCACGGCATCGACGACGCCGTCGATCGCGACCACGACGAGCAGCGTGAACAGCTGCGTCTCGAGCCCGCCGGAGGTCCAGCAGGCGAACCCCGACGAGCAGGCCAGGAGCAGCGGCGGCACCGCGCACCACGGCGACGGCCGCCCGAGCGCGCGCTCCATCAGCCGGAACGTCACGTAGAGCGTGCCGAGCGCGCAGGCCAGCCCGAGCACGCGCGAGGACACCTCGGGATCGACGCCGAGCAGCATCCCGAGCGCCATGATCACGGTCCACAGGAAGTTCGTGTAGCCCTCGACGGGGTGGCCGAGGTTGAACGACAGCTCGCCGTGCTCGGCGAGGTTCCGCGAGAACACGAACGAGATGTACGCGTCGTCGGTGACGAAGTTGTAGGTCAGCGCGTGCGCGACGAGCACGCCGGCGGCCACGGCGAGCAGCAGCCAGCGCACGCGATCGGACGACATGGGCGGAAACATAGTAGCCTGTCGGGGACTGATGGAACCCGCTCGCGACCCCGCGCTGCGCCCGGTCGGGGAGGTGCTCGCCGCTGGTGCGATCACCGGTGCGATCGCCGGGCTCTGTGCCGGGGCGATCGACGCGCTGTGGTCGTGGGGGCCCGCCGCCCAGTTCGTCGCGGGGTTCTTCGGGCGAGTCCGGTTCGTCCTGTTCTCCGCCGTGACCGATGCCGCGGCCGGCGTGCTGCTCGGGCTCACGGTCACGGCGACCCTGCTGGTGCTGTCCCGCGAGACCCGCCTGGGAGATCTCCTCCGGTTCGCCTGGCGCGACCATGCCGAGCGCCGGGCCCGCGACCCGCGCGAGGCCACCGCGGGCGTGTCGATCGTCCTCGCCGTGCTCCCCGCCATCGCGGTCGCGCTGCTCGTCGCCTACGCCGGCATCGCGAAGTTCACGGCCGGGCGCAAGGCCCCCGAGCTCGTCCTGGTCGTCACGATGCTCGGCACGCTCGCGGCCGTGGCCGTCGCCGTCCCGATCGGGTTCGTGATCGCGCGCCAGCTCGAGCGCGGCACCTCGCGGCTCGCTGCGCGCTGGCCGGTGCTCGCGAGCCCGTACCTGCCGCTCGCGGTCGCGGGCGCGCTGATCGCTCTGTTCCTCGCGCTGTGGGCCCGGCACGACTGGGAGACCGCCCGCGTGCTGCCGCTGCGCGGGCCGATCGTGGTCGGCGCGGGCGCGGTGCTCGCGATCGCGGCGTGGCGGCCGGCGTGGTTCCTGTCGTTGAAGCTGCGCGAGCAGAAGCGCGCGATCCAGGCGGCCGCCTTTGCCGGCGGCTCGCTGCTGCTCGTCGTGCTGATGCTCGCGACCGGCGGCTCGGCCGCGGTGATCAAGGCCGCCTCCGCGTTCACCGGCCTCGGCGGGCCGATCGCGCGCACCGTGCGCGTGGCGTTCGACTGGGACCGCGACGGCTACTCGCGGTTCCTCGGCGGCGGCGACTGCGACGACGGCGATCCCGCGGTCCACCCCGGCGCCCCGGAGCAGCCCGGCGACGGCATCGATCAGAACTGCGTCGGCGGCGATCCCGATCCGAAGCGCAGCGCCTCCGACGTCGGGTTCGCGCCGGTGCCGGCGACGGTGCCCAAGGACTTCAACGTCGTCCTCCTCACGATCGACACCACGCGCGCCGACCACCTCGGCGCCTACGGCTACGTGCGCCCGACGTCGCCGAACCTCGACGCGCTCGCCGCGGCCGGCACGCTGTTCGAGGACAGCTGGGCCCACGCGCCGTCGACGCGCTACTCGATCCCCGCGATCCTGACCGGGCGCTACCCGCTCGACGTCTACTACGACACCTCGATCGAGGGCTGGCCCGGCATCCTGCCGAAGGCGACGACGATCGCCGAGACGCTGCAGCAGGCGGGCCTGATCGGCGGCGCGATCACGAACTACTGGTACTTCGATCGCAGCCGCCACATGGACCAGGGGTTCGCGGAGTACGACAACTCGAACGCCGTCCTCCACCAGGGCGTCGCCAGCGCGGGTCCCGAGCAGACCAAGGGCAGCTCGTCGAAGCAGCAGACCGACAAGGCGATCGCGTTCGTCGAGCGCAACACCGCGAACCGGTTCTTCCTGTGGGTCCACTACTACGATCCGCACTACGCCTACGAGCCGCACCCCGAGGTGCCCTCGTTCGGCACCGACCGCTTGGCGCTCTACGACGGCGAGATCCGGTTCACGGACCTGCACATCGGCCGGCTGATCGAGACGCTGAAGGCCAAGGGGCTCTACGACAAGACGGTCTTCGTCATCACCGGCGACCACGGCGAGGGCTTCGGCGAGCACGGCATCGACCTGCACGGCTACCACCTGTACGCGCCGCAGACCCGCGTGCCTCTCATCATCCGCGTCCCCGGCCTGCCGCCGCGCCGCGCGAAGACGCCCGCCGGCCACGTCGACATCCTGCCCACGCTCGCGAACCTCGCCGGCCAGCCCGCGACCGACGAGATGATGGGCATCTCGCTCGTCCCCGCGCTCACAGGGACCGACCGCGAGCGCACGGTGTTCCAGCAGCTCTCCTACGAGGGCAACCACGAGATGCGCGCCGGCGCCGGCAACGGCTGCCACGTCATCTACAACGTCAGCCCCGACACGAGCTGGGAGGTCTACGACCTCGCCGCCGATCCGCTCGAGATGTCCGACCGCGCGGGCAGCGCCACCTGCCGCGCCACGCGCGCCGCGGTCGAGGCCTGGTACGACCTCGAGCAGGTCCCGAAGGGCGCCGCGGAGGCGCTGCTCCCCGCGCGCCCGGCGCTCGCGGCGTCGCTCGACGCCGACCTCGGCGACTCCGTCCGCCTCCTCTCCGTCGAGGCGCCGAAGACCGCGCGCCGCGGCGAGGCGATCACGCTGACCTGGACGTTCGAGGCGAAGGGCACCGTCCGCGGCGACTGGCGCGTGTTCGCGCACGTCGAGGGCCCGAACAAGTTCTACTTCAACGGCGACCACAGGCCTGTGCGCCCGTTCGAGTGGTGGAAGCCTGGCCAGTTCATCCGCTACACGACGACCGTCATGGTCCCGCGCAACGCGCCGACCGGCACGTTCACGGTGTGGGCCGGCATGTTCAAGGGCAAGGAGCGCGCGACCGCGAAGGCACCGAGCGCGAAGATCGAGGCCAACGCGGTCGCGACGACGACGCTCGAGGTCCAGCCGTGACGAGCGAGCCGGTCTCGCTGCCGACCGCATCGGTCGGGGGCGAGACGTGGCAGACGCGCGCGCTGCGCGCGCTCCCGTGGGTGATCGTCGCGCTCCCCGCGCTCTACCAGCTCGGCCTGCTCGCGACCGCGATCGCCGGGCGGATCGGCTATCCGTACGACCTCGAGTGGATGGAGGGCGGGATGCTGCACCACGCGCAGCGCATCCGCGCCGGCCTGGGGATCTACGGCCCGCCGTCGATCGACTTCATCCCGTACCTCTACACGCCGCTCTATCCGTCGCTGCTCGCGCTGCTCTCCGGCGCGTTCGGGCTGACGTACACGCTCGGCCGGATGTTCTCCGTGCTCGCCCTCGTCGGTATCGCGGTCAGCTCGTTCGCGTCGATCGGCTCGCGGCGCTGGGGCCACCTGCACCACGAGCCGGCGATCGCGGGCGCGCTGCTCGCGCTCGGGCTGTTCGCGTCGACGTACCCGTTCGTCGAGGGCTGGTTCGATCTGGTCCGCGCCGACACGTTCTTCCTGTGGATCGTGACCGCCGCGATCGCCGGGCTGCCCCGGTGGTCCCGGATCGGCACCGGGATCCACGGTCACGGGCGCGTCGCGGCCGGCGCGGCGATGCTCGCGCTCGCGTTCTTCACGAAGCAGACCGGAATCTTCTATGTCGCCCTCGGCGGGATGATCGTGATGATCGTCAACTGGCGCCGGCTCGCCACGTACGTCGGGGTGGCGGCGCTGATCGGCCTCGGCGGCACCGCGCTCCTCAACGCGACCACGAAGGGCTGGTTCTGGATCTACATCCGCAAGATCCACGCGGCGCACGACTTCAACATGGAGCGGTTCTGGAAGTCGTTCGAGCACGAGCTGTGGCACATCCCCGCGCTGACGCTCGTGATCGCCGCGACCGGCGTCGTGCTGATCGCGACGCGGATCGCGAAGGGGCCGCTGCCGCGCGCGGTGCACGCGTATCTGCTGTGGACCGCCACGTTCGTGGTGTCGGTGATCGTCGGCGCGATCGGGTGGGGCACCGAGTTCGCGCACTTCAACGCGTACATGCCGGCGTTCCTCCACGGCGGGCTCGCCGCCGGCGCGGCGCTGCCGGCGCTGTACGCGTGCGCGCGGATCTGGTGGGGCGATCGCAAGCACCCCGAGCTCGCGGGTAACGCGGTCGCGCTCGCCGCCGCGATCCCGCTCGCGATCGCGTGCTGGACGCACCGGTGGAACCCGCAGCGCTTCATCCCCAAGGACGCCGACCGCGCCGCGGGCGCGAAGCTCGTCGAGCGCATCAAGGCCATCCCGGGCGACGTGTGGATGCCGTCGCACCCCTGGTACCTCCACCTCGCGGGCAAGACGCCGCACGTCCACCGCATGGGCATCAAGGACGTCACGCACCGCCAGAGCAACGTGGTGCTCGGCCTCGACGAGGCGCTGCGCACGCACGCGTTCTCCGCGCTGGTGCTCGACGAGCGCGACGTGAATCTCGAGGTCGGCCAGGTCAACCAGTACTACCGCCCGGCGCTCACGCTGCCCGAGGACGAGCGCCCGCGCCTGTACACCGGCGCGACGATCCGGCCGGCGTCGATCTGGGTGCCCGCGATCGCCGCGGCGCCGCCGGCGGGCGCGCACGTGCTGTTCGACTTCGAGGCGATGGAGTGGGGCGAGTGGACCGCGTCCGGCGCCGCGTGGGGCAAGCGGCCCGAAGCCGAGACGCTACCGGGGCAGGCGCTCGTCACCGGCAGCGGCGGGCGGCGGTTCGCGACGAGCATCCACGGCGGCGACGCCGCGATCGGCCGGCTGACGTCACCGCCGTTCATGCTCGACGGCGAGAGGCTCACGCTGTCGCTCGGCGGCGGCACCGACGCCACGAAGCTGCGCGTCGAGCTGTGGGTCGTCGGCGACAAGGCGCCGGTCGCCACGGCGAGCGTGCCCGAGCCGGGCGGCGATGCGCTCAGGCGCGTGACGCTGCCGATCGGCGATGCGCGCGGCAAGCAGGCCAAGCTCGTGCTCGTCGACGACAGCACCGTCGGCCACCTCGACGCCGACGACGTCTGGATCTGGCGCGGTAACTAGCGCGTCAGCAGCGACGGCACGAAGGCCAGCGGATCCGTCGCCTTCTTCTTCGGCGGCTCGGGCTTGGTCTCCTGCTTGCTGCCGACGACGTTCCACGACTGCGAGCACAGCGCCTTGCCGCCCGCGGTGTACTCGCCGACCATCACCAGCGAGAGCATGCCCTCGGGCGTGATCTTGCCGGCGACCGAGAACGTGCCGTTCATACCGTCGAGCATGGTCGGGCCCGACTTGGACTTCGCGGAGATCTTGCCCGACTTCGCCGCCGAGCCCGACATCACCGGCGTGCGGTCGATGTCGACCTGGATGCCGGTCTTGGTCTTCTGCACCTCGAGCTTGCCCATCGTGTACTTGAGCGGCGACGGGCAGTTCGTGGACACCTCCTCGTACTTCACGTCGTAGGTGCCCGCGACGTCATCGGCCAGCGCCGGAGCGGCCGCGAGAGTCAGGAGGAACGCTGCGAGGAGGGTGGTGCGCATGGTCACTGATTCAGACGCCCCCAAAGGCAGGTGGATTCAAGCCAGATCATGCCAGGAGCTGCGCGGACTTACTAGCGGCGCTCGATCGGCGGTGTGCGAGAACCTGTGTCGGGGTCGGATGCCAGCTCGACCGGCGATGGGGTCAGCTCGCGCTCGGGGGCCGGGGTCGGGACGTCGATCTCGCCGGCCACGAACGTGCCCTCGACGAGCGGCAGCGCCGGAGCCGCCGCGATCACGCCCTCGATCGGCGTGCCGTCGTCGTTGCCGCTGCTCGGCCGGCTCGCCGAGACCTCGGCCTCGGCCTCGGCCAGCACGGCGTCCAGGTTGCGGACCGCCGCGGCCACGTTCGTGACGACCCAGTCGTCCTGGCCGGCCTGCGGCACCTGCCGGAGCGTGCTCACGGTCCACGCACCGGTCGGTGGGTCGCCCTTGCGCGGGGCGACCGGCGCGCGCTCCTGCGTCTCGTCGACCTCGCGCGGCGGCGGCGGCGCGGCCACCGACTCGCTGCTCGTGTGCCCGCTGCCATCGTCGTCGAGCGGGACGATGCTCGACACCGCGGTGTCGACCTTGTCGCCGCCGTCGGCCGCGGGCGCCTCCTCGAACACGGTCGCCTCGAAGTCGTCGTCCGACAGCATCTCGACCTTCGGCGCGTCGTCGTCCTCCTCGAGCTGGTCGGCGAACCGCTCCGCGAGAACGTTGTAGGCCTTGCGGAGGGCGCGGCGCGCGGCGCTGGCGGTGAAGTCCTTGCGCACGCGCTCGTACGCGCTCTGCGCGAGCTTGTCGCGCAGCGCGGGCTCACCGAGCAGGCGCAGCACCTTGCGCGCGAGGTCGATCGGATCGCCCGGCTCGAACAGCAGCGCCTCGTGGTTGTTCTCGACGACCTGCGTGATGGTGTCGCGGCGCGGCGCGACGATCGCCGTGCGGCAGGCCATGTACTCGAGCAGCTTGGTCGGATACACGACCGTCGGGTTCGGCGTGAGATCCGAGGCGGCGGGCACCACGCACACCGTCGCGGTGGCGAGCAGCGTGGGCAGCTGGTCGTGATCGACGGGGCCGAGCACGTCGATCTTGTCCTCGAGGCCGAGCTCGCGGATGCCGTCCTTCAGGGTCTGATCGAACTTCGGCGCCATCGAGCCCGCGAGCACGAGCCGTGCGTCGACCTCGCGCACGATGTTCGCCATCGCCCGGATCAGTACGCGGACGCCGCGGCCCGGATCGATCGAGCCGACGTAGAGGATGCGCGGCGGCCCCGAGCGGGGTAGGTCGTCCCAGTCGAACCGGTCGACGTCGACGCCCGGCGGCGACAGCATGACGCGCTCCGGCTTGCCGCGGCCCTGCAGCGCGCGGACGGCGGCCGGCGTGGGCGCGAGCACGAGATCGGCGGCGAGCAGGCACGCCTCCTCGTCGCGGCCGTACTGCGCGTCGAGGTCGGCGTCGAACGTGGTCTCGCCGAGCGGGCTGCGCGTCAGGTCGTAGACCACCGCGTAGCCGAGGCGCGCGCGCGCGTCGAGCACGGGGATGCCGCTCCACGAGTCGCGGCAGTGCACGACGTCGTAGTCGGCGCCGTCGAGCTGGCGCTTGAGCGCGCGCTGGAACGCCTGGATCTGCGGCCGGAGATCGGACTCGTGCTGCGGGACGCGGAGCACGCGCACGCTGCCCTGGCGCTCGACGTACGCCTGCTCCCCCTCGCGGACCACCAGCAGGTCGACGGTGTGCAGCGGCGTCAGCGAGCGGATCACGTGGCGCAGCTGGACCCCCGCGCGCCGTGGCCCCGGCACCGCGCAGAAGCCGGTCAACAGCACGCGGGGCATGTCGACGATGGTCGAGCATTGGCCCCCGCCGCGCAAGGGGCCATCGGATACGCGAAGATCCGACGACGAACCGGGTTGTCGTCGGTTGATCCCGATCTCCGGCTGCGCTAACTAGGGGCCGTGAATCGCCTGATCGAGTATCTCCGTCAACACATCATGATCGACTTCCAGGGTGATCTGAACGTGGGGAAGGTGCGGGAGCTCCTGCAGGGGGACGACAGCCGGGACGCCAAGCAGCTGCTGTCGAAGCTGGTCGCCGAGAAGAAGGTCGAAGACATGATGCTCGTCCTGGCCGACTGCCTCCTGGAACCCGTCCAGCAGGCGCTGACGGACGAGGTCATGCGCGAGCAGATTCGGATGTACTCGGAAAGCTAGCGCTCTGTGCTAGCGTCAACGGCATGGGAGACCCGGTGCCGGATAGCAAGACGCCCGTGTTCGTTGCCTTGGCGGCCGTCGCGATCGGAATCGTGATCGCGGCGGTGCAGGGCATCACGCACGGTTCGATCCTGGGTGGTGTGGTCGCGGCCCTCGGCGCGATCCCCGCGTGCTTCGGCATGTGGAAGGGCATCCAGCAGGAGACGCAGGGCACGCTCGCGATGAGCGTCGGCACGGTCCTCCTGGCGCTCGGCGTGGCGGCGGTGTTGATCGTGCTGCGCGTGATCCACTGGGTCGCATGAAGGCCCTGGCGCTCCTGTGCGTGCTGACGGCCACGGCGGTCGCGGCACCGAGCAGTCCGAGCCCCAATAAGAAATTCACGTACACGAATTCGGCGATGGGCACGGTCGTCACCGTGTTCCTGTGGACCGACGACGAGCCGAAGGCCGCGGCCGGCGCCGATCTGGTGTTCCAGGAGATGAAGCGGATCGACGGCGTGATGACGACGTGGACCGAGACGTCGGAGGTCTCCCAGATCAACCTCGCCGCCGGCAAGAAGCCCGTGAAGGTCTCGGACGAGACGTTCGCGGTGATCGAGCGCGCGGTCGATGTCGCGAAGCGCTCGAACGGCGTCTTCGACATCACGGTCGGGGCGTTCAAGGGCCTCTGGAAGTTCGATCAGGACATGGATTACACGCTGCCGGATCCGGCGGACGTGAAGAAGCGCCTCGCGAACATCGGGTGGAAGCACCTGAAGCTCGACCGGAAGGCGAAGACGGTGTTCCTCGACAAGGCCGGCATGTCGATCACGCTCGGCGGGATCGCGAAGGGCTACGCCGTCGACAAGTGCGTCGAGCTGCTCTACAAGGCCGGCTTCGTCGACTTCATGGTGCAGGCGGGCGGGGACATGTACGTGTCCGGCAAGAAGGACGCCGATCCGTGGGTCGTCGGCATCCGCGATCCGCGCGGCGTCGACGGGCAGATGTTCGCGGTCGCGCCGATCGAGAACCACTCGTTCTCGACCTCGGGCGACTACGAGCGCGGCTTCGTGAGCGACAAGGACGGCATCCGGTACCACCACATCCTCGATCCGCGCACCGGCTTCCCGGCGCGCGCGTCGCGCTCGGTGACGATCCGCGCGAAGGACGCGTTCACCGCGGATGCGTGGTCCAAGGTGCTGTTCATCCTCGGCCCCAAGAAGTCGCTCGAGCTGATCCAGAAGCAGAAGCTGACCGACTTCGAGGCGGTGTGGGTCGACGACAAGAATCAGATCGTGATGACCAAGGAGATCGGCAAGGTCATCAAGATCCTGAAGCAGCCGACGCCGGGACCGTAGTCACCTCGATGCCGTGCGCCGGATCGAGCCAGCGCGCGAGCGCGGCGTTGACGGTGGCCGGCGTGAGCGCGCGGTAGCTCCCGAGCTCGGCGGCCAGCACGTCGGGCTCGCCCGCGTACAGCATGCCGCGCTGCACGAGCTTGCCGCGCTGGAGCAGCCCCGACAGCGACCAGATCGCGCCGGCCTCGCGCCGGGTGACCGCGCGCTCGATGTCGCGCGCGTCGATGCCCCGGGCGAGCTCCTCGTCGAGGATCGCGCGCACCGCCGCCGGATCCGAGCCGGTCTTGAGATCGACCGCGACGTGCGTCTCGCCGCCGAGCCGGCCGTTGGTGGTCCACGCCGACACGCGCTGCGCGAGCTGTGCCTCGTAGACCAGGCGCTTCCACAGCCGGCCGGTGCCCGCCGCGCACCACGCCGTGGTGAGGACATCGAGCGCCGGCTCGTCGGCGTCGAGCGCGCGCGGGCCGAGCCAGACGCGATGGATGCGGCCGAGCGCCGCGAACCGGTCGGCCACGACGTCGCGCGCCGGCGCGGGCGGCGGCGCCACGTGGACCGGGCGCGGCGGCCGGGCGGACTCGGGGAAGCTGCCGAAGTAGCGATCGACGAGCGCGTCGACGTCGTCGGGCACGTCGCCGGCGAGCACGAGCGTCGCGTTCGCCGGCACGTACCAGGTCCGATAGAACGCGAGCACGTCGTCGTAGGTCGCGGCCTGGATGTGCTCGTGGAGGCCGATCGTGCTGTGCCGCATCGGGTGGCCCTCGGGGTACAGCGCGAGGCCGACCGCGAAGTGCTCGGCGCCGTAGGGCACGTTCTCGTAGCGCTGGCGCCGCTCGGCGCGGACGACGGCCTGCTGCGCGACGAGGCGCTGCTCGTCGAACGCGGGCGCGAAGTAGCCCATGCGATCGCTCTCGAGCCACAGCGCGAGCTCGAGCTGATGCGCCGGCACGACCTCGTGGTAGGCGGTGCGATCGACGCTGGTCGACGCGTTGGCATCCGTGGCGCCGGCCTTCTTCAGCACCTCGTAGTGGTGGCCGCCGAGCCGCTCGGGCGGGCTCTTGAACAGGTGCTCGAACAGGTGCGCGAAGCCGGTGCGATCGGGCCGCTCGTCGCCGCTGCCGACGCGGTACCAGACGGACACCGCGACCTGCGGCACGGCGTGATCCTCGTGGATCACGACCTCGAGGCCGCAGGGCAGGGTGCGCCGCCGCGCCGCGAGGTGCGGCAGCCCGTCGGCGAACGTCACCGGCTCAGTCATCGCGCTCGTCCCCGGCGCCGGCCTGGCGCTGCAGCGCGAGCGCGAGCTGATAGAGCTGCCGCCGCGGCTTGCCGGTCTTCACGACGAGGCGCTGGGCGGCGTCCTTGGGACCGAGGCCCTCGGCGAGCAGCTTGCCGAGCTCCGCCTCGATGTCGACATCCTGGGACACCGTGCCACCCTCGACGACGATCGTGCACTCGCCGCGCGGCGGCGTGTCGGCGTACTTCGCCGCGAGCTCCGCGAGCGTGCCGCGCACGTGCTCCTCGTACAGCTTCGTGATCTCGCGCGACAGGCTCGCGCGCCGCGCCTCGCCGAGTGCGGCGGCGAGATCGGCGAACGTCGCGCCGACGCGATCGGGCGCCTCGTAGAAGATGAGCGTCGCGATCTCGCCGCGCAGCGTGCCGAACAGCTCCTGTCTGGCACCTTGCTCGCGCGGCGGGAAGCCGAGGAACGTGAACCGGTCGGTCGGCAGGCCGCTCGCGATCAGCGCCGCGAGCGACGCGCTCGGGCCCGGCACGACCTCGACCTTCGCACCCGCCGCGACCGCGGCGGCGACCGCGCGCGCGCCGGGATCCGACACGCCGGGCATCCCGGCCTCGCTGATCACGGCGATCTTCTTGCCCTCGGCGAGCGCACGCACGAGCTGCTCGGAGCGCGCCGCCTCGTTGCCCTCGAACAGCGAGACGATCGTGCGCGCGGGATTCACGCCGCCCGCGGCATCGGCCGCCGCGAGCAGCGTCGCCGCGGCGCGCGTGTCCTCGGCGGCGACCACGTCGGCCTCGCGCAGGACCCTGGCCGCGCGGAGCGACAGGTCCTCGAGGTTTCCGATCGGCGTTCCGACAACGAACAGGGTCATGGAAATTCCGAGTTCCGTTCCCTGTTCCCGTACCCTGTTGCCTGTTCCCTATTCTCTGATCATCGCATCGATATCGACGGCGCTGCCGAGCTCGGACTCGAGGTACTTCTTCAGCCGGTCGAGCATGCGCTTCTCGAGCTGGCGTGCGCGCTCGCGGCTCACGTTGTACCGATCGCCGATCTCCTGGAGCGTGAGCGGCTCGTCGGTGAGCCAGCGGTCGCGGAAGATCGTCTGCTCGCGGCCCTCGAGCGTCTGCGCGAACGTCTCGAGCTTCTGGCGCAGCAGCGTGGAGAACTCGCTCTGGGCGACCGCGCGATCGGGGCGCGACTCGTCCGAGGGGATGTAGTCGAGCCGCGTGCGCTCGCCGCCGTCCTCCCCCGAGCCGACCGGCGCGTCGAGCGAGGCCTCGGGAGCGGAGAGCCGGCGCTCCATCTCAACGACGTCCTTCTCCGAGACGTCGAGCTTCTCGGCGAGCAGCTGCGTGGTCGGGTGGAACCCGAGCTGCTCGAGCTTCTCGCGCTCCTTGCGCAGGTTGAAGAACAGCTTGCGCTGCGCCTGCGTGGTCCCGATCTTCACGAGGCGCCAGTTGTTCAAGATGAACTTCAGGATGTAGGCGCGGATCCAGAACGCCGCGTAGCTCGATAGCTTGACGCCGCGGTACGGGTCGAACTTGGAGACGGCCTGGATCAGGCCGACGTTGCCCTCCTGCACCAGGTCGAGGAGGTTCCTGTGCGCGCGGCGGTACTCGTACGCGATCTTCACGACGAGGCGCAGGTTGGCCTCGATCAGCTTCCGCGCGGCCTGGGTGTCCCCCTGCTCGACGAGGCGGGTCGCCAGCGCCTTCTCCTCGTCGGGAGTGAGCAACGGGAACCGCCGGACCTCGTTCATGTACGCGGCCATCGGGTCCCGCCGGGCCAGCGAGCCGCCGCGCGTCGAGACTTTTGGCTCCGGCGGCTCGTCATCCGTCAGGTCGACGTCCGGGCCCTCGGAGATCTCGCTCGCCGCGTCGACCAGGTCGGGATCGACGTCGACGTCCTTCTCCTCCGGCTCGCCCTCCTCCTCGGAAGCTTCCTCGGAAGCTTCCTCGGCGTCCTTGTCCTCCGCCGGCTGCTCGCCGACGTCGATCACGGCCTTCTTCGACCGCTTCTTGCCGCCGGCAGGCTTGGTGCTGCGCTCCGCCATCGCGTCGACGAGCACTGTACTACATGCGACCACTCGAAGGAGTCGCACTGGTCGCATCGATCCACGAGCCGCGCCTGACGATTCTGTGCCTGGCACCGCGAGCGTTGCACCCTATAATCGGCGAATGCGCAGTCGGCTGAACCTGGCCCTGGTGGGGGTCGCAGGTGCTCTCGCCCTCGTCCTGACGGTGATCCGGCAGTCGCCCGAGGGAGTGGTCTCTCTCGACCTCGACATGCAGGAGGTCCGGGCCGCCCCGGGCCAGGCCCAGGCGGTACGCCATGACCTCTCGGCCCTCTCGATCTTCAACAAGACGCTGCTCCGCATCAAGGACCGCTACGTCGACCCGTCGCGCGTCGACCCGAAGAAGATGCTCTACGCGGCGCTCGACTCGGTCCAGTACAACATCCCCGAGGTGCTGGTCGAGCCGGACGCGGCGCGCAACCAGATCACCGTGGCGGTGAACGACAAGCGCGAGGTGTTCGACACCAGCGACGTCGATTCGCCGTGGCGCATGACGATCAAGCTGAAGAAGGTGTTCCGCTTCATCGAGGCGAACATGAACGCCGGCGGCGACCTCGCGAAGGTCGAGTACGCGGCGGTCAACGGCATGCTGTCCACGCTCGATCCGCACTCGGTCCTGATGGACCCCGAGGCGGCGCGCGACATGGACGTCTCGACCTCCGGAAAGTTCGGCGGCCTCGGCATCGTGATCCGGATGATCGAGCGGAAGCTCACCGTCGTGAAGCCGATGAAGGACACGCCGGCGTGGCGCAAGGGCATCAAGGCCGGCGATCACATCGTCCGCATCAACAGCGAGGCGACCGAGAACCTCACGTCGAACGAGGCGGTCGACCGCATGCGCGGTGACCCGAAGACCGGCGTCACGCTGTGGGTCCAGCGCAAGGGCGAGCCGCAGCTGCTCCGCTTCGACCTGATCCGCGACGTCATCCGCGTCTCGCAGGTCGAGCACAAGCTGCTCGACAAGGGCGTCGGCTACATCAAGGTCAAGCAGTTCTCGAAGGGCATCGCGCAGGACGTCGGCGAGGCGATGCGCGAGATGAGCGGCAAGGGCGCCACCTCGTGGATCCTCGACCTCCGCTACAACCCGGGCGGCCTCCTCGAGGAGTCCGTGCAGCTCTCCGACCTGTTCGTCGACTCCGGCACGATCGTCTCGACGGTGTCGGGCCGCGACCGCGAGGCGCGCCGCGCCGAGCGCGGGTTCGGTGACACCACGAGCCCGCTCGTCGTCCTCGTCAACAGCGGCAGCGCCTCGGCCTCCGAGATCGTCGCGGGCGCGCTCAAGAACCTCGACCGCGCGGTCATCATCGGCACGCGCACGTTCGGCAAGGGCTCGGTGCAGGAGCTCTACGACAACGAGGACAAGAGCAAGCTGAAGCTGACGATCGCGCAGTACCTGACCCCGGGCGATCGCTCGATCCAGAACCTCGGCATCGTCCCCGACATCCAGCTCCAGCGGATGTACATCCCGGAGAAGAACGACGCGCCGAGCGACTTCATCCGCATGCTCGCGCCGACGCGCACGTACGGCGAGAAGGACCTCGACGCGCACCTGGTGTCGTCGTACGCGAAGGACACCGAGAAGCCGACGTTCGAGGTGCCGTTCCTCGTGGAGAAGAAGAAGCCGGCCGCGGGCGAGCAGCCCGCCACCGCGCCGCCCGACGACGAGGACGGTCCGGATGACGACGAGATCGTCGAGGACTTCGAGATCAAGTTCGCGAAGGAGGTCGTCTCCAGCGTTCCGTCGTCGACGCGGCCCAAGCTGGTCGCGGCCGCCGGCAAGACCGTCATGAAGGTCCGCGCCGAGGAGGAGAAGAAGCTGGTCTCCGCGCTCGCCACGCTCGGCGTCGACTGGTCGGCTCCGGGGCCGGAGGCCGTCGGTACCGCGAACCTCGACGTCTCGATCTCGACGGTGCCGGCCGCGAACGTCAAGGCCGGCGACATCGTCAGCGTGACCGCGACCGTGCGCAACACGGGCTCCGGCCCGGCGTACCGCGTGCTCCCGCGCATCCAGGCCGACGACAACGTGTTCGAGGACTCCGAGCTCCCGATCGGCAAGGTGAACCCCGGCGAGACCAAGACGTTCACCGCGAAGCTGCAGGTGCCGAAGGACGCGCTCGACCGCGTCGACCGGCTCGGCGTCGAGGTCCGCGAGGCGAAGAACGCGAACGCGCGCGTCGTGCCGACCGAGCTCCGCATCGAGGCGGCGCCGCGCCCGGTGTTCGCGTACGCGTACCAGCTCGTCGACGAGGGCAACGGCGACGGCCTGGTCCAGAAGGGCGAGCGCTTCCGGCTCCAGGTCCAGCTGAAGAACACCGGCGCGGGCGCCACGCAGGACGCCGAGGTCCTGCTGCGCAACGCCACCGGCGACGGCGTGGTGCTCGACAAGAGCCGCCTGTCCCTGAAGGACAGCCCGCTCGCGCCCGGCCAGACCAGGGAGATCGAGTTCCCGCTCGCCACCGACAGCACGCTCCGCGGCGACGAGGTCGTGGTCGAGCTGATGGCGTACGACGCGGCGCTCGACGTCCAGAGCAGCCAGAAGCTGAAGTTCAAGGTCGCCGCCGGCATCACCGGCCAGCCGCAGAAGGGCGAGGTCACGGTGAAGGCGCCGATCACGATCCGCGCGGGGGCGTCCGAGGAGACGGCTCAGGTCGGCAGCGCGACCAAGGGCGCGAGCTTCGCCGCGCTCGGCACGTTCGGGCCGTGGACCAAGGTCAAGCTGAACGCGGGCGGCTCGAAGGTCGGGTTCATCCCGAGCTCGGCGCTCGCGACCGGCGGCACGGGCACCGGCTCGTACACGCAGGCGTGGAACTCGACGCCGCCGGCGATCACGCTGGCGACCAAGGCGCTCGAGACCAGCGCCGAGACCTACAAGCTGAGCGGCGCGGTCACCGGCGAGTCGCACGTCGAGGACGTCTACATCTACGTGTCGAACTCGCGCGCGAAGATCGACTCGCGCAAGGTGTTCTACCGCTCGAACCGCGGCGGCAAGGACCCGCGCACGATGGACTTCGCGACCGAGCTGCCGCTGTGGCCGGGCTCGAACATGGTGACGGTCGTGGCGCGCTCGAACAGCGAGGTCAAGACCATCAAGACGATGTACGTGTACCGGGATCCTCCGCGGACGGCCCAGAAGCCCTGAGGCATCTGGTACCTTCGCGGCATTCCGGTCGTCGCGCTCGTCAACCTGCTGTTCGGCATCGGCTTCGCCCTGATCGCACGCGACAGGCTGAGGGCCGATGGCCCGTTCGCGGCGCCCGCGTTCCCGCTGATCGCCCTGCACGCCGGCTGCGTGGTCGCCCCGATCGCGCTCTACTTCTACGCGGTACACCCGGCGTGGAGCTGGATGTACTGGGTCGATCCCGAGAAGCTCGCGGGCGTCGCCGTGCTGCCCCTGATGGCCGGCCACGCGGCGCTCGTGATCGCCGGCTGGTACCTCGCGGCGGTGTTCATCCGGCGGGGCTTCATGAACGCGGTGCTCTACATCGGCGCGGCGATCGCGGTCGCGCTGCTCGTGCTCGTGGTCGCCGGCGCGAACCGCCTCGGCATCGCCACCGACTTCGCCGGCTTCCAGCTCGGCCGGGGGGTCTCGCCGTTCAAGGTGCAGCTCGGCTGGGCGTTCGCGGTGTCGCTGCTGGCGCTGTTCGGGTCCGCGGTCTACATCGCGATCGAGCTCCGCGCCGACGGGCGAAGGGTGCGGTCGCGGTGATAGGATCATCCCCGATGCGGTGGCTCGTGCGTCTGTGCGCTCCGGTGCTCGCCCTCGCGGCGTGCGGGCCGATCGCGTACGTCAACCAGGTCACCCGCGGGGCCTCGGACTCCGTCGAGAAGGCGCGCGCGGCGCAGGCCGACAAGTACGCGCCGTACTACTGGACCCGCGCGACGCAGTACCTCCGCCAGGCCAAGGTGCTGGCGTCGCACGCGGACTTCCAGGGCGCGAACCGGTTCGGCCGGCTGGCCGACGAGGCGGCGAAGAAGGCGATCGTCGAGGCGGGCGAGGCCGCGAAGGATCCGTCGAAGCGGCCGCTCGAGCTGACGCCCGACGTCGCGCCGGCCAAGGGCGCCGACGACGGCGGCGCGGTGGCTCCGGCCAAGGGCGACGGCGGCGCGGTGGCTCCGGCGAAGGAAGCGCCGTGAGGCGGCTCGTCGCGGCCGCCCTCGCGGTCTGGCTCACCGGCTGCGCCGGATCGCAGGTCCGCAGCCAGACCGAGGGCACGGCCACCGTGATCACGCAGGCGCGCGACAACGGCGCGCAGCGCTGCGCGCCCGTCGAGCTCGCGATGGCGGAGTCCAACAACGACTTCGCCCAGCACGAGCTCGACGAGGGCAACTACCACGAGGCCAAGCGGCTCGCCGGCATCGCCGAGACCAACGCGAAGCTCGCGTTCGAGAAGTCCCCGCGCGAGAAGTGCGTGCCGAAGGTCGCGGTGAAGGGCCCGGGCGATGCCGACGGCGACGGCATCCTCGACGACGTCGACAAGTGCCCGCGCGTCCCCGAGGACCTGGACGGCTACCAGGACGACGACGGCTGCCCCGAGGACGACAACGACGCCGACGGCATCGCCGACAAGATCGACCAGTGCCCGAACGATCCGGAGGATCGCGACAACTTCGAGGACGACGACGGCTGCCCCGATCCCGACAACGACAAGGACGGGATCACCGATCGCATCGACACCTGCCCGATGGATCCGGAGGACAAGGACGGGTTCGAGGACGACGACGGCTGCCCCGACACCGACGACGACAAGGACGGCATCGTCGACGCCTCCGACAAGTGCCCGCGCGAGCCCGGCGTCCCGCCCGACGGCTGCCCGAAGAAGTACGTCAACGTCGTCGTCACCGAGAAGAAGATCGAGATCAAGCAGACGGTCTACTTCGACACCAACAAGGCGACGATCAAGCCGGTCTCGTTCAACCTCCTGAACGAGGTCGCGCAGGCGCTCTCCGACAACCCGACCATCAAGGTCGAGGTCGGCGGCCACACCGACAGCCGCGCCAACGACGCGTTCAACCTGAAGCTGTCGCAGCGCCGCGCCGAGGCCGTGCGGACCTACCTCATCAAGCGCGGCATCGGCGCCGACCGGATGACGGCGCGGGGGTACGGCGAGGAGGTCCCGCTCGCCGACAACCGGACCGAGGCCGGCCGGGCCGAGAACCGCCGCGTCGAGTTCGTGATTACCAGCCGCTAGTTAGACGACGTCATGGACCTCCGCGCCCGCGGGAGCGGAATCGCTCGACGGGCCCGACGGGGGCGCGGTATAGAAGCGGCATGGGAACCCGCGCATGGGTAGTTGCCGCCGTGCTCGCTTTCGGGGCGTCGTCGGCGTGGGCTGATCCGAAGTCCGACATCACCTCGAAGACCAAGGAGGCGATGGAGAACTACGACCTCATGGACTACGACGCGGCGAAGAAGTCGCTGACCCAGGCGCTCGCGATGGCCAAGAAGGCCAAGCTCGACAAGGACCCGGTCACCGCGCGCGTGTACCTCGACCTCGGCATCGCGTCGTTCGCGGCCGGGGACGCCGACGGCGCGAAGGCCGCGTTCGTGTCGGCCGTGCAGATCGACGCGAAGATCCAGATCGAGCCCGCGTACAAGTCGCCCGAGCTGACCAAGCTGCTCGACGAGGCGAAGGCATCGGCCGGCGGCGGCACGGGGCCGGGGCCGGGACCGGGGCCGGACGAGCCGGTCGGCGACGTCATCGACTGCGCGGCGGTGAAGGGCTTCCAGCACACGATCATCGACACCGCGCCGCAGGCCGCGCCGCAGCCGATCGAGGTGCTGCTCGGCGCGGACGTGACGCCGGTCAAGGTCTCCGCGTTCTATCGCGTCGAGGGCGCGACCGACTTCACCGAGGTGAAGCTGGCCAAGCAGGGCGAGTGCAAGTACACGGGGGCGATCCCCGCGACCGCGATGAAGGGCTCGCTGATCCACTACTACGTGGCGGCGCTCGACGGGAACAACAAGGCGATGGCCTCGAAGGGCTCGAGCGGCTCGCCGAACATCCTCGAGCTCACCGCCCCGGTGAAGAAGAACGTCGCGATCAAGGACGACGGCGAGGACCCGATCAACGGCAAGAAGGGCGGCGGCGAGAAGATCGAGACCGGCGGCGAGGTCTCCGGCGGCGTCATCCCGGGTGGCAAGCGCCCGAAGGTGATGATCACGGTCGCCGGCGGCACCGGCTTTGGCTACGTCACGGGCAACACCGAGGGCGGGAACATGGTGCAGCAGTGCTGCGTCGGGAACTCGTACGTCGTGCTGCTCCCCGAGGTCGGCTACCAGGTCAACGACAAGCTCTCGATCGGCCTCGCCGCGCGCATCGGCCTGCCGATCGGCGCGAACGTCAACGCCGAGGGCTCCGAGGGCCACTCGACGATCGCGCCCGGCGCGCTCGTCCGCCTGCGCTACGCGCTGTCGCCCTCCGGCGAGGGCATCCGCCTCATGGGCCAGCTCGGCGGCGGTGTGATGCGCAACACGATCAAGCTCACGACCAACACGCCCGGCATGGACACCGACATCGTGGGCCAGGGCCCGCTGCTCGTCGGTGCCGGCATCGGGTTCCTGAAGCGCCTCTCCGGCAAGGTCGCGTTCGTCGCGGACCTCTCGGCGCTCGCGGGCATCGCCGTCGTCGACAAGGTCTCCGGGGTCAACGTGAACACCGGCATCGGCGCGGATCTGTCTCTCGGATTGGCGATCGGCTTCTAACGCGCCTTTCAGGCGCTTCCCTCGGCAACCTGACCTACAATCACCGGGTGCGGGAGGCGTACCTTCTGGCGCTGCTCCTGGCGGCGTGCGGCGACGAGGCGGTCGACGTCTCGCTGCGGCTGCCGAGCGCCGCGACGCAGGCGATGTACGACACGAGCTGCGTCACCGCCGTGCGGATCTACGTCAACGGCGCCAACTACCCCTCCGACGACGGTGACTTCCTGGAGGACTGCATCGACGTCAGCACCCCCGGGATGACGTTCGCCGACCTGCGCGAGCGCATCCGCGGCAAGTTCGACATGAAGATCCCGGCGTCGGGGCTCTCCGGCATCGAGCTCTACGCCTACAACGGCGCGTGCAACGCCGCGAACGAGCGCGACTACGATCTCGTCGCGTACGGCAGCGCGCCGTACGTCGGCGAGGACTCGATCGCGGTGCCGGTGACGCCGAACCTGTCGTGCACGCAGGGCGACTACACGCTGCGCCCGATCGACATCCTCAAGTACGCGAAGACCGCGAGCTGCGCGATGTCGGTGTGGACGCAGGGCCGGATCGGGCTGTCGACGATGTCACCGCTGCCGTTCACCGACACGGCGTACTGGTGGGGCGGGCAGTCGTCGGGGATGGCGACCACCGGCCTGGTCAACGTGCGCGGGCTCGCGCTCGGCATCGGCGCGAACAGCTGCCTCGCGGCGAGCCTGTACACGACGCAGTACGACGAGGTCACGTGCATGGCACCGGCCGAGCAGCGTGTCTGCGCGACCGGCGGCGAGCTCGAGGCGCCGATGATCGACGTCGCCGTCGGGTACGCGAGCGCGGACGCCACGACGATCAACCGGTGGGGCGCGGTCGTATACGGCGCCGTCGTCGGACCGGCGGCGATCGCGAACGCGACGGTGACGATCGACGAGGCCGACCGGGACAAGGGCGAGGTCGTCTACCTCGACCTGCCGCCCGGCGTCCAGCTGGGCACCGGCACGCTGACGGCGCGTCCCGGGACCTCGACGGGGCCGAGCGGCCTGTTCGCGGTCTACACGCAGTCGCTCGTGCGCCTCACGATCAGCGGCAACGGCAAGACGGTGACCCGGACGGTCGGCACCGAGGAGGACTACGTGTCCGCGGTGCTCGTCAAGCTGTGATGCGTCGCGCGCTGCTCCTCCTCGTCCTGGTCGCCGGTTGCGGTGACGACGCACCGCCGCCGGTCGAGACCACGGTGGGCCGGCTGACCGCGCGCATCGCGTCGTCGCCGGCGCAGATCACGCTGCTCGTCGACGGCGTGGAGGTCTGGCGCACGAACGCGGGGGAGGGCAAGGGCAAGGACAAGCACGAGGCGCCGCACGGCTTCGCCGCGATCGGGTCGCGCGCGACGACCGTCGAGATGAACTTCGGCGCGTTCCGGTTCACCGAGCAGAAGGACAGCGAGGTGTGGCGCGCGATCGGCGAGCTGTCCGAGGTCACGGTGACCGACACCGGCGCGACGTTCACGCTGCTCGCCGGGGGCGAGCAGGTCGGGACCGGCACGATCACGCTGACCGACCACCTGCGGATCCGGCTCGAGGCCGACTCGACCGACCGGATCCAGATCGCCACGCCGTGTCCCGCCGACGAGCACCTGGTGGGGCTCGGCGGCCAGTCGTTCGACGTCGATCACCGCGGCGAGACCGTGCCGCTGTTCGTCCAGGAGGACGGCATCGGCAAGTACGACGATCCCGACGACGTCTACGCCGGGCTGTGGTTCCTCACCGGGCGCAAGCACTCGACGCACACGCCGATGCCGATGGTGGTGTCGAGCAAGGGCTACGGCCTCGCGGTCGACACCAACGGGCGCGCGGTGTTCGCGCTCGGCCCCGAGGCGCACCCCGACGCGTCGCGGTTCGAGGCGTGGGACCAGGTGCTCGACGTGCGCGTGTTCCCTGGAGGGCCGGCGGAGGTCGTCGGTGCGATGAGCGGCTGGGTCGGGCGCACGGCCCGGCCCCCGCTGTCGGCGTTCGCGCCGTGGGTCGACGCGATCTTCGGCTCGGCGAACGTGCGGCGCGTCGCGCAGAAGCTCCGCGCGGAGGGCATCCCCGCCGCCGCGATCTGGACCGAGGACTGGCGCGGCGGCAACGACAGCGTGTCGGGCTACGCGCTGAAGGAGAACTGGCGCGTCGATCGCTCGCTGTATCCGGACCTCGAGGCGCTCGCCGCGGAGCTGCACGGGCAGGGCTTCGCGTTCCTCACGTACCACAACACGTTCATCGACGACCTCGCCGACATCTACGCCGAGGCGATCGGCAACGGCTACGCGATCAAGGACCGCAGCGGCCAGCCGTACTCGTTCACCGGCATCACGATCACGGGCCAGAGCAAGCTCCTCGACCTGACGAACCCCGCGGCCGTGAGCTGGGCGAAGGGCATAATGGCCGAGGCGATCGCGCTCGGCAGCGACGGCTGGATGGCCGACTTCGCGGAGTGGGCGCCGACCGACGGCGTGCTCGCGTCGGGCGAGGACGCGCTCGCGGTGCACAACCGTTACCCGGTCGACTGGGCGAAGATGACGAAGGAGATCCTCGCGCCGCACCCGGGCTCGCTGTTCTTCCTGCGCGCGGCGTGGCTGCACAGCCAGCCGCACGCGCAGATCGTGTGGCCGGGCGATCAGCAGACGAGCTTCGAGGACGGAGACGGCCTGCCGAGCGTGATCCCGATGAGCGTCAACCTCGGGCTCGCGGGCTTCCCCTACATCGGCAGCGACATCGCGGGCTACATGTCGATGGGCACGGTTCCCACGACCGAGGAGCTGTTCTACCGGTGGACGACGTTCGGCGCGTTCAACCCGGTGATGCGCACGCACCACGGCCGCCAGGCGCGGCAGAACTGGCAGTGGGAGCAGGACGCGGCGACCACCGCGCACTTCCGCCGCTACGCGCGCCTGCACATGCAGCTCGCCGCATACCTGTGGGGCTGCGCGGGCATGTTCGAGCGCGACGGTCTGCCGCTGATGCGCCTGCCCGCGCTCGCGTTCCCCGACGAGGACTGGGCCTGGACGACGCTCGACGAGTACCTCCTCGGCGATCGCCTGCTCGTCGCCCCCGTCCAGGTGAAGGGCGCGACGTCGCGCGAGGTCCGGATCCCCGCCGGCCGGTGGTACCCGCTGCTCTCGGGTGCGGCGGTGATGGGTGGCGCGATCACGGCGCAGGCGCCGATGACCGAGATCCCGGTCTTCATCCCCGAGGGTGCGCTGCTCGTGCTGTACCCCGACGGCGTGGACACGCCGCGCGCCGCGCCGCAGCTGCCGGCCGCGACGATCGCGGGCGACGCGCGCGAGGTCTGGCTGTACAGCGGCACCGCGAAGGACCCCGCGCACGCGACGTGGAACGATCAGAACGGCACCGCCGGCGTCGCGCAGTGGACCTGGACCGGGCGTCCCGCCGGGACGGCGCCCGCGAGCGCGACGTTCGACGGCGCACCCGTGACGCTGACGAGCAACGGCGAGTGGACCGCGGTGACGGTGACCGGCGACGGCACGCTGGCGTTCGCGGGCGGCGGCACCCTGACCGTTCAGCGAGGTACGAACACGCCGACGATCGTGCGTCTGCGGCACTGACGTTTGCTAGCGTGGGGCGCATGACGAA
>JAEUJX010000657.1 GCA_016794545.1 Myxococcales bacterium
TTCTCCAGCTGTCGCACGTTGCCCGGCCAGTCGTAGGCGACCAGCGCGCCGAGCGCCTCCGGTGTGAAGGTGTCCGGCTGGCCGTCCTTGCGGTGGCGCTCGACGAACAGCGCCGCGAGCAAGGCGATGTCGTCGCGGCGCTCGCGGAGCGGAGGCACGCGGATCGGAAACACGTTGAGGCGGTAGTACAGATCCTCGCGGAACTTGCCGGATGCGACCGCGGTTCGCAGCTCGATGTTCGTGGCCGCGATCACGCGCACGTCGATCGTCCGCTCGGTCCTGTCACCGACGCGCCGGATCGCGCGCTCCTGAAGCGCGCGGTTGAGCTTGACCTGCATCCCGAATGGCAGCTCGCCGATCTCGTCGAGCAGGAGCGTTCCGTGGTGCGCTTCCTCGAACAGACCGGCGTGGTCCGCCGTCGCCCCCGTGAACGCGCCCTTCGCGTACCCGAACAGCTCGGCCTCGAACAGCGGCTCGGGCATCGCGCCGCAGTTGAGCGGAACGAACCGCTTGCCCTCCCGGTGGCTCGCGCGGTGGATCGCGTGCGCGAGCACCTCCTTCCCGGTTCCGCTCTCGCCCGTGATCAGCACCGTGGCATCGCTCGCCGCCGCTCGCCGGACCAGCTCGAGCACGCGCCGCATCGCCGGGCTCTCGGCGATGATGTTGTCGAGGCGGCGCACCGTCGTCAGCGCGGCCCGCAGATCGCGCGCTTGCGCGCGGAGCTGACGGCGCTCGATCGCCCGCTTGATCAACAGGACCGCTTCATCCGGCTCGAACGGCTTCTGCAAGTAGTCGTACGCGCCGTCCTTCATCGCGGCGACCGCGTCCTGCACGGTCGCGTATGCGGTCATCAGGATGATCTCGGTCTCGGGATACTGGCGCTTGGTCTCGCGGAGCACGGTCAACCCGTCCGCGCCGGGCATGCGGATATCGCTGACGACGACGTCGAACTCCTGCGCGGCGACCAGCGCGAGCGCACGCGTGCCGTCCTCCGCGGTCGTCACGTCGAACTCCGGCGACAGGATGCGCGCGAGCAGCTTGACGATGTTGTCCTTGTCGTCGACGACGAGCACGCGAGGCCGGGTCATCGGGCTGCCGCCTCCGCCCGGTGAGAGACCGGCAGCCGCAACGAGACCCGCGTGCCCGCATCCGGCGAGGACTCCACGGAAATGCGACCGCCGTGCGCGTCGACGATCGCCTGCGCGATCGCGAGGCCGAGGCCGGTGCCCTTGGGCTTCGTCGTGACGAACGGTTCGAACAGCGTGTTCTGGACCTCCGGCGGGATGCCCGGGCCGTCGTCTGCCACCGTGAGCGTCGCTTCGTCGCCTCGCGTCTTGGCGTCGATCGTGATCGTGCCACTCGGCGGCGTCGCCTCGGCAGCGTTGACCACGACGTTCGCGATCACCTGACGGAGCTTGCCGGCGTCCGCGGACACGACGACCGCCGGGCCGTCCAGCAGCTGTACGCTGCGGTCGCGCAGCGCGCCCGCGTCGGTCAGGCGCTCGATCGCTTCCCGCGCGATCTCGGCGAGGTCGACGGCGCTCGTCTCGAGACGCTGCGGGCGCGCGAGCTCGAGCAGCTCGGAGACGATGCGCTGGCAGAGCCGCGCCTCGTCCTCGATGATCTGGAGCTCCTCGGCGTGCGCGCTCCCCTCCTTTCGGAGCAGCTTCGTGTAGCCGAGGATCACCGACAGCGGATTATTGATCTCGTGCGCCACGCCGGCCGCGACCTGACCGATCGAGGCGAGCTTCTGCGACTTCACGAGCGCCGCCTGCTCGTCGGAGAGGCTCGCCGCCATCTGGTTGAACGAGCTCGCCAGCTCGGCGAACTCGTCGTGGCCCTCCAGCACGATACGAGCGCTCAGGTCGCCGGAGCCGACCCGACGCGCACCGGCCCGGAGTGCTTCGACGCGCCGCACGATCGTGCGCATCAGCCAGAGGCCAACGCCCGTGGCGAGCACGATCGCGAGCGCGAAGCACACGATCGTCCAGGTGACCGACTGCGAGCGCAAGGACTCGGCGCGCTCGCGGGCCGCGATGCTGCGCGCCTCGAGATCCGCGTTGAGCTGCTCGTTGAGATCGACGACGCGATCGACGATCTCCTCGAGACCATCGCCGAGCTTCGCGACCGCCTCGCGATCGCCGCGGGTGATCGCCGGCACGACGATCGTTCGGAAGTCGCGGTCGTTCTGGTGCGCGAGCGCCGCGATCTGCGTCGCGAGCTGTTTGTCAGAGGCTGTTTCGGAGACGGACTCGAGGTGCTGGATCGCTCTGTTCGTCTCCTCGACGACGATCTGGTAGTGGCCGAGGTGTCCGGGCCCGAACTCGATCAGCGTGTGTGCCTGATGGATGTACTGCTCCCGCACCTGCGCTGCAGCCATGTGGCCCGCGTGCTTCGCGTGATCGAGTCGCGCGACCTCCGACTCTGCCTCGCCGATCTTGTGCAGCGTCGTGAGCTGAACGGAGAGGGCGATCCCGAACAGGACGAGCACCGCACCGAACGCCGCGAGGATGCGGCGGCCCGTGGTACTGCGCAGGGGAGCCCCTTCCGTCGTCATGGTTACCCGCTAATGATGATGGTTTCCGGCTCCGGGATGTGCCCCACCCCTCTCGGCCGCCTCCCACGCATCGACCCACGCCTGGATCTTCGCGAGATCATCCCCCTTCACCGAGCCCGGCTTGTCGTAGGGCATCGTGGGCTTCTTGCCGCTGATCCCCATCACGTCCCGGATCGTGACGCCGATCGTCGAGGTGTGATGGCCACCGGGTGGGTACGAGTCGAAGTTGAAGTGATCGAGCTTCTTCTTCGAGGCCTTCTTGCCGCCGGTCGTGTGGCACGCGGCGCAGGATACGGTGAAGACGGGCTTCGCGTTCTCCCACGCCGCGGCCTCGGCGGCGAGGAGCTCCGCTTTCGGTTCGGCAGCCGCGACGGGCGGTGCCGCGGGCGTGGCTGGCGCCTCCGGAACGTCGGGTGGAGTGGCGGGCACGCTTGCCGAGCCGGTCCCGAGCTCGGACGGAGCCGGTGGATCCGTCGGAGCTGCCGGTGTTGGCTTCGTCGAGCCGCAGGCTGCGAGCGACAGCGCCACGGCCAGCTTCATGCGCACCTTCAGGATCGTGAACATGCCGCCCGTGGAGCACGAGCCGGGCCACGTTCGCGGCGAACGATGTCAGCCGCTTGGCGATTCGATGAACCAGCATCCTGTGACCGGCGAAGTTACACGTGACCAGCTCGTCACGTGGCCGCTCGGGGCCTCGCCTCGTACCCCGCGTTCTGGAGCGCCGCCACCAGTCGACCGACCGGCACGGTCGTGTCGTGATCGATCGCGACCGCCCCCTCGTCGAACAGCACGACGACGTCGGCGACGCCCCTCATGCTCAGCACCTCGGTGACGTGCTCGACGCACGACGGGCATGACATTCCCTCGACATTCAGAATGGTTCTCGACATCGCGGTCTCCTTTCACGGAGAAGACGCGATGCGGCCGGGGTCATTACTGTGGCGCGGCTACGGCACCGGCTCGACGACGTCGATCGTCGTCATCATGCCGGCTTCCGCGTGCTCGAGGATGTGACAGTGCAGCATCCAGGTGCCCGCGTCGGTCGGAACGAGGCCGACGTCGACCTCCTCGCGGGCGTGGATCAACACGGTGTCGCGGAAGAACGGCTCGTCCACCGGCTGGCCGTTGCGTGCGAGGAGCCGGAAGAACATCCCGTGGATGTGGATCGGGTGGATGCGCGGAGAGGCGTTGGTGAAGCGCAGGCGGACGAAGCGGCCGCGCGTCAGCGTCGCCGCCGGCGGCATCGCGTGCTGGTGATCCATGAACGCCATGCCGTCGATCGTCCAGGAGATCCCGAACGGGCCGCCCGACTGCACGTCGAGCCGGAACGTGTGCGCGATCGGCGCGGACAGCGCGCCGGACCAGCGCGGCACGGTCCCGCGCGCGGGCGAAGCGAACTGCGGCGTGGCGACCAGCGGCCCTTCCACCTCGAACCGGGCGAGGGTGTTCGGGCGCCGCGCGAAGAACCGGTCGACCACCTCGAAGGGCGCCGTCGTGCTCTTGTCGAACGTCACGTCGACATCGATCCGGTTGCCCGGCGCGAGCTCGAAGCCGCGCGCGGCGATCGGCTCGCGCAGATACAGCCCATCGACGGCGATGAGCTTGGCGTCGAGATCCCCGAAGTCGGGCGCATACACGCGGCCGTTCGAGCTATTGAGCATGCGAAGTCGGAGCCGCTCCCCCGGCTGGACCTTCACGACGGTGTCGGTGCGTCCGTTGATCGTGATCGCGTTGCCCCAGCGCCCGTCCATCGCGAGGTCGTGACGCGTGTTGAACGCGGGGTAGATCGCGCCGTCTTTCAGGAGCCAGTCGTCGACGACCCAGACCAGCTCGCGCGAATACGGAGGCGGGCTCGCGTCCTCGACGACGAGGACCCCATACAGCCCGCGCTCGACCTGCTCGCTCGCACGCACATGGGGATGGAACCAGAACGTGCCGGCGTCCTTCGGCGTGAACTCGTAGACGAAGGTCTCGTCCGGCTGCACGGGCTTCTGCGTGATGTACGGAACGCCGTCCATCGCGTTCGGCAACCGCACGCCGTGCCAGTGGATCGTCGTCTCCTGCGGCAGCTTGTTGGTGAAGCGGACCCGGAGCGTCTCGCCGAGCTTGATCCGCAGCGTCGGCCCGGGCACCTGTCCGTTGTAGGCCCAGACCTCGAGCTGCTTGCCATCGACGAGCGGCAGCGAGGTCGGAGCCGCGACGATCTCGAAGCTTCGCACGACGCCGGTCGGCTGCTCCGTCTCGGGATACGCGCCGCGGAACTCGCCGAGCTCGCGGTCCTCCGGGCTTCCCCCTCCACGACACGCCACGCAGGCGAGGAGCACGAACGGCGCGAAACGCATCACCGGACGACGATGATGCCCTTCGCCATGAACGTCGCCGCGACCGCGACCGGCTTGTCGAGCACGACGGACGTGGTGCAGGTCTGCTCGGTCTTCCGAGTGCACGACTCCGTCTAGCACGGCGCGGTCACGCCATGCACGGGCGTCACGCCCCGTAACCCGCCCGATTACAGTTGACCGATCACGAGGGCACGTGGTGCAACGAGGTCATCATGTCACCTCACCGCGTGGTTCTCGCGTTCAGTCTGGTCGCGCTCTCTGCCTGCGCCGGAGATGACAGTCACGGCGGCGGACACGCAGCCGCACCCGCGGCCCCCACGAACCTCGCCGGCTCCGTGGTGGCGGGCGGCGCGCACCTGACCTGGAAGGACAACTCCGACAACGAGACGGAGTTCATGGTGATGCGCAAGGAGATGGGTGGCACCGCCGACTTCGCCGTCGTCGCGATGCCGACGTTCGACGCGATGACCTATCACGACGCTCCGCTGAGCGCCGGCAAGACGTACGTCTACACGATCATCGCGATGAACGAGTCGGGCCACTCGGCCCCGTCGAACGAGGTGATGGTCGCGATCCCGTGATCACCGTCGCGCGCGGTACGGCGTTCCTGCTCGTCGGAGCTGCGGCCCCGCCATGGTGGCCGCGCGCGGTCCGGCCTCGGACGAGCTCCTAAGCGATGTGCTTCGCCCGAAGCCGGAGCGCGTTCGTGATCACCGAGACCGAGGACAGGCTCATCGCCAGCGCGGCCAGCATCGGTGACAGCAGCCAGCCGGTCCACGGATAGATGACACCCGCGGCGATCGGGACGCCGGCCGCGTTGTAGACGAACGCGAACATCAGGTTCTGCTTGATGTTCGCCATCGTCGCGCGCGACAGCGCACGCGCGCGCGCGATGCCGCGCAGGTCTCCCTTCACGAGCGTGACGTGCGCCGACTCCATCGCGATGTCGGTGCCGGTCCCCATCGCGATGCCGACATCCGCGCGGGCGAGCGCGGGTGCGTCGTTGATGCCGTCACCGGCCATCGCGACCTTGCGGCCCTGGGCCTGCAGCCTCGCGACGTGCGCGGCCTTCTGATCCGGCAGCACCTCCGCGATCACGTCGTCCAGGCCGAGCTTCTTCGCGACCGCGTTCGCGGTCGTCTTGCTATCGCCGGTCATCATGACGATCCGCAGACCCTCGGCCTTCAGCGAGCGGATCGCGTCGAGCGTCGACTCCTTGATCGGGTCCGCGACGCCCACGAGGCCTCCGAGCGCACCGTCGATCGCGACGTACATGACGGTCTGCCCGTCGGCGCGCAGCTCCTCGGCGCGGGCCACGATCGGCGCCGCGTCGACACCCTCTGCCTCCATCATCGCGCGGTTGCCGAGCGCGACCGTGCGGCCGCCGACGGTGCCGCGCACGCCCTTGCCGGTGACCGACGCGAAGCCGGTGACGTCGGCGAGCGCGAGGCCGCGATCGGTCGCGCCCCCGACGATCGCCGCGGCCAGCGGGTGCTCGCTCGCGCGCTCGAGGCTCGCCGCGAGCTGCAGCAGCTCCGATTCGGAGCCCGTCGCCGGGACCACCGAGACGAGGCGGGGCTTGCCTTCGGTCAGCGTTCCGGTCTTGTCGACGACGAGCGTGTCGACCTGGCGCATGACCTCGATCGCCTCGGCATTGCGGAACAGCACGCCCATCGAGGCACCGCGGCCCGTCGCGACCATGATCGACATCGGGGTTGCGAGACCGAGGGCACACGGGCAGGCGATGATCAGGACGGCCACCGCATTGACGATCGCGTGCGCCATCCGCGGATCGGGGCCCACGAGGGACCACACGGCGAAGGACGCGATCGCGATCGCGACCACGATCGGCACGAACCACGCGGACACCTGATCGGCCAGCTTCTGGATCGGCGCGCGGCTCCGCTGCGCATCGGCGACCATCGCGACGATGCGCGACAACAGCGTCTCCGAGCCGACCTTGTCGGCGCGGATCACGAGCGCGCCCGTACCGTTGATCGTCGCACCGATCACGCGATCGCCCGGTTGCTTCTCGACGGGGATCGGCTCGCCGGTCACCATCGACTCGTCGATCGACGAGCTGCCGTCGAGCACGACCCCATCGACGGGCACCTTCTCTCCCGGCCGCACGCGCAGCTGGTCACCGACGTGGACGTGCTCGAGCGGGATGTCCACCTCGGTGCCATCCGCGCCGAGGCGCCGCGCGGTCTTCGCGGCCATGCCGAGCAGCTTGCGGATCGCCGCGCCGGTCGAGCTGCGCGCGCGGAGCTCGAGCACCTGGCCGAGCAGGATCAACGTGACGATCACGCCAGCCGCCTCGAAGTACGTGCCGACGGTGCCGTCGTGGTTCCGGAACGCGGGCGGGAACACGCCCGGTGCGAGCACTGCGACCAGGCTGTAACCGAACGCGACACCGACGCCGATCCCGATCAACGTGAACATGTTCGGGCTCTTGTTCTTCAGCGACTGGAGGAAGCGCACGTAGAACGGCCACGCCCCCCAGGTGCAGACCGGCAGCGCGAGCGCGAGCTCGATCCAGACGCGCGTGCGACCGTCGACGATCGTGAGGCCCACCATCTCGCCCATCACGATCGCGAGGAGCGGCAGCGTGAACACGGCCGAGATCCAGAACCGCCGGGTCATGTCGACGAGCTCCGGGTCCGGGCCGGCGTCGAGCGTCGGCATCACGGGCTCGAGGGCCATCCCGCAGATCGGGCAGCTGCCCGGTGCATCGCGGATGATCTCCGGATGCATCGGGCACGTGTACTTCGAACCCGCAGGGCCCGCGGGCGGCGGCGCCGGCTGCGCGAGCGCCTCGCGCGCGAGGTACTGCGACGGATTCGCTACGAACTTGTCCTTGCAGCGCGCGCTGCAGAACAGCACGTCGTGGCCGTCGTGCGTGGTCCGATGAGCCGTCGTCGGCTTGACGGTCATGCCACACACGGGATCCTTCGCGGGCGCGTCGTCGCTCACGCCATGTGCGTGAAGTTCGTGATGTTCGTGCCCGCGATGGCCGTGCTGATGGTCGTGGTGCGACATGCTCATGGGGTCCTCGGCCGTACGACGCGGGCGCGCCTGGTTCATTACACGTGCAAGAACGCGCCCGCGACCTCTGCCACCGAGGCCGGCATGCGGGATGCACCGGCGTTCGCATGACCCCGCTCGCGACCGCACACATCGCCACGCAGTCGACACCGAGCGGCGTCGAAGCCTGCGCGGTCTGTCACAGCCCGGGCGACGAGCTCTCCGTGGAGCGCGTCCACCGAGTGCGGTAGCCGCGCCAGCCACGCGCTGTCACGCGCCCCGCGTGCATCACGAGCCTCCGTCGGCGAGGTCTCCCACGCGCCGCCGGGCGTGGCGGCGCAGCGAGAAGCTGCGCCACACCACGTACACGGCGGGGATGACGAACAGCGTGAGGATGGTGAGCGAGACGAGCCCGCCCCACATCGGCAGCGCGATGCGCTTCGCGAGGTCGGAGCCGATGCCGTCGTCGAACAGGATCGGCAACAGACCGAACACGTTCGCGAGCACGGTCATGAGGAGCGGCCGCACGCGCTTGCTCGCGGCCTCGAGCGAGCTGTCGACCAGCGCGGGCACGGTGGTGATGCTCCCGTCGGCCCGGCCGGCGGTCCACGCCTCGTCGAGGTAGACGACCATCACGCTCGCGGTCTCGGCGGCGACGCCGAGCAACGCGATCATGCCGACCCACACCGCGATCGACGTGTTGAAGCCGAAGGCCCACAGCATCCAGATCGCGCCGACCGCGGCGAACGGCACGCTCGTCATCACGATCAGCGACTGCGCGGCGCCGCGGAAGTTCAGGTAGAGGATCGCGAACACGATCGCGATGGTCAGCGGCAGGATCCAGCTCATGCGCGCGCGCACGCGCTCGAGCAGCTCGAACTGCCCCGTCCACTTGAGGAAGTACCCTGGAGGCAGCTTGATCTCGCGGGCCACGTGCGCCTTCGCGGCGTTCACGTACCCGCCGATGTCATCGGTCGAGAGGTCGACGTAGACCCAGCCGTTCAACGAGCCGAGCTCGCTCTTGATCATCGGAGGGCCCATCACGGACTCGATGCGCGCGAGCTGGCCGAGGGGCACGAACGTCCCGGTCGGCTCGCTGGCCAGGGGCCGGGGTGCTGCCGCCGGCGTCGCTCCGCCCATGTCACCGCCGCCCATGCCGCCGTTCGCCCCGCTCGGTCCGCGGCCCATGCCGCCCATGCCGGGGCCGGCGCCGCCGATCATCGAGGCCGGTGCGCCGTCGCCGGCGGTCCCGCTCGCGCTCGCCGTGGGCAGCGCGCGTGGCGTCAACGGGGCGATCGGCACGAGCACCGCGCGCAGCTTGTCGATGTCGTCGCGCAGCTCGCGCGGGTAGCGGACGTTGATCTGGTAGCGCTCCCGGCCCTCGAACGTCTGCGCGACGTCCATGCCGCCGATCGAGCTCTCCACCACCTCGAGCACCTCGGTCACCGTGAGGCCGTAGCGCGCGATCGCCTCGCGATCGGGCGTGACGTCGATGAAGAACCCGCCGAGCTCGCGCTCGGCATACACGCTGCGCGTGTCGGGTAACGTCCGCAGGGTGCGCTCGAGCTGATCGTTGATCTTCGCGATCTCCTCGAGGTCGGGGCCGAACACCTTGATCCCGATCGGCGTGCGGATGCCCGTCGAGAGCATGTCGATGCGCGCCTTGATCGGCATCGTCCACGCGCCCTGCAGGCCGGGGAGCTTGGTCGCCGCGTCGAGCTCGGCGATCAGCTCCTCGAGCGTCAGGCCGGGACGCCACTCGTCGCGCGGCTTCAGCTGCACGACCGTCTCGAACATCGAGAGCGGGGCCGGGTCCAGCGCGCTCTCGGCGCGGCCGGCCTTGCCGAACACCCGGGCGACCTCCGGGACCTGCTTCATCTGCTGGTCCTGCCAGGTCAGCAGTCGCTTGGCCTCGGCGATCGAGATCCCCGGCACCGTGATCGGCATGTACAGGAGGTCTCCCTCGTAGAGCGGCGGCATGAACTCCGAGCCGAGCCGGCTGAACGGCACGACCGTCACCGCCATCAGGCCGAGGACGAGGACGATCACGAGGTACCGCGCGCGCAGACAGAGGCGCAGCACCGGCCGATAGATCGCGATGAAGAACCGGTTGACCGGGTTCTTGCGCTCCGGCCGGAGCTTGCCCCGGAGGAACGTCACCATCAGCGCCGGGACCAGCGTGATCGCGAACAGGGACGCGAACGCCATCGAGAAGGTCTTCGCGAGCGCGAGTGGGCGGAACAGCCGCCCCTCCTCACCCTGCAACGCGAACACCGGGAGGAACGCGATCGTCAGCACGAGCAAGGCACCGAAGATCGACGGGCCGAGCTCGCGAGCGCTCTCGATCACGAGCTCCGTACGGTCCACGCGCCGGCCTTCGCGCTCGGCGTCCTCGATCTTGCGATGCGCGTTCTCGACGAGCACGCACGCCGAGTCGACCATGTCGCCGAGCGCGAGGATCACGCCGGCGAGCGACATGATGTTGATCGTGACGTCGAGGTAGTAGAACGCGATGAACGTCGAGGCGCTCGCGACCGGCAGCGTGATCGCGGCGACGAGCGAGGAGCGCAGGTGGAACAGGAAGATCGCGATCACCGCGATCACGACCAGGAGGATCTGGACGAGGTTCGTGCCGAGCGTCCGGATCGACGCGACGATCAGCTCGCTGCGGTCGTAGACCGGCACCACCTTCACGCCGGGCGGCAAGGAGCTCTCCAGCGCCGTGAGCTTCGCCTTCACCGCGTCGATCACGTCGAGCGCGTTCTCGCCGGACCGCATGACGACGATCCCGCCGACGACCTCGCCGCGGCCGTCCAGCTCGACGAGCCCGCGCCGGATGTTGCCTCCCACGGTCACGTCGGCCACGTCGCGGATCCGGATCGGCGTGCCCCGCGAATCCGTCGAGACCACCGCCGCCTCGAGGTCCGCGACGCTCTGCACGTACCCCCGGCCTCGCAGCGCGTACTCGTGCTGCGCCATCTCGATCACGCGCCCGCCCACCTCGGTGTTCGCGCCGCGCACAGCGGCGGCGACCTGACCGACGGAGACGTTGCGCGCCTTCATCCGATCGGGATCGATCTGGATCTGGTACTCCTTCTCGAACCCGCCGACGCTCGCGACCTCGGCGACGCCGGGCACCCCCTGCAGCCAGTAGCGGAGGTGCCAGTCCTGGAACGAGCGGAGCTCCTGGAGCGTGTGCTTGCCGGTCGGATCGACGAGCGCGTACTGGAAGACCCAGCCGACGCTCGTGGCGTCGGGCCCGATCTGCGGGTTCACGCCGGGAGGCAGCTTGTCGCGGACACGCGCCAGGTACTCGACGACGCGCGAGCGCGCCCAGTACAGATCTGTTCCGTCCTCGAACACGACGTACACGAACGACATGCCGAACATCGTGAAGCCACGGACCGTCTTCACCTGCGGCGCGCCGAGGAACGTCGTCGTGATCGGGTAGGTGACCTGATCCTCGATCAGGTTCGGGTTGCGCCCCATCCACTCGGTCGCGACGATCACCTGCGTGTCGGAGAGATCGGGGAGCGCGTCGAGCTGCGAGCGCCGCGCGCTGGCGGCGCCCCAGATCGCGAGCCCGAGCGTCAGCGCGAAGACGAGCAGCCGGCGGCGCGCGCAGACATCGATGATGCGCGCGATCACGCCCAGCCTCTTGTCAGTGACCGCCGTGGCCGGCATGACCGCCTCCCGCCGCGCTCGTCGCGCGCAGCCGGCTCTCGGAGTCGAGGAGGAACTGCGCGCCGGTGGCCACCTCCTCGTCCGCCTCGAGGCCGGCGAGGACGCGGTAGGCGTCGCCCACGCGGCCGCCGAGCTTGACCTCGCGCGGCACGGCGTGCACGCCGCCGTGGACGACGAACACGATCGCGCGCTCGCCGGTGCGGATCACGGCGCTCTCGGGCACCGCGAGCCCGTGGCCCATGCCGACGTCCATCTCGACCGTCACGAACGCACCGGGCATCGCGAGCACGGACTTGTTCGCGAGATCGAAGCGCGCCTTGCGGGTGCGGGTCCGCTCGTCGATCGTCGGCGCGAGAAACGCGACCTTCGCGGTCACGGGCTCGGCGACGCCTTCGATCGTCAGCTTCGCCTCCGCGCCGACGCGGACGTCGGCGACGTCCGACTCGTAGATGTCGGCGAACACCCAGACCTTCGACAGATCCGAGATCGTATAGAGCTCGAGGGACGGATCGATGAACTGGCCGTCGAAGGCCTGCTTCGCGACGACCACGCCGGAGCGTGGAGCGGAGATCGGGAACGTGCGCTGCGGTTCACCGCTCGCGATCACGGCCTCGACCGTGGACTTCGGCACCTCCCACAGCGAGAGCCGCTTCTGCGCGGCGTCGAGGAGCTCGGGTGACTTCACCGACGAGCGCAGCAGCGACGCGAGCTCGAGCTCGGCGGCGTACACCTCCTGGCTGTACACGGAGACCAGCGGCTGGCCCTTCGAGACCTTCTGGCCGACGTACTGGACGTGGAAGCCCTCGATCCAGCCGCGCACGCGCGCGTGGACGTGTGCCGTGCGCGTCTCGTCGACGGTCACGACGCCGACCGTCCGGATCGTGCGCCGGAAGTCCCTGTGCTCGACCGGCGCCGTGGTCAGCCCCATCGCGCTCGCCTGCGCGGGATCGAGTCCGACATCCGCGTAGCCCGGCGGCGTCGTGGAGGGCGTCTCCGATCCGACGCTCGCACTGCCGGTATGACCGGCATGCGGGTCCGCTGCACCCGCAGCGCGCGTCGCCGGTGTCGCCGGCGCCGCGGGCGTGGCGCCCTGGTCGTGCCCGGCGTGCTCTCCGGACGCGGGCGACGTCTTCGAGCACGCGGCGAGGACGGCGAGGCCGAGGGCGATTGCGACGTTGCGGTTCATCGTGTGATCTCCTGCGCGGACGCACGCTCGAGCCGAGCCCGCGCCAATCCCAGCGCGACGCGCGCCATGACGAGGTCTCGCTGCGCGGCCCACAAGGCCTGCGCGGCTTCGAGGACACTGACCAGGGGGACCTGGCCAGCGGAGTACGCGGCCAGCGTCGGTGCGATCGCCTGCTCCGCCCGCGGCACCACGTCGTCGCGCAGCGCGATGAAGCGCACCCGCGCCGCCGCGACGGTCTCGCGAGCGCTGCGCGCCTGCCCCTCCGCCATGCGGCGCATGGCTTCGAGGTCCGCGCGCGCCATGTCGACCATCGCGGTCGCCTCGGCGACGCCGGCAGAGAGCTTGCCACGCCACAGCGGGATGCTGACGCCGACCATCGCCATCCACCCGAGACCCTCCTGCATCGTCGACGCGGGACCGGTCTGGATCATCGCCATCGGCGCGTACATCGACTTCATGACGCGGACCTCGGCCTCGGCCTGCTCGATCTCGGCGGTGCCTGCGCGCAGCTCGGGCCGCGCCTGCGACGCACGCGCGACGAGCTCGGCATCTGGAGGCAGCGCGTCCGACACCGCGACGTCGAGCTCGGGGATCGGCAGGGCTGGATCACGCGCGAGGCTGGTGTTGAGCATGACCTCGGCGGCGCGGGTCTCGGCCGCCGTCGCCTTCCGTTCCGCCTCGAGCCGGGCGACCTCGATCTGCGCGCGCAGCACGTCGGACTGCGTGCCCATGTTCGCGGCGTAGCGCGCGGTCGCTGCCTTCACGAGCTGGTCGGCGAGTGCGGCCTGCTGCGCGGTAATGTCCGCGGTCGCTCGCGCCTCCGCGAGCATCCAGAACGCTTGCGCTGCATCGAGCTCCACGTCGAGCGCGATGCGTTCGGAGCTCGCCTGCTCCCGGCGGGCGGCCGCCCGCGCCGCGCGCTCGCGGTGGCCGCGGACGCGCGAGAGCGGGAACGTCTGCTGGAACGACACGCTGTAGTCGAGGCCCATGCCGTTGAACGGCACGTGGTCGATCGACAGCGACACGGTCGGATCCTCGAGCGCCGAGACGATCGCCGGGCGCTGCGCCGCGGCCCGCGCGCGGGCGCGGGCCGCGGTGATCTCCGCGCGGCGCGAGCGCGCGATCGAGACGACATCCGGAACCCGTAGCGGCCTCGGAAGGACCTCGTCCGCGCTCGCAGGCGCGGCGAGTGCTCCGACCAAGGCGACGGCGACGAGCTTCACGCCCCGCCGGGTTTCAAGTGACGTGCCGCAGCGAATGCAGCTGTCGGCCGCCGACGCGCGCACACCGTGCGCTGCGCGCACCACCCGCGAACAATCTGCGCGATCGACGCACCGTAACTCGGCCAGTTACGGCTGAAGCAAGCTCCGGGCCCTCGCAGGAACCGCGTGATCCGCGCCCCGGATCTGCATACGATGGCGACCGAAGGTCGCTCCCGCTGCGGCCCTTCACGGACATGAAGCGCCTCCTGTTCCTGCTGATCCTGTCGGCCTGCGACGACGTGGATGGTGCGTCGAGCATCCAGCCGGAGACGCTCACCGATACGAACCCGGACCCGAGGATCGTCGAGGTCGAGCTCGTCGCGACGACCGCGACGCACGAGTACCTGCCGGGAAAGCCCGCCGACGTGATGGCGTTCAAGGATGGCGCGCGCACCGGTGCCGCGCCCTCGATCCCCGGGCCGTTGCTCGAAGCGAACCTGGGCGACACCGTGATCGTCCACTTCCGCAACGAGCTCTCGCACGCCACCACGATCCACTGGCACGGCATCCGCGTCCCGAACGCCGCGGATGGCACTCCGGTCTCGCAGATGGAGGTGCCGCCCGGCGGCACCTACGACTACGAGTTCACGGCGAAGGACGCGGGCTACTTCTGGTACCACCCGCACATGATGGGCGACGTGATGATCGAGGCGGGGCTCTACGCGCCGATCGTCGTGCACGATGGTCTCGACCTCGGCGTCGCCGCCGACCGGGCGTTCGTGCTCGACGACGTGAAGCTCGAGGCCAGCGGCAAGCTGTCGGACAAGACGGACAACCTCGACCTGATGCTCGGGCGCATGGGCAACGTCGTGCTGATCAACGGCCGCCAGCGGCCGTCGATCACCGCCGCGGCCGGCACGCGCGAGCGCTGGCGCTTCGTCACGGCGGCGAACGGGCGCTACTTCAACCTCGAGCTTCCCGGCCAGATGTTTCGCGTGATCGGCTGGGACGGAGGTCTCCTGCCGGCGCCGTACGAGACCTCGACACTCCTGATCGCGCCGGGCGAGCGCTACGACGTGCTCGTCGAGATCGGTGACCAGCCGCTCGAGCTCCGCACGCTGCACTACGACCGGGGGCACGACATCCCCGATCCGGGGCCGATCACGCTGCTCTCGATCGACGTCGGAAGCCCGGGCCCCCCGCCCGGCGCCCTGCCGTCAAGCTGGGGCGACGTCGCCCCGATCCCGGTCTCCGGAACCACGCCGCGCCGCCAGCTCGTGCTCCGCGAAGACGACACCGTGCCGAACCTGCCAGTGTTCACGATCAACGACGAGGCCTTCCCGAACATCACGCCCGTGCCGGGCACGATGAACCAGATCGAGGTCTGGGAGGTCGTGAACATGGCGGAGATGGATCACCCGTTCCACCTCCACGGCATGTCGTTCCAGGCGGTCGATGCATCGGGCGCCCCGGTGGGCCCGCGCGGCTGGAAGGACACCATCAACGTCCCACAGCTGGAGACGGTGCGGTTCGCGGTGCGGTTCGACGCGCCCGGCCGCTGGATGTACCACTGCCATATCCTCGAGCACGCCGAGCGCGGGATGATGGGCGAGCTCGTCGTCGCGCCCTAAGAGCGGAGACGACACGGTGTCAGCTCGCGGGCGGATCCCGCGGCGGTCACTGCGGCATGCCGCACGCGATCCACTGCGAGAGCATCTCGCGCTCGGCCTTCGTCGGCTTCGCACCATCCGGCGGCATGCCGGTGTTCGTCGCCGCCGGGCCGGAGCCGGTGGTCTCGTCGATGTGCATCGAGACCGCCTTGATGCCGAACAACGAGTCGAAGTCGTGGAACGACGGCGCGCCCATGCGCTGCGAGCCGACCAGCTCGCTCGAGTGACAGCGCGTGCAGTAGCTCTCCATGAACGGCTTGCCGAAGCTCGTGTACGTCAGCGACGTGCCACCGGGCGGGCACTCCGTCTCGGTCGGCGGCCCGAAGACGCTGTCGGGACCGCAGCCGGCGGCGACGAGCAGCGCGAGGACAGCGGCGCGGCTCATTGCCACCTCCACTGCATGTTGCCGTAGAGCTTGACCGTCACCTTGACGTCCATGTTCGTGGTGCCGCTGTTGCGAAGGAGCAGCCACCAGTCGGTCTGCGCGCTCGGCGTGAACGCGTAGTCGACCGTCATCTTGTTGAGCTCCTCGTAGACGGTCTGGGTCGAGCCGCCGGCGTGGCCGTGGATGTTCCAGTCGAGCTCGCTGAGCGGCGCCTCGAGGTGGATCAGCGCGAGGTCGCTGGGTCCTCCCGTCATGATGCCCTCGACGAGCTCGCTCGGCTGGAGGGTCTGGGTCTCCATGATCGTCTGCCGCGGCGGTGCCGCGTCGACGGAGAGGTTCGCGTCGGCGGCGGGCGCGGCGTCGGGGAGCTGGGTGCCACCGTCGTCGCCACAGGCGGCGACGGCGAGGACGAGAACAACGGTCAGGTGCTTCATGGCTGGAATCCTGGCGAGACGAGCTCGCACGGTAGTTGGCCGGTCGGGGTCGAGTCGAGCCGATCGGGCCGGTCGAGGCACGGCCCCATGGCGGGCGCGACGGCGGCATCGGGCGAGGCGTCGGGCTCGACGCCCGCGTCGGGATCCGCGGGCGTCAGGTCGTCTCCGCACGCGCCGAGAGTGAGCGCGAGGAGCACGGCGATCGCGGCGCGCATCAGTACTTCACCCAGATCACGTCGCCCGCGGCGAGGTCGGACGTCAGCGGCGTGACGCCCGGCGTGCCCGTGATCAGCGGCATCACGGCGGAGTTCGCCGAGTACGCGCTGTTGCCCTTCCACACGATCTGCGCGTCGCCGAAGTACGTGCCGAACTTCGCGGCCGGCACCGCCGTGGCGAGCGTGTACTTGTTCCAGCCCGTGATGCGCCCGGGCACCACGTTCAGGACGGGGCCCGGCTCGCCGGTCGTCGAGCCCGCCGGCTGATCCCATGCGACGGTCGTCTCCACGCCCGCAGAGGTGCGGCAGGTCTGGAACACCTTGAACAGGATGCCGGTGAACGGGACGTCCGCGACGCGCGCGCGGATCGTGAGCTCGTAGTAGCCGTAGTCCTCGCCGAGGAGATCCGCGGCGTCCTTCGTCCACACGACCGCGGTGACCGCCGCGGCGGTCCCCTCGATGGTCGGCTTGCCGAAGTCGGAGTGGAACACGCGCACGGACGAGACGCCGGCCGGCATCTCGACGCGGACCTTGACGGTGTCGGCGCCGTCGCAGCCGTGGCCGACCCCGAACGTGATCTTCTGGGACTTGTTGGCCTGGGCGGGGCCGCTGGAGATCGAGACGTGCGCCTCGGCGATCGAGGCGAACGAGAGCGTGGCGAGAGTGAGTGCAACGAGAGACGAACGCATGAAACATGACCTCCCGGCGATCCGGACCGGATCGCCGAAACGAGTGACGAGAGACCTACTTCGTTACGAGCAGCGGTCTGTCGTCAGATCGGAGGCGGAACGGGCGGACCCGGCAGGCGCGACACCAGCGTCCGCGGCACCCACGCCGGCGCACGCGCGACGACGCGGTGCTCGGTCACGGGAGGCGAGGCCGGGGCGGTCGCCGTCACGAGGTCGGGCGCGACCTGCTGGGCGTCACCGCCGCAGCGCTTCATCGTGGCGTCGGGGTGTGGCTTGCCGTCGTGGTCGTGGCACTTGCACACCTCCGGGCTCGGACAGCAGCACGACGTATCGCCGACCCAGCCCGCCGCCGCGTAACCCGTGACCCCGCGCACGCAGAGGGCGAGCACGGTGATCAGCGCGAACAGCCAGCGAGGCACGACGCGAGGAATACTCCAGATCGACGCCGAGCCTGTCAACGAAACCCGTTGGCACCGGCTGACCGCTCGCGGCGTGCCGATCGCACGACCTGCGCTCGCCGATCTGCGGCGCGCACGGCTTGCGTGCGCGGGGTGCGGATCTCGGCGAAACCGCGTGAACGCTGCGCCGCCACGCATGGCATGCGGCGTGCGTCACCGGTGCCCGTGCGTACCTTCATCCTCCTCGGTGCTCTCCTGTTCTCCGGGTGCACGCAGGACACCAAGCCTGCGAGCTCCCCCGCCCCCGCGCCCGCCGCCGCCGCGGCGGTAACGCTGCCCGCCGGCATGTCGCGCGTGACCGATCGCAGTCACGTGTGCATGGTCAACGACTTCGCGATGGGCCGGCCGCAGATCCCCGTCGAGGTGAACGGCCGGACGTATTTCGGCTGCTGCCCCGATTGCAAGCTGAAGCTCGAGACGAGAGAGGCGAATCGGATCGCCAGCGATCCGGTGACCGGCGAGCCGGTCGACAAGGCGAGCGCCGTGATCGTCCGGGACGAATCGGGCAAGGTCTACTACTTCGCGAGCGAGGACACGCTGCGCCGGTTCCGCGGCTGAGGACGGCTAAGGAACGTTGATGATCTTGTGCTGCTGCAGCGAGAGCCGCCATCGCGGCCGCGCGTGGATCAGCGCGATCGTGCGCGCGAGGTTGTTCTCGTAGGCGCCGTCCATCATCCACGGCTGGAGGAAGTAGTGCTCGCAGCGGTAGCGCGCCGCGAAGCCGTCGAGCACCGCCTCGGTGACGGTGTCGTCGACCACGACCTTGAGCTCGTCGGGCTGCGCCGCGTCGGCGAGCGGGAGGCCGGCGGGATGGTGCTGCGGCTTCGGCGAGATCGTGAGCCAGTCGACGGCGCCCTCGGGGGCGCGCGTGCCGTTGCTCTCCATGTGCACGCGAAAGCCCGCACCGCGAATGGCGGCCGACAGCGGGGCGTCCCACTGGAGCGTCGGCTCGCCACCGGTGACGACGACGCGGCGCGCGTGGCCGGTGTCGAGCGCGTACAGTCGCGCGACGATGTCGGACGCGCCCATCCGCACGGCGCCCTGGGGATCGAAGTCGGTATCGCAGCCGGGGCACGCGAGGTTGCAGGCGGCGAAGCGGAGGAACACGACCGCACGGCCGGCGTGCGCGCCCTCGCCTTGCAGCGTGGGCCCGAACATCTCCTTCACGAGGTAGCGCCGGTCGGACATCGGGAACCGCGGGATGCTATAGCGCGGTCGTGACCCGCTGGGCAGTGCTCGTGCTCGCCGTTGCCGCGTGCGGCACCAAGGGTGGCGGCGCCGCGGGTGGCGCCACCGGATCCGGGTCGGCGCTCGCCGCCGGATCGGGCTCCGGCCCGGGTGCTGGCTCGGGCCCCGCGGTCGTCCCCGAGACGTGCCAGCAGCTCTCGTTTGCGGGCAACACGCCGGTCCCCGAGGCGTCGGGTGCGGCGTGGCTGACGATCGGCGGCAAGCTCGCGCTCGCGGTGGTGAGCGACAGCGGTAACGACGGCGCGTACGGGATCCTCGATCCCGAGACCGGCGAGACCCTCGAGACCGGCACGCTCCCGCTCGGGAACGCCGGGCAGGACCTCGAGGGCGCGGCCGCGCGTGGAAACCAGATGGTCACGATCAACTCGGCCGGCTGGATCCGCGTGTACCAGCACGACGACGCCGCGAAGGCGTTCACGCTCGTGACCGATGCGTATCCGCTCGGTCCCGTGACGTTGCCCGCGAAGAGCAAGAGCGGCGGCAACGCGCCGCCCGAGGGCGACGGCATGGTGTGCGACGGCAAGAGCACGAACTGCGGGCGCAACTACGAGGGCCTGTGTCTCGTCGACGATGCGCACCGGCCGCCGGGCGATGGGGCCTGCGTCGGGTTCGCAGCCTCGAAGGCCGACGGCAAGCTCTACTGCCTGACCGAGACCGGCGGCAAGCTCGTCGTGCACCGCGACCGGGCGGTCTCGATCACCAAGCCCGGCGCGCTCGCGGACTGCGCGTTCGCCGAGGATGGCTCGCTGTGGGCGGGCTCGAACCTGTTCGACTTCGCGAACGTCTACGAGGTGAAGGGCTGGGCGGAGCCGGCGGGCGCGACCGTGGTGCCGCTCGGGGGCATCGGCGTCGGATTCCCCGAGACGCTCGCCGTCCGGGGCGACGTGTTCTACCGGATGTCGGATACCGGCGGATCTCCGAGTCTCCTCACGAAGTACCGCTGCACCCGCTGAGGCCGCCCGACCGAAACTTCGCCGTTTTCGTGGGAGGCGCTACGATCCGCTCGTGCAGTGCCCGTATTGCAGCGGCGACTCGAGCGTGACGGAGACGCGCGTCACCGCCGACGGGCTGCGCCGCCGCCGGGTGTGCACCGCGTGCAAGCGCCGGTTCACGACCTACGAGAAGCTCGGCGCGCCGGGCCTCAAGGTGAGCAAGCGCGACGGCTCGATCGAGCCGTTCGACACCGACAAGCTGCTCCGCGCGCTCGAGCGCATCGCCGCGCACCGCGAGACCGTCACCACCGACGATCTGCGCCGCATCGCACGCGACATCGAGGCGACGCTGGTCGACAGCGGCCGCAAGTCGGTCGCGTGGTCCGACATCGTCGCGCTCGCGCTCGCGCGGCTCGAGAACATCGATCACGTCAGCGCGCAGCGCCTCGCGGCGAACTACACCGACGAGAGCGGCGCGATCCGGCTCGACGGCGAGACCCGGGCACGACCGGTCCAACAGCTGGGGCTCCCGCTCGACGACGAGACTTGACGAACGCTGTTTCATCGCGCGCCACCGTCGAGCGAGAGCCCCGAGACGCGGCGAGACGGGTGCGGCCCGGGGCCCATTCCGAGCCGCACCCTCAGTCGAGTCACCACGTCTCGACTGCTCTCGCCAGAACTGGTTGGTCGCGGCAACAGACTCGCGATCGCCGTGGGCGAGCTGCTCGCTCCGCTTCCCGATTACCAGCGCCGCACGCGGGTCGAGATGTTCACGATGGGCGCGGAGCCGGCGGCCGGCGCGGCGACCACGGTCGCGGCCTGCTGCTGCGGGCGCAGCGCGAGCATCATCATCAGCATCGTCGTCGGATCGCTGCCCGACTTGGTGCTCTGCGCGGACGCGAGGTCCTTGATGGAGCCCTGCAGCGCGGTCAGCTGCTGCGTTACCGCGTCGCTGGTCTTGCCGCCGGTCACGGTCGAGAGCTCGTTCGTGGTGATGTCCTTCATGGGGTGAGTCCTTGTCGTGTGGGGGTTGGGATGGATGGCCGAGAAGGGGTTGGGTCGCGGTCGCGCTATCGCCCGCCGCGGATCTGCATCATCTGCTGCATCATCTGCATCAGCTGCGCGGGGCCTTGCTGCCTGGCCGCGACCAGCTGCTGGCCGACCGCGGCGATCAGCTCGCCCAGCTGCTTGATCCCGGCGAGCACCGCCGGATCCGGCTGACTCGAGCGACTGATCCGTCCACCCGTCACGGCCTCGAGGGCCGTGAGGTCGATCGGCTCGAGAGAGTCGGAGCCGGAGCGTTCTGTGGTCGGGTGCTTCGCCATGACGGATCTCGAAGCTCAGCAGCGGCGGACGTTCGTGGAGATGTTGATCGTCGGCGGCGGGGGTGCGGCCGGCGGGGGCGCGGCCGCGGCGGCCTGACCGCCACCACCGCCGAGCCCGCCCATCATCATCATCATCATCATCATCTGCATCGGGTCCTGTCCCTGGTTCTGACTCGACGCGAGCGACTTGATCGAGTCGCCGATCGACGTGAGCATCGCCGTGATCTCGCTCGATGCGCCGCTCGCGCGCGCGGTGATGCGCGCCGCGCCGCCGGCGACGGTCTCGAGCTGGTCGGCGTCGATCGACATGAACGGATCCTGCTGCTGCTGCTTCGACATGGGCCTGTCCTTGGTGAGGGGTGGTTGACCAGACAGGGAGCACGCGATGTGCCACCGGCGAGATCGCGAGCGATCAGGCAGTTGCGCCGGTGTTCGCCCGGTGTGAGGCCCCGGATCGCCACCCGGGATAGACACGCCGTTCGCGACGAGGAATGCGCCGAAACGCAGAAACGCCGGCGCGCGGCCGGCGGTTCAGGTCCTCGTTCTCGAGTGCGAGGGCGAGGGCGAGGGCGATGATCAGAACTGGATGCCGAGGTCGACCTGCGCCTGGACGGTGCCGTCGGAGGAGCTCACGACGCCCTCGTCCTCGGTGACCTGGCCGACGCCGTCGAAGTCGATCGAGTACTTCGTGTAGCCGAGGTTGCCGCGCAGGTAGAGCTGCTTCGGCAGCGGCACGACGAAGCTGCCGTCGATCCCCCACCCGCTCGCGCGGCCGGGGCCGTACCAGTCGACGCTCGAGATGTCGCCGACGTCGAGCAGGTAGAAGTACTTCGCACCGAAGCCGACGGACGCGCGGCCGGCGATGTCGAGGTCGAGCGCCGCGCCGGCACCGAGGTAGCTGTACTCGGTGTCGGGCACCTCGAACGTCTCGGGGGCGTCGGAGATGGTGTACGTGTTCCTGCCGTAGTCGAGGTGGCCGTCGAGGCTGACGAGCGTGCCGAGCGGCTGGCGCCAGTGGATGCCGGCGTCGAACTGGCTCTGGTTGATGTTGTACTCGCCGACGCTCTCGCCGTCGTCGAACGTGACGACCGATCCGGCCGAGTGGCCGATCGAGAACGAGAAGCCGATGCCCGAGAGGCCGCCGTCCATCTTCTTCAGCGGGAACGGATAGACCTCGGCCTGCACCTGGAGCCCCTTGTGCGGGACGCCCGGGTAGTTCATCGGCCCGGTCTGGTTCTCCGCCTCGAACGTCAGCGTGCGCGACGCGTAGTAGCCGCCACCGCCGATGCGGAACTTCGGCGTCGGGACCGGCGTGTGCGAGGCCGACGGATCGACCTTCTTCCCCTCGTCGGACGTCGCGCCGAACAGCGAGACCAGATCCTCGTTGTCCTTCGCGTCGGCGGTCGCCGCGACCTCCTTGTCCTTGCTCTTCTTCACCGGAGCCGCGTCGTCCTCGGGCTCCTCGGCCGCGGTCTCCTCCGCCGTGTCCTCGTCGGCGCGCTTCGCCTTCTTCTTCCTCGGCGCGGCGTCCGCGTCCTCGCGCTCGAGGTCCTCCGCCTCGGCGACGGTCTTCCGCTTCGACCGCCGCGCCGGCTTCTCGTCCTCGTCCTCGGAGGCCGCGCGGGCGTCCTCGCCGCGCGTCGACTTCGCGCCGATCAGCTTGCGGGTCTCGATCACGCGGAGGTTTCCGTACGGCTCCGGCGCGCCCTCGATGTACTCGAGCACGCCGTCGAGCTCGGTCTGCAGCTTGTACTTGTTCTGCGGCGACAGCCCGTCCCGCGACAGCTTGACCGAGACGGTGTCGATCTCGTTGCCGCTCGCGGCCTCGCGCACGGCGACGGTCAGGACCTTGTGCCGGCCCTCGTCCTGGATCCAGCCCTCGATCACCGCGTCGACACCGCTCTTCTTCGCCGCCTTCGACCAGGTCTGCGGGCCGTGCGCGCACTGCTGCGCCGCCGCGCGCGCGTCTTCCCACCGCTTCGTCGCGACGATGTCGTACTGCTCGCCGAGCAGCGTGACGACCTCTTCGCGGCCGGAGTCGGCGAGCCCGCGCGGGCCGTCGAAGTCGAGGATCACCACGCGGCGCGGTTTGGCGCCGGCGGTGGCGGCCGACGCGGAGAGCAGAGCGGCGGCCGTGAGGGCGATGCGGAAGGCCTTGGACGTGGTGAGCATGGCTGTTCGTTCCTTTCGGGCGGGCTGGGTCGCGCTGCGTCGTCTGCTTACTGGCCGCACCAGCAGGCGCAGTTGTTCTGGGTGAGGTTCCCGGAGATGGTCACGGTGCTGTTCGGCACGCAGTGATCGATCTCGACCGCCCGGCAGGTGCCGAGCTTGGGGTTGTTGGTGATCGACGCGCTGTTGATCTGCTGCGCGTGGGACAGCGCGCCGAGCGACGTCAGGTTCGCGTTGCCCGTGATCGTCACGCTGCCGGTCACGCGCTGCATCGCGCCGGTCAGGCCGCCGAGATCGGCGAGCGCGTCGTTGTCGTCGACGATCAGCGCGCCGCTGATCTGCGACAGCGAGCTCGTCGTGCCGAGCGCCGACAGCTGCGAGTTCCCGCGCAGGATGAAGTCGCCGCCGATCGATGTCGCCGAGAACCCGCGCAGCGTGGTCAGCGCGGTGTTGCCGTTGACCTCGACGCGGCCGACCTGCGAGAGCGCCGGTACGTGGATCGCCGGCGCGCCGGTGTTCGAGATCGCCAGCGTGCCGCCGACGCGCGCGAGCTCGGCCAGCTCGATCGCGCCGAGCTTGCCGTTGTCGGTGATGCGGAGATCGCCGTCGACGGTCTGGATGTAGCGCAGGCCCTCGAGCGCCGACAGCTGCGGGTTTCCGCGGACGGTGTACGAGACGAAGAACGCGCCGCCGTTGGTCGCGCCCTCCCACTTCTTCACCGCCAGGTTGTTCAGGGCCGCGAGCTTGCTGTTGCCGCTGACCAGCAGCGAGCCCCAGACTCTCACCTGCTTCTTGAAGTCGAGCTGCGTGAGACCGGTGTCGACGATCTCGAGGTCGTTGACCTCGGCGAGGTCGCCGAGCTTCGCGAGCGACGTGATCGCCGGCCCCTCGAGGCGCAGGCTCGCGTTGAGCGACCAGCAGCCCTTCGGCAGCGAGGCGAGATCCGCGTCGCTGCGGATCACGAGCGGCGTGGTGACCTCCTGCGGGTTCGTGCACGTCGCCGGCGTGGGCATGCCGCCGTCGGGTCCCGGGTCGTCGTTGCAGCGCTCGCCGACACACTGGCCACCGCCGACATCGGCGAGGCAAGCCGTCATCGAGAGAGAGAGAGAGAGCGAGAGAGAGAGACAAAGCAGCTTCGTGAGAATCGTGGGCCGCATGGTGGTCTTCTCGATCAAGTGGCGTGCCGAGTAGCCGTCTGCGTGACTACCGGGGGTTGCATCGCGAAGGCCGGGTGGTGGTGCCCGCGGATGTCAACCTGCGGATGCATGGGGAGTCAGCGCCCCGCCTTCGGGCGGACGTCGACGCGGTACTGCTCGAGGATCGTCCCCGAGAGGAACTGCAGCTGTGCGACGGCGATGTGGTAGTCGGCGACGGCGCGTCCGCGCGAGAGCAGCGCGTTGACGAGCTGGGTCTGGCGCTCCATCACGTTGTAGTTGGTCGCCTTGCCGGTCGCGAACGACAGCCGCTCGGCCTTCACGTTCTCCTCGGCGACGCTGATCGCCTTCTCGGACAGCGCGACGCGCGCCTTCGCGCTCTGCACCATCTTCACGGCGGTGACGACCTGAGCGTCGATCTGGCGCTCGGCGTCGGCGCGGTCGACGTCGAGGCGGCGGCGCCGCGCCAGGGCCGCGTCGTGCTTCGACTTCGCGGCGCCCGACAGCTCGAACTGGACCGACAGTCCCGCCATCACCTCGTAGCCCTCGATGTCGCCGAGCGCGTTGAACGACTGGCTCGTGGTGTCCCCGCCGCCGAGCAGCGCGCCCGACAGAGAGACGTCGACCTGGGGCAGGATCGCATTCTTCGTCACCGCGACGTCGATGTCCGCCGCCTTCTTCTGGAGCGCGATCGCGCCGAGGTTGCGGTTCGCCTTGCGCGAGCGGGCGAGCACCTCCTCGACGTCCCAGTCCTCGTCGCCGATCTCGAACGCGTCGGCCGGGCGCATCACGACCTCGCGGCGGCCGAGGCCGAGACCCGCCTTGCGGCGCAGCTCGAGCGACTTCTGCTCGAGCTCGAGCTGCGCGGTGAGCAGCGCGTCCTTGCGCATCGCGATCTCGTAGATCACCGCGTTGAGCTGCGCCGGCGACGTCTTGCCGGCGCGCAGCTCCTCGCGCGTCAGCTTCTCCTGCGCCTCGGCGAGCTGCAGCGCCTGGCCGCGCGTCTCGAGCGCGTAGTTCGCGTAGGACAGCTCCCAGTAGCCGCGAACCACCTCCTTGATCATGTCCTCGGCCGCGAGCTGCGCCTTCAGCGTCTCCGCGGTCGCGACGAAGTCGGCCTTGTTCTGCTCGGCGAGTGCGATGTCGGGGCCGAACCCGCGCACCAGCGGCTGCTTCAGGGTGACGCGCGCGCCAGTCTGCACGCGCGAGAACTTGTCCTCGATGCGTCCACTCGTCATCGCCGCGGACGTGCCGGTCTGCTGCTCGGGCTGCAGGCCCTCGGGCACGTCGATCTCGATGTCGGTGTGGGAGAGCGTCAGCTCGGTCGAGATCGATCCGCCGGTCGGCAGGTTCCTGCCGAGCCCGATCGACCCCTGCAGTGTGTCCTGCTGCACGACCGAGAACGGCGCGACCCGGGTCTGGCCGCCGACCGCGTTCGTCTTGTACTGCGCACCCAGCGTCATCACCCACTGCTGGGACGCGCGCGCCGCACCGGCCTCGCCCCTCGCGGCAGCGCGCTCGGTCTTCGCGCGCTGCAGGTCGGGCGAACGGCGCACGGCGACCTGGATCAGATCGTCGAGGCGGAAGATCGCGACCGCCTCGGCCTCGGGGCCGTCGCCCTCGAACTCGCCCTCTTCATCGTCATCGCGATCCGCGAGGGCGATCGAAGGAGCGAGCAGGATCGCGAGCGTGAGGATCATGCGTGGGCTGCGCATGCCCGGTGGCTTCTACACGAGGCATGCCGCGCGTAAGTCCGCTGTCTACCTGCGGTTCCAGTCGCTGATCACGCCAAGACTCGACTACCTCGGGTTACGGATCTCGGTCCCATCCCCCATCGGATCCCCACTCCCCACAGCCGTGGATCCTCGAGTTAGCAGTCATCGCCGCATGGTCCGGGCCCTGCACTTGCGGTCATCACCATGCGTCCTGCCCACGACGAAGCATCGACCCACCGGCGCGCGCCGGCGGTGCTCGGACCCGAGCACTTCGCGTTCGCCGAGCCGAACAGCGAAGCGCCGACGTTCTTGCCGGCCACGCGATTGCCAGTCAAGGAGAAGACCGAGCGCTCCGCGCACCAGGTGCAGCCGGAGTACGCGCCGCCGCCGCGCGCGACGCCGCGCTCGATCCCCGCGGTCGAGGCGCCGCCGGAGTGCAAGAGCGCGTCGTCCTCCTCGTCGCGGAGCACCGACAAGAAGCGGTCGTCCGAGAGCAAGCTCTCCGCGAAGCGAAGCTCGTCCGAGCAGCGCAGCCGCTCGTCGTCGCGAGGTGGATCGCAGACCGCCTCCGCGCCGGCGGCTGCCTCCGACGCGCGCGCTTCCGCGCCGGAGATGGGCATGATCGATCCGCTCGCGGTTCCGGTGCCGCCGGAGCTCGGCCCGACGATCTACGGCTGGATCCGCCGCCTCGCGCTGCAGAACGATCTGACCACGGCCGATCGGATCCTGCGCGACGCGCTGCTCGAGGTCTCCTCGTCGCTGTCCTGCATGATCGTCTACCCGGGCCAGGACGGCCTGTGGACGCTCGGCGCCGACGATGAGATCCCGAAGGAGGCCGGACCGATCGTCGCCGTCGCGCAGGCGCGGCGCGCGGTGGTCGCGAGCCACACCGCGCTGATCCCGATCGTCACGACGACCGAGTGCGTGGCGGTCATCATCCTGACGCGCAACCCGCGCAACCCGGGGTATCAGCCGATCGAGCAGCTCGCGATGCTCGGCCTCGCGCGCGAGTCCGCCGCGATCCTCCATCACCTCGCCGTGCAGCACCTGCAGAAGGCGACCGAGCTCGAGGCCGACAAGGGCTCGCTCTATCGCCCCGAGGCGCTCGAGGCGCACCGCTCGCGCGGCACCGAGGGCGCGCCGATCCACATCTCTCCGGTGTGGGTGCGCCGCGCGTATCCGCTGATCGTGCTCGCGGTCCTGGTCGCGGCGGCGTTCTCGATCTTCATCAAGGTGCCGACCTACTCGACCGGCCGCGGCGTCGTGATCCTCGACGGGATCACGGTCACCGCGCCGGCGATGGGCACGGTGGAGAAGCTCGCCGTCGCGCCCGGCCAGGCGGTCGCGAAGGGCACGATCCTCGTGAAGCTCCAGGCCGCCGCCGAGCAGGACGAGCTCGCGAACGCGAAGGCCGAGCTCGACAACGCGACGCGCCCGTACCTCTCCGAGCAGAGCGACGAGACCGCGAAGAAGCAGCTCGCCTCGATCTGGGCCCGCTACAACACCGCGAAGTCCAAGCTGGAACAGCGGACCATCCGCGCACCGAAGGCCGGGACGATCTCCGACATCCGCACGCGCGGCGGCGCGCTGCTCCAGCCGGGCGATCCGATCGCGATGATCGTCGAGGGCGGCAACACGCTGCCCGAGGTGTTCGCGTTCCTCCCGGCCAAGGATCGCCCGCGCCTGTTCCCCGGCCAGACGCTGCAGGTCGGGCTGTCGGGCTACACGAAGATCCGCGAGCTGGCCGAGATCACGTACGTCGCCCGGGAGGGCATCGGCGCGACCGAGGTCGCGAAGCTGCTGGGCCCGTCGCTCGGCGACGCGCTGCGCATGCCGCAGGACGGCAGCTACGTGCTGGTCAAGGCGCGCTTGCCGCGCCGCACGTTCGAGACCGACCACGCGATCCTGCCGTTCCACCACGGCATGCAGGCCGACACCGAGGTGAAGATCGCGGAGAAGCCGTTCCTCGTGACGCTGTTTCCGGCGCTCGAGAAGTACGTCCCCACGCTGTAGCCGGCGGGCATCGCCGACGAGCCAGGGCCGCGGAGACGCGGCCCTTTTTGCTTGTCTACCGCCGAATACAACGCGCGGCCCCGGCTCCCCGTCGTCCGACGCGCAACCTGCGGGACTCACGCGCCGCGCACCTCGGCACGCAGCTTGATGAGGAGGTTCCCAGCCCATGTCCACCCGCGATCACCGCCTCGCACGCTCGGCGAACAAGCGCATCGCCGAGAGCTTCCCGGCCCTCAGAAACCTCGGCTTCACGGGCAAGCACAAGAGCGTGCCGTTCGTGCAGCAGCTCGAGTGGACGGACTGCGGCGCCGCCTCGCTCTGCATGGTGATGGCGTTCCACGGCCGCGACTCCAAGCTCGCCGAGGTCCGCGAGGCGATGGGCATCGGCCGCGACGGCGTCTCGGCGAAGGCGATCCTCGACACCGCCGAGCGCTACGGCCTGCAGGGCCGCGGCATCAAGGTCTCGCTCGAGCAGCTGAAGCTCCTGCGGCGCGCGACGATCCTGCACTGGGAGTTCAACCACTTCGTCGTGTTCGACAGCGTGCGCGGCAAGCTCGTCCGCATCGTCGATCCGGCGACCGGTCCGCGCGACCTGTCGTTCGAGGAGTTCGGCAAGGCGTTCACCGGCGTCGCGATCGAGCTGACGCCGACGGAGCGGTTCACGAAGCTCAAGCCCGAGAAGGGCCGGCTCAAGCGCTACGTCAACGAGCTGATGAGCGAGAAGGGGCTGTTCCAGCGCATCATCATCGTGTCGCTGGTGCTGCGGCTGGTCGCGCTCGTGCTGCCGCTGATCACCGGCATGATCATCGACAAGTGCGTCCCGCGGTCGGACTACCACCTGCTCTACGTCTGTCTCGCGTGCATCGCGGGCATGGTGTTGTTCAACCTGATCGCCGAGATCGTGCGCAGCTACCTGCTGCTGCACCTGCGCATCGCACTCGACACGCGGATGACGCTCGGCTTCCTCGACCACATGGTGGCGCTGCCGTTCTCGTTCTTCCAGCGGCGCTCGACCGGCGACCTGATGATGCGCGTCGACTCGAACGGCACCGTCCGCGAGATGGTCACGTCGAAGTCGATGAGCGCGATCATCGACGGCGTCTTCGTCCTGCTCTACGCGTTCATCATCTTCTACGTCAACCCGGTGCTCGGCCTCATCACGATCGCGATGAGCGCGATCGAGGCGCTGATCTTCCTGTGCGCGCGGCCGACGTTCCAGCGCCTGCTCGCCGCCGACCTCGACAAGCAGGCGAAGGCGCACTCGTACATGGTGCAGCTGCTCGGCGGCATGGAGACCCTGAAGTGCGCGGGCGCCGAGCGGCTCGGCGTCGAGAAGTGGAGCAACCTCTACACCGACGAGCTCAACATCAAGCTCCGCCGCGCGCGCGCGTCGGCGTGGGTCGACGGCATCCGCGGCGCGGTCACCGCGCTCGGGCCCATGCTCATCCTCACGATCGGCGCGTCGGCGGTGATGAACGGCCAGATGATGCTCGGGACGATGCTGGCGATGAACTCGCTCGCGACGTCGCTGTTCGGGCCGCTGTCGGCGCTCGTGTCCTCGGCGCTCGAGCTCCAGCTCGTCAAGGGGCACATGGACCGCATCGACGACGTGCTGCAGACCAAGGTCGAGCAGGACCGCGATGCGGCGCAGCAGCCCCCGCGCCTGCGCGGCGGCGTGAGCGTGAGGAACGTGTCGTTCAAGTACGGCGAGCAGGCGCCGCTCGTCGTGCAGGACGTCTCGCTCGACATCCAGCCGGGCACGAGCGTCGCGCTCGTCGGCCCGTCGGGCTCCGGCAAGTCGACGCTGCTGAACCTGCTCGCCGGGCTCTACAAGCCGGTCGGCGGCGAGATCCAGTACGACGGCAAGCCGCTGCACGACATGGACCTGCGCGCGATCCGGCAGCAGATCGGCATCGTGCCGCAGCACCCGTTCATCTTCGGCGGCACGATCCGCGAGAACGTCGCGCTGACCGCACCGGGCGCGACGCTCGATCGCATCAGCTCCGCGTGCAAGGTCAGCTGCCTGCACGACGACATCACCGAGATGCCGATGACGTACGACACCGTCGTGTCGGACGGCGGCGGCTCGCTGTCGGGCGGCCAGCGCCAGCGCGTGGCGATCGCCCGCGCCGTCATCCGCAACCCGTCGCTGATGCTGCTCGACGAGGCGACGAGCGCGCTCGACAACACGACCGAGAAGCGCGTCATCGAGAACCTCGAGCGCCAGCGCTGCACGCGCATCACCGTCGCGCACCGCCTGTCGACCGTCCGCAACGCCGACCTGATCGTCGTGATGGACAAGGGCCGGATCGTCGAGCAGGGCGACCACGCCACGCTCCTCGCGAAGGGCGGGCTCTACACCACGCTCGTCCACGCGTCGCAGAACAGCAATTCTGGCCTCGCAGGCTCGGCCAACCTCAACCCGGAGAACGTCGCCCATGCCCCGCTTCACGCTCCTGCCGCTCGCGCTCGCAGCCTGCACCGTGACGGAGCAGCCGGCCGCGCCTGATCCGACGGCGCCCGTGAGCACCGCGGCCGTCGAGGCCCCCGCCCCGCCGCTGGAGCTCACCGGGGTCATCGTCACCCGCGAATCCCGCGTCATCACCGCCGACTTCGAGGCCCGCATCGTGGACCTGAACCTCAGCACCAGCCAGCGCGTCAAGAAGGACGAGATCTTCGGCCGGCTCGACGACAGCGATCTGAAGCTGCAGCTCGAGCGGGCGAAGGCCGCGGAGAAGGCGCTGCGCGGCGAGGTCGCCGCCGCGGGTGCGCGCGCCGCCGCGCTCGCGCGCCAGGCGAAGAGCG
>JAEUJX010000674.1 GCA_016794545.1 Myxococcales bacterium
CACCCCCCGGAGACCCACTCGTGAGCCCGCCGAAGACACGCCTCCGCGCCTGGATCCTCGCGCACACCAGCCGGATCGCCGATGCCGATCTGCACGACGACACGCCGCTGCTCGAGCGCCGCATCCTGACCTCGCTCCAGCTCGCAGACCTGCTGCTGTTCCTGGAGGAGCTGCGCGGCAGCCCCGTCGATCTCGAGCGCGTCACCGGCGCGGCGTTCCGCGACCTCGCGTCGCTGGCGAACGCATTCCTGCCCGAGGAGGTCACCCGTGCGGTCTGAGCTCCATCCCGACCTGCGCTGGCGCGGCAACCAGGCCGTGCTCGCGGGCTCGCTGCTGTCGCTGTACCGGCGGCTCGACGCCGCGTTCGCGCGCCTCGGCACGGCCGAGCAGGCGCCCGAGGTGATGTACCCGACGCTGCTCGGCGCGGCGCAGCTCGCGAAGCTCGACTACTTCCGGTCGTTCCCGCACATGGCGACGTTCGCGTGCAACCTCGAGCGCGATCCCGACAACCTCGGCACGTTCGCGCGCGCGGCCGGCGTCGACGCGCAGGGCGCCGTGGCGCTGACGCGGCTCGCCCCCGTGACCGAGGTCCTCACGCCCGCGGCCTGCTACCACATCTACGTCGACCTCGCCGGCCAGGTGCTGCCGGCGTTCCGGACCGTCACCACGCGCGCGACCTGCTTCCGCCGCGAGGATCACTACAAGCCGCTCGAGCGGCAGTGGAGCTTCGGCATGCGCGAGGTCGTCGGCCTCGGCAGCAGCGAGGACGTCAAGGCGTTCCTCGAGCGCGGCCGCATCCGCGTCGACCGCTTCCTCGAGGCGCTCGGCCTCGCCGTCGCGTGGACTCCCGCGACGGATCCGTTCTTCGACGCGTCTCGCAACCCGAAGTTCCTCGCGCAGAAGCTCAGCCCGGTGAAGACCGAGATGGTCCATCAGGACCGGCTCGCGATCGGCTCGATCAACTTCCACCGCAACTTCTTCGGCGAGACGTTCGGGATCGAACACGCGGGCGAGCCCGCGTTCTCCGGCTGCATCGCGTTCGGCCTCGAGCGGTGGATCCGCGCCGTGCTCGACGTGCACGGGCCCGATCCGGCCGAGTGGCCCGACATCGCGGCCGCGGCCCAGGATGCGTTCGGTGAGTGACCGCATCCTCATCACCGGTGCCGCCGGCTACGTCGGCCGTGCCCTCGCGACGCGCCTGCTCGAGACGAGCGACGCATCGGTGGTGCTCTGGCTGCACGGCGATCCCGCAGCGCCGCCGCCCGCACCGGCCGGGCTCGCCCGGTTCGGCGCGCGCGTGGAGGTCGCCGCCGGCGAGCTCGGCGAGCCCGGCGCGTTCGCGGGCGTCGATCCGGCCGCGCTCACGCACATCGTTCACGCCGCCGCGGTCACGCGGTTCAACGTCGAGGCGGAGCTCGCCGATCGCGTGAACCTCGGCGGTGCACGTCAGGTCTACGAGCTGGCGGCACGCTGCCCGGAGCTCGTCCACCTCGTGCAGGTCAGCACGCTGTACGCGGCCGGCCTGCGCGACGGCGAGCTCGCCGAGGCGCCGCTCGCTCGCGCGCCGCGGTTCGCCAATCACTACGAGCGCTCCAAGTGGGAGGCCGAGCAGCTGCTGCTCGAGCAGTACCCGCAGCTGCCCGCGACGATCGCCCGCGTCGCGACGGTGATCGCCGACGAGCTCGGCGGTCCGATCGGCCAGAACAACGCCGTCCACAACACGCTGCGCCTGCTGTTCCATGGCCTGCTCTCGCTCGTTCCCGGCGAGGCCGCGACGCCGCTCTACTTCGTGACCGGACGGCTCGTGGTCGATGCCCTCGCGGCCCTCGTGCTCGGCACGCACCGGCCCCGCGTCGTGCACATCAGCCACGCGGCGGACGAGTCGGCGACGCTCGGCGAGCTCGTCGACGTCGCGTTCGACGTGTTCGCGGCCGACACCGGCTTCCGCAACCGCCGCCTGCTCAGGCCGCTGTTCGTCGACGCCGAGTCGTTCGAGCTGCTGGTCTCCGGCATCGACGGGTTCGGCGGCGATGCCGTACGGCAGGCGCTCGCGAGTGTCGCGCCGTTCGCCCGCCAGCTGTTCTCGACCAAGCAGGTCAAGAACGACCAGCTGCGGGCCCTGATCCCGCAGTACGCCGCGCCCCCGCCGGCGGAGCTGGTGCGGCGCACCGTCCAGACGCTCGTCGAGACGCGCTGGGGAAGGACCGGAACGTGAACGCGGCGGAGCTCGAACGCTCGCTCGAGCGGCGCCTCGGCGTGCCGGTGCGCGTCGCGATCGCGGCGACCGGACCCGCGGCGATCGCGGCCGCGCTGCTCGCGGCGGGTCGTCCACCCGAGCCGGTGACGAGCTGGCCGTGTCCGTTCGTGTCGCTCTCGCACTCGGGCGAGGTCGCGCTGGCCGTCGCACTGCCGCCGGAGGTCCGCGCGCTCGGCATCGGCGTCGATCTGGAGCACGACCGGCCGGTCAAGCCCGGCATGGCGCGCCTGATCTGCGACCCGCACGAGCGCGCGTGGCTCGCGACCATCTCTCCCGAGCGCCACGCCGCGGAGCTGCTGCGGTTGTGGACGGCCAAGGAAGCGCTCTACAAGGCCGACCCCGCGCAGGGCGAAGCGATCGTCGCCGACTACGCGCTCGCGTCGCCCGGCGACCTCGTCACCACGGGCGGCCGCGTCGGCGCCGCTCGTCACGCGACGCTGACGTCGCTGCGCCGCTCCGGCGCGGTGATCAGCGTCGCCTTGAGCCTGGACGGAGAACCCACATGATCGGCGAGCTCAGAGGCGATGCGGAGCGCTGGCTCCTCAGCTACTATCGTGCGTCGGAGATCGACGGCGCGCTGTTCTTCGGCCGCCTCGCGAAGGTGATCCGCGACCCGGCCGTGCAGTACGACCTCACGCGGCACTTCGCCGACGAGAGTCAGCACAGCCGCTGGTGGACCGACTGCATGGATGACCTCGGCATCCGGCCGATGAAGGTCGTGTCCTCGTACCAGGACGCCTATCTCGAGGCCGGCGGCGCCCCCGCCAATGTCATGGAGGTCCTCGCGGTCACGCTCGCGTTCGAGAGGCGCGTCGCCGGCAGCTACGCCGCACACGCACGCGTCCCGACGATCGCTCCGCAGATCCGCGCGACGCTCGCGAAGATCATGAAAGACGAGGGCTGGCACATCCAGTGGGTGAGCCGGACGCTCGAGAACCTCAAGCCGAGCTACGGCGCCGACGCGGTGACCGCGGCGATCGAGCGCTACGCCGCCGCCGATCGCGAGGTCTACCAGCGCACGCTCGCCGAGCACGACGAGATCGTGCGGAGCCTCGACCACTTCAAGGCCGCCTGATCACCTGTTTCGATGGAGTTGTCGTCATGTCCACGATCGATCCCGCCACGGTCCGCAAGCGCATCGCCGAGACCCTCCAGCTCCCCCTCGCGAAGCTCCCCGACGAGCGGCTCCTCGCCGAGGTCGTCAGGGAGTCGTTCGCGATGGTCGAGATGGTGATCGACCTCCAGGAGGAGTTCGGGATCCGGCTCGAGCAGGCGGAGCTCAGACGGCTCGAGACCGTCGCGGACCTGACCGCGCTGGTCGCGGCGAAGTGTGGTTCGGCGAGTTGAGCCGCGCCGCACATGGCCATGTAGAATCGAGCCGGTGGCCCCGGAGGACGATCTAGGTTCGGCAGCGACCGCGCTCGGTGCGACGGGCCCGCTACAACCGACGACGCCCCCGGGCGACGGCCCCAGCGTGATCGGCGAGCGGTACGAGATCCTCGGGCTGCTCGGCGCCGGCGGGATGGGCCGCGTCTACCGCGCATACGATCGATCTCTCGAGGAGACCGTGGCGCTCAAGCTCCTGCGCCGCGAGCTCGTCGATCACGGCGGGATCGAGCGGTTCCGCCAGGAGGTCAAGCTCGCGCGCCGCGTGACCAGCACGCACGTAGTGCGCACCTTCGACCTCGGGCAGCACGGCGACGAGTACTTCCTCACGATGGAGTACATCGATGGCCGCTCGCTCGCGCAGCTGCTCGACGACGGCCCCGTCCCCGTCGACGAGGTCGTGCGCATCGCCCGCGGGGTCGCCGCCGGCATCGCCGCCGCGCACGCCACCGGCGTGCTGCACCGCGATCTCAAGCCCGACAACGTGCTGGTCGCGCGCACGGGGCGCATCGTGATCACCGACTTCGGGATCGCGCACGCGAGCACCTCCCCCATCCGCACCGGCGAGGAGCTCGTCGGAACCCCGGCCTACATGGCGCCCGAGCAGCTCGAGTCCGGGGCGGAGATCGGTCCCCGGGCCGACATCTACGCGTTCGGCGCGATCCTGTTCGAGCTGCTCACCGGCCGCCGTCCGTTCGTCGGCGAGGGCTTCCAGGTCGCGCTCGCGCGTCTTCACCAGGCCCCGCCCGATCCCCGCTCGCTGCGCCCGGTGCCCGACGCCCTCGCCGAGCTCGCGCTCCGCTGCCTCGCCCGCGCGCCGGCCGATCGGTTCGCCGACGGCGAGTCGCTCGCCGCGGCGCTCGCCGCGCTCCAGCACCTCGACGTCGTGAAGCGCCCGGCGCCGCGCGCGGCCGCCGTGCCGGCGAAGACCTCGCGCTCGGTCGCGATCCTGCCGCTCCGCGCCAGCGGCGAGCTCGCGGAGATCGCCGAGGGCCTGAGCGAGGAGATCGTGGACGCGCTGTCGATGAGCCGCTCGCTGCGCGTCAGGCCGCTCGTGTCGGTGCGCAAGCTCGCCGCGACCGAGCCGGACTCTCGCGAGGTCGGCAAGGCGCTCGGTGTCGAGGTCGTCGTCGACGGATCGATCCGGAGGCGCGGCGAAGCCGTGCGCATCGCGGCCCGCGCGATCGGCGGCGGCGCCGGGTTGCAGCTGTGGGCGAGCCACTTCGACACGGGCCCCGAGGGCCTGCTCGCCCCGGGCGACGAGGTCGGTCGTGCGCG
>JAEUJX010000689.1 GCA_016794545.1 Myxococcales bacterium
TCCCAGCCGCCGAAGTCGATCAGCCGGGCTCCGGCCTGCTTGTGGAGGGCCCACAGCGGCGTCTTTCTGCGCTCCATCGCCGCGGACACTACTACGTGACGGTCGCGTGCGGGCGGGTGACGGACGGATCTCGCTCGCGCCCGCCGACCTCGAAGTGCGCGCGCCGCGGGGCCTCGAGGCGGCGGTGCTCGCGCCAGCGCAGGCCGCTGCGCTTGTAGACGACGAGGCGCGCGGTCGCGATCTCGGTGTTGGCGCACCACAGATCCGTGCCGTCGGGGTCGACGTACGGGGCGTTGACCATGTCGTCGGGCGAGCACGTCAGCTCGGCCTCGACCTTCGTCGTCGAGGAGATCGCGGTGATGTCCACGCGGCCGGCCCGCCAGGTGCACGAGTTGATCAGCAGATGGCGCAGCTGGTTGAACCGGTGCTGCTCGCCGTCGAGATCGAGCGAGAACGCGGTCACGGTCGGGAGCAGCACGCCGCCGCGCTTGAGGCGCGCGCCGATCAGCTCGAACATCGCGCCGGGAGCGCCCTCGATCTCCGCGCAGTGCGCCCAGGTCCACATGTAGCCGTGCTTCTTGCCCCAGACGTGCGACTGGCCGGCCATCGCGCGATCGAACGACAGCGTCTCGCCGTCGACGACGAGTGTGCCCGAGAGCGGGACGCGCGGGTTCGGGGACAGCGCCATCGTCGGCAGCGCCTTCTCCGCGCGATACAGCGCATCTGGATAGAACCGCAGCGTGTGCGGCGAAGGCTCCCAGCGCAGGTCCCAGCGGATGTCGTGACCGCCACCGGAGACCTGACCGACCGAGTGGTCGTGACCGAGCCGCGATCCGCCGATCTCGATCCGGAACGGCGCGTCGCTCGAGGCGACGTCGGCGAACCGCTTGTGGATGCCGAACGTCTTGTCGGGGCGCTTCGGATCGAAGCGGGCGAACCACAGCTCGCCGCGCGGCGCCGCGCCAAAGCCGGGTACGCCGGGCGTGTTCGCCACCGGTGCCTCGGTGATGAACCGCAGCCAGAACCCCTGGTCGGTGCCCGGGTGGTTCCACGTGATGTACCAGACCTCGTACACGCCGGGCTGGTCGGGGCGCCAGCGGCGCAGGTTGTCGGGCTCGGTCGTACGCGTCATGCAGCGCTCCGCTGTGGCAGTTCTCCCGGGCGCGGCTTGCCGAGCACGCGGCGCGCCATCCACGACGCGAACCAGCGCGGCACCAGCCGCACGCCGAAACAGGACAGCTTGTTGATGAGGCCGGGGATGTACGAGCGCTTCTTCTTCAGCATCGCGCGCACGCTCTTCCGCGCGCACTCCTCGGCGCTCATCATCGAGGCGTTCGCGATCCAGCTGTAGTTGCCCGCGCCCGCCTGCGCGTGGAACTCGGTCTTCGTGCCGCCGGGACAGACCACCGTCGCGCTCGCGTGGGTCGCCGACAGCTCGTCGTGGAGTGCCTCGGTGAAGTTGCGCACGAACGCCTTGCTCGCCGCGTACAGCGCCATGTTCGGCACCGACTGGTACGCGCCGATCGAGGCGATGTTGAGAAGGTAGCTCGCGCCCGCGGCGGCCTTTCGCGTCACGACGAACGCGCGCGACAGCTCGACGAGCGCCGTCATGTTGAGCTGGACGAGCTCGGCCTCGCGCGCGGCCTCGACCTCGCCGAACGGGCGGAAGTAGCCGAAGCCGGCGTTGTTGACGAGGATGTCCACGGCGGCGCCCGCCGTCGCGGCGGCCCACAGCCGCGCGGCCTCGCCGGCCTTGCCGAGGTCTGCCACGATCACGTCGACGGTGACGCCCTTGCCCCGGCACTCGGCGGCGACGGCGTCGAGCTGGTCCTTGCGGCGGGCGGTGAGGACGAGGTGTGCGCCCTCGTCGGCGAAGATGCGGGCGATCGCGGCGCCGATGCCGCTCGACGCGCCGGTCACGAGCGCGCGCTTGCCCCTGAGCTCCGCCATGGGCGGAACCTACCACTTGACGCGCCATCCACGGGCTGGCATCCCTGACGCATGAACCGGGCGATTGCGCTGATGGTGAGCGTGGCTCTGTCCCTCGTGGCGACGGTCGGGTGTGCGGCGGGTCCGTCTGCGCAGCAGGTGCGCACCGCGAAGCTCGCCGAGTACAACGCGGACACCCGCCAGCTCCTCGACGTCGCGATCCAGGTCGCCCAGAAGAAGTACCAGATCGAGCCGGGCGACATCGATCCGAACGGTCGGTTCCTCACGGCGCCCCAGTGGTACTCGGCCGACGGCATGCGGCGCGGCAAGTCGAACCAGGGCAACGGCGACTACCTCATGAACTCGGGCGGCGGCGACATCCGGCTCTCGCTCGAGGTTCAGGTGGTCCCCGGACCCGGCGGCCGCTCGCTGGTCGCGGTCACCCCGCGCGTGCTCCAGATGATGGCGGGGAGCCCGCAGCCGCGCCCGCTCGTGCCCGACGACCCGAACATGCCGGGCTGGGTGAAGGGCCGGGTCGACCAGCTCGCCGTCGACATCCACGCCGCCGCGAAGCCGTACGAGCAGAAGCTGTAGGGCTGGTCTCGCGGCGGGCGCGGGTGTACGAACGCGCCATGCGGAACCTGTCTCTCTCGATGATCTCGGTGATCGCGCTGGCGGTCGCCGCATGTGGTGGGCCGTCCGGCAAGGACATCGCGATGGCGAAGCAGGCCCGGTACACGGGCGACAAGCTCGCGATCTTCAACGCGACGAAGGCCGTCGTCGAGGCGAAGTACAAGCTCGAGAAGTCCGACGAGACCGCGCTCGGCATGCAGACGAAGGCGCGCTGGTACACGCAGGACGGCGTGCTCGCGCCCGGCAGCGACGAGAACTTCCAGCAGGTCCCCCACAACGCGATCCGCGTCGTTCACGTCGTGCGCATGCTGCCCGACGGCGACACGTGGATCGTCCAGGACGAGCCGCTGCTCATGCGCCGGGTCGCCGGCAGCCCGCAGCCCGAGAAGCTCGAGCTCGGCAACGCGTCGGTCCCCGGCTGGGCCACAGGGCAGGTCGACGAGCTGCAGTTCGAGATCTACAAGGCGCTGAAGGCGTACGAGGTGAAGGCACCCGGCGGCATCGCGCCGGCCCCGGCGCCGGCGCCGGCCGCGGCTCCGGCCGCCGATCCCGCGGCGCCCACGCCCGCCCCGTGACGAAGATCGTCGGCTTCCACGTCGACAGCGACGAGCTGCTCGCCGGAGGAGGCTTCCTGAAGCTGCGCCGGCTGCGCATGCGCAACCAGCGCGACGATGGCTCGCTGTCGGAGCAGTACTGCTGCGACTCGATGGCCCGGCCGTACGGCCAGGACGCCGTGGTCGTCGCGGTGTTCGCGCGCGGCGAGCACGGCGTCGACGTGCTGCTCCGCGACGGGCTACGCCCTCCGATCACGCTCGCGCGCTCGCCCGCGGCGGCGCCGCTGCCCGAAGATCCGCCGGGGCTGTTCGTCACCGAGCTGGTGGCGGGCATCATCGAGACCACCGACAAGGGCGAGTCCGGTCTGCGCGCGCGCGCCGCGGCCGAGGTCCTCGAGGAGGCCGGGTTCGTCGTCGATCCCGCGTGCGTGATGCTGCTCGGTGCCGGCATGTTCGCGGCGCCGGGGGCGCTCGTCGAGAAGGAGTACTTCACGGCGGTCGAGGTCGAGCCGGCCGCGCAGCAGCCGCTCGCCGGCGACGGCTCTCCGATGGAGGAGGGCGCGACGACGCGGTGGCTGGGCCTGGACGACGCGATCGACGCCTGCGTCCGCGGCGACATCGTCGACATGAAGACCGAGGCCTGCCTCCGGCGGCTCCGCGACGCGCTGGCCCGACCGGTAACGCCGGGAAGCTGAGCCGCGTTCCGGCGTAGGATGCATCCGTGGTCGTCGGGAGGAGCGTGAGATGAGAGCTGTGATGATCGTCGCGTTCGCCGCCGCGTGCGGCGGCGGTGGTGGTGGTGGTGGTGGGAAGCAGACGCAGGTTCCGGTTCCGCCGAAGCAGCCGCCGATCACCGCGTCGGAGGTCGTCGGCTACTGGACCGGCGACTGGGGCCGCCTCGTGCTGCGCGAGTCGAACGGACGCGTCATCGGCGTGTACGACCACGACGAGGGCACGGTCAGCGGCGCGATGAACGGCAATACGTTCGTCGGCTGGTGGTGCGAGGCACCTTCGCGCCAGCCGGCGAAGGACGCCGGCGACGTCGAGCTGACGTTTAGCACGGGGCCGTCCGGCAAGACCATCGACGGCAGGTGGCGCTATGGGGCCGACAGTGCGTGGCGCGAGGACTGGGACCTCGCGTGGAACGCCGGAGAGCCACCGCCGGAGCTCGTCGCACGGTTCAGCGATCCGGCGGCGTTCTGCGCGAAACCGTAGCGAGCTCGGCGACGACGCGCGGATCCGCGAGCGGATCGTACGACGACAGGTAGCTCTTCTGCTCGAGCGTCGAGGCGATGCTCCACGCGAGGTTGTTCTCGCCCGAGCCCTCGTCGTGCGGCAGCCGAGCGTAGACCAGCGCGATCACGCGGTGAACGGGCAGCTCGCGCTTGTCGCAGGAGAGCCACCACACGACCGCGGCGGCGAGCTGCCACTGCGCGACGGTGCGATCGGGAGCCTCGAGCACCGAAAGCACGTAATCGCGCGCGGGCTTCCACCCGAGCGCGTCCATCAGCTGCTCGATGCGGTCCTGCGCGTCCTCGTGCGTCGGGTCGGCGAAGATCGCGTCGAGCTCGCGTTCGTACACCCGCCGAGCGTAGCGCTTACTTCAGCGAGACGCCGAACAGCCACACCGCCTTCGACGACTTCGCGTTCGCGGTCGCGACGATCGGGTACTCCGCGAGACGCATGCTGTTGCGGGTCATCAGCAGGTACATCCCGGGCTTCAGCCCTGCCGCGAGCACCGCATCGACCGTGATGTTGTCCGGCGTCTTGTCGTACTTCACCATCCCGCGCTTCATGCAGATGTTCTCGTACTCGACCGCTCCGCCGGCGGTGATGTTCGAGATGCGGCCCGTGCGCTTCCAGTTGATGCAGTCCTCGCGCACGCCGATGTCGGTCTTGAACGCGATCTCGACCGAGCCCTTGCCCTTCGGCGTGATACTCGCGATCGTGCCCGGGTAGGCGACGTCGTCGCGGGCCTGGTCACCGTGGCTCTGGCCGCGAACCACGTCCGCCATGGTCAGGCTCTTGCTGTCGAACGCGATCTCGCCCGATGCCGCGAGCCAGGCGGCGACCGTGCCCGTGCGCGGACCGCGGCGGTAGGCCGAGCTGGCGATCACGCCGTACGGCGTCGCGCCCGGGTGATCCGTGCCGTCCATGCACAGCTCGTAGGCGCGCCGCGCCAGGAACGCCTCCACCGTCGTGAACACCGCCGGAGCGAGCGGGCCGATCGTGTGCTCGGTGCTCACCGCCGGGAGGGTCGCGGCGCGGACCGCGTCGGCCCACGCCGCCCCGGTGGTCGCCTCGCAACCGGCGAACGCGGAGCTCTTGTTCGCGATCGTGGCCGCCTCCATGTCCTCGAGCAGCTTCACCGCCTTCGCGCGGGCGGGCGTCGGGTTCGTCCACTCCTTGTGCTGCGCGTCGGCGATCGCGATCAGCTTGGTCACGGCGGGCTCCTCCTTCGCGAGGGCCGCGAGCTCCGCGTTCAGCTGGCGCTGCTCGGCGACGACCTTGCGCGCGCGCAGGCGCAGCCGGAGCCGCATGTGCGGGAGGATCGACGGCGCGGCATCGATCTCCGCGAGTGCCTTGCCGAGGTCCAGCGGCTCGCGCGCGCACAGGATCTTGCGGATCGCCGCTGCGCTCGCGGGATCCATGCAGCGCTCGACGTACGCGATCCGCCCCAGCATCGACGTCTTCGCGCCGTGCTGGTCGAGCTTCAGCGGGGTGACGAGCTCCATCTGTGCGACGGCTGGACCGAGCGCGGTGAGCTTCTGGTCGTCCGGGACGTAGCGCGTCTGGACGGAGACCGCGGCGAGGAAGTCCTTCTCGTCGAGGCCGTGGTGCTTCATCCACGCGGTGCGGAGCTCCATCACCTTGGGCCGCTGCTCGAGGTTCCGGCCCTCGACCGAGCACATCACGACGGCGAACCCGACAGCGTCGGAGTACATGTCGCGCTTGGCGTCGGTGATGTCCTTGAACTTGTCGAGGTCGACGTCGCCGGATGCGTGGAGGTGGTAGTCCTTGCACCACGCGGGCTGCTTGGACATCGCCAGCTCGCGCTGCTTGCGCTCGTCGGCGGCCACGCGCTGCATGCAGGGTTCGTAGTCCCGAGCACTCGCGTCCCGGCACTTCGCGTAGGGCGAGTCTTCGTTACCGTTGATCTTGCGCGCGGGTTCGGCCGAGCTCGTCGACCCGGCGGACTCCGAGCTCGCGGCGGTCGACGAGCTCGACGACGAGTCGCCGGTGGTGGAGGATCCTCCGCCGAGTGGCTTGCCGTTGACCTTGATCAGGCTGCAGCCGGCGGCGAGGGAGAGCAGGAGAGAGGCGGTGAGGACGGTGTTGTTGCTTCGCATGCCGGCCCTTATCGGCCGGTCGTTTTCAAAGTTGCGTGACGCGCCAACCGCGCGAGAACGCTACTCTTTGGTCGCGGGGAACGATCCCGAGATGCCCGGATCCGACCCCGCGGGGTCGGGGGCGCGCGGCTCGCCCGAGGCCTTCGCGTACTCGTCGAGCTTGCGGTAGAGCGTCTTGCGATCGAGACCGAGGCGCTGCGCGGCGCGGGTCTTGTTGCCGGCCTCGTCCTCGAGGACGCGCTCGATGAACTCGCGCTCGAGCTCGGCGAGCGTCATGCGGCGGGCGACGGCGGCGCCGAGGAAGTCGGTCGCGCGCTTCTCGCGTACGTGCGGCGGCAGGTCGTCGTCGGCGATCAGCTCGCCCTGGCACAGCGCGACGCCGCGCTCGAGCACGTTCATCAGCTCGCGCACGTTGCCGGGCCAGTGATAGGCGAGGAGCAGGTGCTGGGCCTCGGGCGCGAGGCGCATGCGCCGCGGCGGGTTCTGCTTCGCGCCGAGCTGGGCGAGCACGTGCTCGGCGAGCGGCACGATGTCCTCGGGGCGCGAGCGCAGCGGCGGGAGGTCGAGGTGGATGACGTTGAGGCGGTAGTAGAGGTCCTCGCGGAACGAGCCGTCGGCGAGCATCGCCTCGAGGTTCTTGTTCGTCGCGGCCACGACGCGCACGTCGACGCGCTGGTTCTTGGTCGCGCCGAGCGGGCGGACCTCGTGCTCCTGGAGCACGCGCAGCAGCTTCGCCTGGAGGGGCAGGGCGAGCTCCCCGATCTCGTCGAGGAAGATCGTGCCGCCGTCGGCCTCCACGAACAGTCCGGGCTTGTCGGCGCGCGCATCGGTGAACGCGCCCTTCTTGTGACCGAACAGCTCGCTCTCGATCAGGCCCTCGGGCACCGCGGCGAGGTTGACGCCGACGAAGGGCCCCCCCGCGCGGGTCGAGTTGTAGTGGATCGCGCGCGCGATCAGCTCCTTGCCGGTGCCGCTCTCGCCGGTGACGAGCACTGATGCCGTCGAGCCGGCGATGCGGCGCACCAGCGCGATCACGTCGCGCATCGACTGGCTGTTCGCGATGATGTTGCCGAGGCCGTAGCGGTCCTCGACCTCGCGCTGGAGGCGCGCGATCTTGGAGCGCAGGCCGCGCTCGCCGAGCGCCTTGTCGGCGACCAGCAGCAGCTCCTCGATCTCGAACGGCTTGGTGATGTAGTCGTACGCGCCGAGCTTGACCGCGCGGATCGCGGTCTCGATCGAGCCGAACGCGGTGATCATCACGATGTGCGGCGGCTCGGGGAGCGCCATCACGCCGCGGATCAGATCGAACCCGTCCATCTCCGGCATCCGGAGGTCGGTGATCACGAGGTCGAAGCGGCCCGAGCGCGCGACCTCGAGGCCCGCGGCCGCGCCGCCTGCGGCCGAGACCTCGAAGCCGGCGTCCTCGAGCTCCTCGGAGAGCAGATCGCGCATCGCCTCGTCGTCTTCGACGACCAGGATCGAGCCGGTGCGCTCCGTCGGCATCGCCGGAGGTTCTAGCACGCTCAGGGGACGCAGCGGCCGGTCGGCACGTCGCACGTGAGCCGGCGCCACGGGCCGGCGATGGGCGGCGACGAGATCACGGTCGGGCACTGGTCATCCTGGGTGCACTTCTGGACGCAGAAGTTGTTCGAGAAGTAGGTCGTGCAGACGAAGCTCGCGCCGAGCGGGGCGCAGGCCGTGTCGTCGGTGCAGCTGCGCGTGCAGGTCTCGCGCGTGTCGCCGCCGGACACGAAGAAGAAGCTCGGGCAGTGCAGCGCGAGGGCGCAGTCGGACTGGCTGTCGCAGGCGCCCCCCTCGGCGATCGCGCCGGCGCCGTCGATCGAGACGCAGGCGCCGGCCGAGCACGAGCCACGGAACAGCTGGTTGCGGAACTCGCCGGCGCAGTCCGCGGCGGTCGCGCACGGCGCTCCGGCCGTGCGCTGCGCGGTGAGGGTGTAGGTGACGGGCGAGGCATCGGGGGTCGAGACGAACTCGCGGACCCGCACGGTGTACTGCCCGATCGGCAGGTACGTCAGGCGGATGCGCTCGGGCTGCTCCCAGAACGACAGCCCGAGCTCCTTGCCGGTTGCGTCGTAGGCGTGGAGGTCGAGGTCGCGGCCACCGGTCCACGCCAGCTGGAAGTCCCAGGTCTCGCCGAGCGTGGTGACGTCGAACGCGAAGTAGTCGTACTCGGTGCGCGGGCTCGAGCAGACCTTGCCCGCGATCTGCGAGCGGCCGGTGGCATCGAGCACGATCATCGTCGCGCCGGCGGGGCCGTCGTTCGCCGGCTCGTCGACGCCGTCGCTCGTGCACTGGTCCACGCCCGCGGCGCACAGCTGGTTGGTGCCGCACACCGACGCGGCCGGGCTCGTGCAGTCGAAGCTGTCGACGCAGCCGACGCAGCGGCCCTCGAAGCAGGCCGGCGTGGCGCCGCCACACTGGTCGTCGGTCTGGCACTGCTCGGGATAGACATCGAGCGTGAACGAGCTGCTCGGCGGCGTCGCCGAGGCGTAGTAGTCGACGATCACGTACGCGGTGCCGCCGCCGGCGACGAAGCGCCCGACCTCGGCATCACCGCCGCCGGCGGCGTCTTGAAACAGCTGGCACTGATCCGCGCCGGGGCCGGTCGACGAGTTGCAGCCGGTCGCGACGTAGAACGCGAGGTCCGCGCTCGACGTCAGCTTCACGACGTACGGCGCGCCCGGCGTCAGGTTCGTCAGCGGGATGACGCGATCGGGTCCCGCGGATTCGATGCCGAACGGCGCCTCAACGTCGGTGCACGTCGACGGGCTCTGCACGTCGGAGTTGCCGAGCTGCCCCGTGACGTGCGCGGGCACCGGCACCGTGGGCGCGCTGAACTCGGAGCACGCGGCGTAGACCGGCGGCGCATCGGCGCCGGCATCGGCGGATGGCGGCGCGTCGAGCGTGGGCGAGGCTCCGCCGCCCCCGCCGCAGGAGGCGGCGAGGCAGGCGTGAACGAGGAGCCACAGGCGACGCACCGAAACCCATCCATAGCGTATGGCCGGACCTCTGCGCGAGGTTCTCCATCACAGTCCGTGAGCGGGCTGCGAAATCGCTGCCTCAGCCCAAGTCCGCACGGTGCCCCAGGAATCGCCGCACCCGCGACGCACCCGTCGCGGGTGCGGGTTCGCACCGGCTCACACCGCCGCGGCGCCCGCGTCTCGTGGAATCCCGCCACGCGAACGGTCCACCGCAGGGCATGCCACCAGATGAGATCCACGTCACCTCTTCTGTGGACGAGCGCGGCTCCGCAGGATGCGCCGGCCATCCAAAGGAGCATGTCTCGATGCACGTCCGTCACGCACTCGTTCTCACCGTTCTGGTCCCTCTGCTCACCCCCCTCACGGCGTGTTCGTCCGCCGGCGAAGGCAAGACCGTCACGCTGATCGATGCCGCCGGCGGCAACGGCGGCGGGGGTGGCGGGGGTGGGGGCGGCAGCCCCGACGCGCCGTCGGAGGCCGCGTGCCTCCTGCCCAAGGCCCTCGGCGCCGTGACGCCGACGCAGCAGGAGGGACACTCGCGCAAGTCATCGATGAGCGCGACCTCGCCCGACAACTTCTACCTGTTCGCCGATCTCAACCAGGACCAGACGCCCGACATCCTGCTCGTGGATCTGTGGACGGGCTACGGCGCGTTCCAGAACGGCTTCCCGAACGGTCCGACGACGGTGCAGCTCACCGGCGAGGAGGCGTCGTACGAGACGTGCGGCGCCTGCATCACCGTGCAGACCGACTACACGATGTCGGGGCCGACGGGCGATCCGTACATCGCGACGGCCGGCACGCTGAACCTGACCGCCGCGAACGCGAATTCGATCGCGGGCTCGCTCTCGAACGTGACCTTCACGCACGTCACGATCGACCAGATGTCGGGCGTCACCGCGCCGCACGCCGACGGCTGCTCCGGCACGCTGACCTCGGTCACGTTCCAGGCGACGCCGATGCCCGACACGCAGCTGACGGGCGGCGGGACGCGCTGGAAGCTGTCCTTCGACCGCCGCTGATCCCAGTGTTCGCGCGGTGTTCTCGCGTCTGACTGGCCAGGCGCACGGCGTCCTGACACCATGGGGATGGCCGATGACCGACACGCCGAAGCGCCGATCGGCGCTCGCCCGACCGTCCCAGCACGGGCTCGGAGCCCGCTCCATCGAAGCGTTCGTCGCGCGCGCGAACGAGGAGCTCTCCGCCGTCGCGACCGCGAAGGCGCTGGAGACCCGCGAGGCTCGCGAGGACGAGCTCCGCCGCGAGGTCGAGCGGTTGCAGGCAGGACACGCGACCGAGGTCGCGCGGCTCCACGCGCAGCTCGCGAGCCGCCGCCGGCGCGCGCGCGTGATGGTGGTGAGCGCGTTCCTCCTCGGCGGGGGCGCGACGTTCGCGATCGACCTGGTGCGCGCGCCGTCCCGGGACGGCGCGGGCCCGCCGCCGCAGGCCGCGATCGAGAACTCGCCCGGCGCGATCACGCCGCCGCCGACCGCGGTCGTCACGCCGCTGCCGGAGCCGTCGCCCGGCGCGGTCACGCCGCCGCCGACCGCGGTCGTCACTCCGCTGCCGGAGCCGTCGCCCGGCGCGGTCACGCCGCCGCCGACCGGGGTCGTCACGCCGCCGCCGGCCGCGGTCGTCACGCCGCTGCCGGAGTCGCCTCCGGTCGCGACTCCTCCGGCGCAGGGGGCGTCGGCGTCGACTCCGGTCGTCGCGTCCCCGCCGCCGGTCGCGGCGAGGCCGGCGAAGAAGAAGCCGATCGTCACCCCGATCCTGGAGGATCAGCCCGAGCCATCCGAACCCGCGGCTCCCGCGGCCCCGAAGCCTCCTCCTCCGCCACCCGAGGATCTGGTCAACCCGTTCTGACCCGCGCGCGGCGCCGTCCGAGCGCGGCGAGCAGCGCGCCGATCGAGAGGAGCCCGCGGTCGGCACCGCCGGCGTTGCACCCGATCTCGTCGTCGGGTGCGGACCGCGCGGTCGCGTCCGGATCGCCCGCGAGGCCGACCCGATCGGCGAGCAACGCGTAGCTGTTCTGCATCGGCCGGCACGTCTGCTTCGGCAAGCCGCACGGGCGCGGCGAGGTCTCCCCGCAGGCCACGTCCTCATCGAGGAACGCCCGCGCTCCTCGCCGGTTCGCGGTGGACATCGGGCTCTGCTCGGCGAGCTCGTGGTCGAGCCCGAAGCTGTGGCCGATCTCCTGCGCCATCACGTGACACGCGGACTCCGCGTCGGGCGGCAGGATGTCGGTGAACGTGAACACGATCGAGCGCTCGATCACGCTGCAGTCCGGCGCGAACGGCGACACGCCGGCGTAGCTGCGCGGCAGGCCCAGGTCCTTCGGTGACCCGCCGAACACGGCGTGGATGTAGGGCACGTCCCCCGGGTCGTCCTCGGTGATCGTCACGGCGAACGGGGCATAGATCGCCTTCACGCAGGCCACGGTCTCCGCCCACACCTCGGGCGTGGTCTCCCAGGGACCGATCGCGGCGGGGGCCGTGATCAGCGACGACGTCGCCTTCTGCGAGTTGTCCTTGCCGGGCCGGAGGTCGATGCCGTCCCGCGAGACGTACACCAGGGCGGCCGCCTGCGCCGCGGCCGTCCACAGCGCCACCAGGGCGAGCGCGCGGCCGACCGTCCGTGGATGCATACCATCCACCTCCGGCCGGTCTCGCGCGCCGTTCAGGCGCGCGCTGCCTTACATGTGCGCGGGCGTCAGCGCGTCACGGAATCGCCGAGATCCCCGTGCTCCCGATGACGTTGGTCAGCGGGTACTGCGCGTTGATCGTCGTCGAGCCGGTCGCCACGCCGGTCGCCAGGCCCTGGGTCGGGAACGCGTTCGAGATCGTCGCGATCGCCGTGTTCATCGACGTCCACGTGACCTCGCGCGTGACGATCTTCGTGCTCGCGTCCGAGAACGTCGCGGTCGCGGTCATCTGCTGTGGCACGCCGATGATCACCGTCGAGCTCGCCGGCGTCACCGCGATCGACACCAGGGTCGCCGAGGACACCGTCAGGCTCGTCGTCCCGGAGATGTTCGTCGACGTGTCGAGCGCGCGGATGGTCGTCGTGCCCGGGCTGGCGCCGGTCGCGATGCCCTCGTTGAACGGCTGGTTCGAGATCGTCGCGACCGCGGTGCTCGTCGAGGTCCAGCTGACCGCGGCCGTGAGGTCCGAGGTCGAGCCGTCGCTGAAGTGACCGAGCGCCGTGAAGTACTGCTTCGTCTTGTTCGGGATCGTGGTGTTCGGCGGCAGCACCTCGATCGAGGTCAGCGTCGCGCTCGTCACCGTGAGCGTGGCCGAGCCGGAGATGCCGGTCGCGTTGTCGGTCGCGGTGATGGTCACGGTGCCGGCCTTCTTGCCGATCGTGATGCCGCGCTTCTTGCGGCCGTTGCTGGCGCCCGCGACGCTCTGCTGGCTCGACGACCACGACACCGAGTTCGTGATGATGCGCGTCGTGCCATCGCTGTAGTGGCCGATCGCCGTGAACTGGATGCGGGCGCCGATCGCGATGGTCGCGGGGTTCGGGATCACCTCGATGCTCTCGAGGAGGCCGTTCGTGACCGTGAGCAGCGTCGAGCCGGACATGCCGCTGACCGGATCGAACGCGGTGATCGTGGTCTGGCCCGCGTTGATCGTGGACACCTCGCCCTCGCTGTTGTTTGCGTTGGAGATCGTGGCCACGTTCGTGCTGCTCGAGCTCCACGTCACCGTCGTCGTGATGTCCTGCGTCGTCGCGTCGCTGTACACGGCGATCGCCGTGAAGTCATCGGTGGTGAGGCGCGGCATCGTCGGGTTCGCCGGCGTGACGTCGATGCGGACGATGGTGGCCGCGCTGACGGTCAGCGTGGTCATCCCCATCACGCTGCCGAGCGTCGCGGTGATCGTGGTCATGCCGACGCTCACCGTGGACGCGGTCCCCTTCGTGAGGCCCGCATTCGAGATCGTCGCGACGGCCGGGGTCAGCGACGCCCACGTGACGGTCGCCGTCAGATCCTGCGTCGAGTTGTCGCTGTACACGCCGATCGCCTGGAACGGCTGCGTCGTGCCGAGCGCGATGCTCGGATCCGCCGGTGCGATGTTGATCGCGACCAGCACCGCGGACGTCACGGTGACCTCCGACTCGCCGAAGATCGCGCCGAGCGTGGCGCGGATCGTCGCGGTGCCGGGGTCGACCGCCACGACCCGGCCGTTGGTCGGCGGCGCGTTCGACACCGTCGCGACGTTGCCGTCGGTCGTCGTCCAGGTCACAGCGGCCGTCAGGTCCTGCGTGCTGCCGTCGGTGTACGTGCCGGTGGCCGTGAAGTTAAGGGCCGTCCCATCCGGCATCGTCGGGTCGAACGGCAGCACCTCGATCGACACGAGCGTCGCCGCGGTGACCGTCAGCGTCGCCGTGCCGGAGATCGCGCCGAGGGTCGCCGTGATGGTCGTGGTGCCCTGGTCCTCGGCGTGCGCGAGGCCGCGCGACCCGCTGACGTTCGAGATCGTCGCGACCGCGATGAGCGAGGAGCTCCACGTCACCGCGGTGGTCAGGTCCTGCGTGGTGCCGTCGGTGTACGTGCCGGTCGCGGTGAACTGCTGGTTCGTGCCCTTTGCGATCGACGGCGTCGGCGGCGTGACGGCGATCGACACGAGCGAGGCCGCAGTGACCTGCAGGCTGGTCGAGCCGGAGATCGCGCCGAGCGTCGCGGTGATCGTGGTGGTGCCCGTGTTCGCCGCGAACGCCACGCCCCAGTCGGGGCTCGCGCTCGAGATCGGGGCCACGTTGGTGTCGGACGAGCTCCACGTCACCGCCTGGGTGAGGTTCTGCGTCGTGCTGTCGGTGTACGTGCCCGTCGCCGTGAACGACACGTCCGTGCCCTTCGGCGCCGAGGGGTTCGGCGGGGTGACCGCGATCGACACGAGCGTCGCCGCGGTGACCTGAAGCGTGGTCGAGCCCGAGACCGCGCCGAGCGTCGCGGTGATCGTCGTGGTGCCGGCGGTCGCGCCGAACGCGAGGCCCCAATCGGGGCTCGCGTTCGAGATCGGCGCAACGGCGGGGAGCGACGAGCTCCACGTCACCGCCTGGGTGAGGTTCTGCGTCGAGTTGTCGGTGTACGTGCCGGTCGCGGTGAACTGCTGCGACGTGCCCTTCGCGATCGACGGGTTCGTCGGGGTGACCGCGATCGACACGAGCGTGGCCGCCGTCACCTGGAGGGTGGCCGTGCCGGAGATCGCTCCGAGCGTCGCCGTGATCGTCGTGGTGCCGGTGTCCGCCCCGTGCGCGACGCCCCAGTCGGGGCTCGCGCTCGAGATCGTGGCGACGGCCGGCATCGACGAGCTCCAGGTCACCGTGGTGGTGAGCGTCTGGGTCGAGTTGTCGGTGTACGTGCCGGTCGCCACGAAGGCCTGGTTCGTACCCTTGGCGATCGAGGCGCTGCTCGGCGTGACCGCGATCGAGACCAGGGTCGCCGCGGTGACCTCGAGGGTGGTCGAGCCGGAGATCATGCCGAGCGTCGCCGTGATCGTCGTGGTGCCGGGGTTCGCGCCGAACGCCAGACCCCAGTCCGGGCTCGCGCTGGAGATCGGCGCGACGGTGCCGTCCGACGAGCTCCAGGTGACCACGTTGGTCAGCGGCTGTGTCGAGCTGTCCGTGTACGTGCCGGTCGCCGTGAACTGCTGGCTCGTTCCCTTCGCGATCGACGGGGCGATCGGGGTCACCGCGATCGACACCAGCGTGGCGGCCGTGACCGTCAGCGTGGCTGTGCCCGAGACCATGCCGAGCGACGCGGTGATCGTCGTGGTGCCGGTGTTCGCGCCGTGCGCGACGCCCCAGTCGGGGCTCGCACTCGAGATCGTCGCGACGTTGGTGTCGGACGAGCTCCACGCCACCGCGTCGGTCAGCGGCTGCGTCGAGTTGTCGGTGTAGGTGCCGGTCGCGATGAACTGCTGGTTCGTGCCCTTCGCGATCGAGGCGGTGCTCGGCGTGACCGCGATCGAGACCAGCGTCGCCGCCGTGACCTCGAGCGTGGCGGTTCCCGAGATCCCGTCGAGCGTCGCCGTGATCGTCGTCGTGCCGGGGTTCGCGCCGAACGCGACGCCGGCGCCGGAGATGGTGGCGACGTTCGTCAGCGACGAGGACCAGGTGACCGCGCCGGTCAGGTTCTGCGTCGAGTTGTCCGAGTAGGTTCCGGTCGCCGTGAAGCTCTGGCTCGTGCCCTTCGCGATGGACGGCGTGTTCGGCGTGATCGCGATCGAGACGAGCACGACGTTGGTGACCTCGAGCGTGGTCGAACCGGAGATCGCGCCCAGCGTCGCGGTGATCGTCGTGGTCCCCGCGTCCTCGCCGTGCGCGAGGCCGCTGGCCGCGATGGTCGCGACGCTCGGCAGCGACGAGCTCCACGTCACGGCGGCCGTGATGTTCTGCGTGGAGTTGTCGGTGTACGTGCCGGTCGCGGTGAACTGCTGGTCCGTCCCCTTCGCGATCGACGGGGCCGATGGGGTGACGCTGATCGACACGAGCTGCGCCGCCGTGACCTGGAGCGTGGTGGACCCGGAGATCGCGCCCAGCGTCGCGGTGATCGTGGTCGTGCCCGGGTTCTCGCCGTGGGCGAGGCCTCCGCTCGAGATCGTCGCGATGTTCGTCAGCGACGAGCTCCAGGTGACCATGCTCGTGATGTTCAGCGTGGAGTTGTCGCTATAGGTGCCGGTCGCCGTGAACTGCCGGTCCGTGCCCTTGGCGATCGACGGGTTCGCCGGCGTGACGTTGATCGACACGAGGGTCGCGGCGATCACGGTGACGACGTAGTTCTTCGTGCTGCCGTCGGCGGCCGTGACCGTGTAGGTGACCGGCGACGTGAAGTCCTGCGCCGCGCCGCTCGCCGGGCTGATGCCGACACCCGTGTGGGTGATCGTCGGCGTGAGGCTGTTCAGCGGAGTGAAGGGCGGCAGCACGACGGTGACCGAGCTCTGGCCGATGACGCCGCTGACGCCGTTGATGACGAACGACGTGATGTCTTTCGAGGTCGACGGCAGGATCGTGACGCGCGCGATGTAGACCTTCGTCGAGCCGTCGGCGGCCGTCACCGTGTACGAGACCGGGTTGGAGAAGTCCTGCGCGACGCCGCTCGCGGGGGCGATGCTCGTGCCGGTGTGCTGGATGATCGGGATCAGGCCGGACACGTTGGTGCCGGCCGGCAGCTGCACGTTGATGGAGGTGCCGATGATGATGCCGCTGACGCCGTTGATGACGAACGACGTGATGTCCTTCGAGTCGTTCAGGGCGACGGTGACGGTGACGGTGTACGTCTTCGTCGAACCGTCCATCGCGGTGACGACGTACTGGCGCGCGGACGTGAAGTCCTGCGCGACGCCGCTCGCGGGGCTCACGCTCACGCCCGTGATGACGATGGTCGGCGTGAGGCTCGTCGGGTTCGTGCCGAACGGCAGGGTGACCGAGATGGTCGTCCCGGTGATGACGCCGTCGACGCCCATGATCGTGAACCGGATGATGTCCTTCGAGTCATCGAGGGCGAGGTTGACGGTGACCGTGTAGGTCTGGGTCGAGCCGTCGGCGGCGGTGACGACGTACTGGCGCGCGGAGGTGAAGTCCTGCCCGCTGCCGCCCGGCGGGGACACGCTGACGCCGGTGTGGAGGATGAACGGCGTCAGGTTCGCGCGGTTCGTGCCGAACGGCAGCGTCACCGTGATGTTGGTGCCGGTGATGACGCCGTTGACGCCGTTGATGGTGAACTGGGTGATGTCCTTCGCGCTGTTGGCGGCGGCCGTGACGGTGACGAAGTAGATCTTCGCGCTGCCGTCGGCGGCGGTGACGATGTACTGGACCGGTCCGATGAAGCTCTGCGGCGCGCCGCTGAGCGGGCTGATGCTGGCCCCCGTGTGCGTGATCGTCGGGGTCAGGTTCGAGAGGTCGGTCCCGAACGGCACGATCAGGCTGATCGTGTTGACGCCGATGGTGCCGTCGATGCCGAGGATCGTGAACTGGGTGATGTCCTTCGCGCTGCTCGGCGCGGCGGTGACGGTCACGGTGTACGTCTTCGTGCTGCCGTCCGCGGCGGTGACCGTGTACTGCACCGGACCGGTGAAGTTCTGCGTGGCGCCGCTGGTCGGGGCGATGCTCGCGCCGGTGTGGACGATGGTCGGCGTCAGAGCCGCGAGGCTCGTTCCGAACGGGACCACGAGCGAGATGCTGGTGCCGATGATCGTGCCGTCGATCCCGAGGATCGTGAACTGGGTGATGTCCTTCGCGCTGTTCTGGGCGACGGTGACGGTGACCGTATAGGTCTTCGTCGACATGTCCGCCGCCATCACGACGTACTGGACCGGCGAGGAGAAGTTCAGCGCCATGCCGCTCATCGGGCTGATCGCGATGCCGGTGTGGACGATGGTCGGCGTGAGGTTCGTCAGCGTCGAGCCGAACGGCAGGACGACCGAGATGTTGGTGCCGTTGATCGTGCCGTCGACGCCGAGGATCCGGAACTGGACGATGTCCTTCGCGCTGTTCGCCGCGATCGTGACGGTCACGGTGTACGTCTTCGTGCTGCCGTTCTCCGCCGTGACGGTGTAGCTCTTCGGCGTGCTGAAGTTCTGTGCGATGCCGCTCGGCGGGCTGACGCTGACGCCCGTGTGGACGATGGTCGGCGCCGCGCTCAGGATGTTCGTGCCGAACGGAACGGTGACCGCGATGCTCGTCCCGTTGATCGTGCCGTCGACGCCGGCGAGCGTGAAGCGTGTGATGTCCTTCGAGTCGCTGCCCGCGGTCGTGATGGTCACCGTGTAGGGCTGCGTGCTGCCGTCGACGGCGGTCACCGTGTAGATGACCGGCGTCGAGAAGTCCTTCGGCACGCCGCTCGCGGGCGAGACCGAGGCGCCGGTGTGTACGATGGTCGGCACCAGGTTCGTGAGCGCCGTGCCCGCGGGCAGCTGCATCGCGATGCTCGTCCCGGTGATCGTGCCGTCGACTCCGTTGACCGTGAATCGCGTGATCTCCTTCGCGTCGTCTCCCGGCTGGGGGAGCATCCCGTTGTCGAGGTAGTTGTCGCCGCAGCTCGTGCTGACGAACAGGACGGCGAGCAGACTCAGGACGTACGCGATCAGCGAGCTCTTCTTGGCGGACATGTCTCTCCCCGCATTCACCAGTGCGTGCCGGAACTGCGAGCCTCTCGACACCCAACCGAGAGTGCTCGACGAGTCACGTTACACGCGGTCGAGCGCGATCCGTCCCGACGGATTCGCGGTGTACGAAGATCGTGCTGCGCGTGCTGGGGTAACGCCGGGGTGGCAGTTCGACGAAAGCTGCAACCGTACCGGCGACGAACCGAACGGCCTACGCCATGCCCTTCTTGCGTCGGTCGCGCCGGTTCTCGTGTTCCTCGTCGACGAGGCGCACGTAGTCGAGCGGCTCGATCGGCTCGGGCGGCGGTGGCGTCATCGTGCCCAGCTCGCGCACGCGCGCGCGGAACGCCTCGGCGATCTGTTCGAACGGCGGGAGGTCATCGCGACCGGAGAGCACGCCCGAGATCGCGGCGTCGTTCGCCTCGGCGACGAGCTGCAGCGCGGTCTCTCGCGTCACGCGCCCGCGCCGGATGATGTCCTGCACGCTCGTCGCGAGGTGACCGAGCTCGTACTGCCCGGAGTCGAGCATCTCGAGCGCCACGTAGATCACCTGGCGCGCGGAGAGGACCCTGTCCTCGTAGAGGACCATCGCGGCCTGGAAGTAGTTGTAGACCGGCACCAGGCGCGGTCCGAACCGGCTGAAGCCGAGCGGCGGCGAGCGGCGATCGAGGTGGATGAAGATCCGGTTGACCGCGTCGCCCTTCGGCACGCGCCGCGCGAGATCGAGGATGCGCTCGGAGTCGTCCTCGTACGCGCGGGTCGCGATCAGGACGCGCTCGAGATCGGCGAGGGACACCCGCTCCGCGAGCAGGTCCGCGTACAGGCAGTAGATGATCGCGTCGGCCTCGGCGTCGTCGCCGAACAGCGTCTCGGACGCCGCGGCCGCGCCGATCCGCGAGCGCATCATCGCGGGCAGCTTGTACGGCACCTGCGCGCGCAGCGCCCGGAATCGCCCCTTCAGGATGTTCTTCAGGTTGTTCTTGAGGACGAACTCGTCGTACGCCACGCCGTCGAGCGCGAGCTTCGCCGCGAGCACCTGTCGCATCTGTGTCGGGCTGCCGGAGACGATGCAGATACGGTGGTCCTCCTGCTTGAGGGCGCGGAGCAGGGCGGTCGCGCCCGGATACGCCTGCTTGTCGGCCGCGGTCTCGATCGCGCTCTTCGCGAGGTCCGCGAGCGAGTCGAACTCGGTCCTCAGGTACGTCTTGTCGAGGTCCCACCGGAACGTGTGCTTCGGGGGCTTCGCGCCCTCGGGCAGGCCGGCGGGCACGTGATCGAGGAGCCCGATCCGCTCGCCGAGCTCGATCGGGAGCCCGGTCAGCCGCTTGAGGAGCGATTGCCGGCGACCCATCAGCCGCTCGTGGCGTCGGACGCGCTCGGCGCGCGCGACCGCTTGCCCGCGCGGTCGTCGAGCTCCGCCATCGTCCGCGCGATGTTGCCGCACAGGTTCCCCGCGAGTGCCTTGTGGGCGACCTTGATCGCGTTCGTGACCGCGCGCGCGTTCGAGCGGCCGTGGGCCTTGATGAACGGGTGGGTGAACCCGAGCAGCGGCGCGCCGCCGTACTGCTGCCAGTCGGTGACCGACTTCAGCTGGTCGATCGCGGACGACAGCGCGATGAGGCCGAGGCGCCACGCCAGCCGCTCCTTGTGCGCGTAGCGCGCGAGCCGCACGACCGTGTCCGAGACCCCCTCGAGCATCTTGAGCACCACGTTGCCGACGAAGCCCGAGGTCACCACGACGTCCGCGACGCCGCGCGGGATGTCGAGGCCCTCGATGTTGCCGATGAAGTTCAGCTCGGTGGTCTCGACGAGCGCCGCGTGCGCCGCGACGATCTCCTTGGGACCCTTGCCGGCCTCGGTGCCGTTGGAGAGCAGCGCGACGCGCGGCCGGCGATTGCTCGACACCAGCTTCGCGTAGGCCGACCCCATCACCGCGAACCCGACGAGATCCTCGGCCGTGACGTCGACCGTCGCGCCGACGTCGAGGATGAGCGAGAACGGATCGTCCTTCTCGCCGCGCCGCAGCTCCGTCGGGTAGACCGCCGCGAGCGCCGCGCGCCGCACGCCCTCGAGCAGTGTCCACCGCCGGGCGCAGGCGAGCACGCTCGCGCCCGTGTTGCCGGCGCTCACCATCGCATCGCCTTCACCGCGCGCGACGAGGTCGGCGGCGATCGCGATCGAGCACTCGGGCTTCGCGGCGAGCGCCTCGGCCGGTTTCTCGTCCATCTCCACGTACGTCGGCGCGTGGTGCACGCGCACGCGGGCGCCGTCGTGCCGCAGCTTCGGGAGGATCCGGCCGAGCACGGCCGCATCGCCGACCAGGATGATCTCCGCCTGGTTCAGCGCGAGCGACGCTTCGGCCGCGCCCTGGACGATCTCGTCCGGGGCGTGGTCGCCACCCATGGCGTCGACGACGATGCGGTGCATGGCGGCATCTTGCCACGAAGCGTCACGGCGTGGGCACTTCGCGCAGGCGTTGCGGGAGCTGCGCGAACGACAGTGCGCTGACGAATCTTCGTGCGTCCGCCGCGTCGATCGCGACCTCGAGCGTGCCGTCCGCGTGAAGCCGCGCCGCGCTGGGCACGCCGCCGTTCACGACCCAGCGCATCAGAGGCCTCCGTAATAGACGGACGGAGCCTGGGCACTGACAGACGCACGGGCTAGATTCCGCCCGTGCCGGAGCGGCTCTACATCGTCGACGGACACGGATACATCTTCCGTGCCCACTACGGCCTGATGAACATCTCGCGCGGGGAGCGGCGCGAGGTGCGGCTGTCCACCAGTGAGGGCATGCCGACCGGCGCGCTGTACGTGTTCACGCGGATGCTCATGCGCCTGGAGGAGGACAACGCACCCAAGCGGATGGTCGTGGTCTTCGACGACAAGAGCGGCAAGCGCACGTTCCGCGCGGAGCTCTACTCCGAGTACAAGGCGACCCGGAAGGCGCCGCCCGAGGAGCTCCAGGTCCAGATGGAGTACTTCGAGCCGATCGTGAAGAAGCTCGGCTGGCCGGTGGTGACCGTCCCGGGAGTCGAGGCCGACGACGTGATCGCCACGCTGGTGACCCAGGCGAGGGCGAAGGGGTGGGAGGTCGTCATCTACAGCGCCGACAAGGACATCATGCAGATGGTCGGCGACGGCGTGACGATGATCGACGCGCTCCACCAGAAGACCTACACGCGCGAGGAGGTCATCAAGAAGATGGGCGTTCCGCCCGAGAAGATCCCCGACTTTCTCGCGCTGACCGGCGACACGTCCGACAACATCCCCGGCATCCGCGGCATCGGTGACAAGACCGCGGCGGGCCTGCTCGAGAAGTACGGGTCGTTGACCAACCTCATCAAGGAGAACCCGGTCGTCCCGCGGATCCAGGTGAAACAGCCGTTCTCCGACAAGGAGCAGCTCGAGCGGCTCGAGATCTCGCGCCAGCTCGTGGAGCTGAGGCGCGACGTGCCGCTGCCGGTGGCCCTCGAGGATCTGGTTGTCACGGACTGGGACCTGCCGGCGCTGCTCCAGACGTTCACCGAGCTCGAGTTCTCGCTGCTCGTCGAGAAGGTGAAGATGCGCATGCCGCCCGGCGAGGACGTCGTGGTGGTGCCCGCGCCGGAGCAGACGCAGCTCGCGCACGTCGAGGTCGCGACGGACACGAAGATCGTCACGCGCGCCGATGCGATCGCCGAGGTCGCGGGGTGGGCGCGCGCGGCGAAGCGGATGGCGATGACGATCGAGCTCGATCCCGAGCGGCCGGAGAAGGCGGGGCTGGTCGCGCTCGTGATCGCGGTGCCAGGGCATCCGCCGGCGTACATCCCGCTCGGCCACCGCTACATCGGTGCGCCGGCGCCGATCCCGGCGGCGGACCTCGCCCCGATCCACGCCGTGCTCGCGGATGCCGGCATCGAGAAGATCACGCACGACGCCAAGTCGATCGTGCGCACGTTCACGGGGCAGGGCATCACCGTCGCCGGCATCGCCGAGGATGCGATGCTCGCGGCGTTCCTCCTCGATCCCACGGCCGAGGCGGAGCCGGGCGAGGCGGTCGCGCAGCGGCTCGGTGGCGTGCTGCTGCCGGCGCGCGCGACCATCGCCGGGCGCGCGAAGCACTCGCTCGAGAGCATCGAGGTCGAGCGCGCCGCGCCGTGGGCGGGGGCGATCACCCACGCGCTGCTGCCGATCGGGGAGCAGCTGCCGAAGCGGCTCGGCGACTCGGGGCTGCAGACGCTGTATCGCGACATCGAGCTGCCCGTCGCGCTGCTGCTGGCGGAGCTCGAGCGCACGGGCATTCACATCGACGTCGCGCACTTCCGGAAGCTCGCGCTCGACGTCGAGGCGCGGCTCCGCGTGCTCGAGCAGACGATCTACGCGGCGGCCGGGCAGGAGTTCAACGTCGGCTCGCCCAAGCAGCTCGGCGAGATCCTGTTCGAGAAGCTGGGGCTCGAGACCAAGGGCGTGCGCCGCACCAAGCTCGGCTGGTCGACCGAGGCCGAGACGCTCGACGCGTTGATCGACGCGCACCCGGTGATCGCGCCGATCCTCGAGCACCGCGAGATCAGCAAGCTCAAGGGCACGTACCTCGACGCACTGCCGCCGCTGGTCTCCGCGCGGACCGGCCGCGTCCACACCACGTTCAACCAGGTGGTCGCCGAGACCGGGCGCATCTCGTCGCAGGATCCGAACCTCCAGAACATCCCGATCCGCTCGGAGCTCGGCAAGGAGATCCGCCGTGGCTTCATCGCGGCGCCGGGCCACGTGCTGATCGCCGCGGACTACTCGCAGATCGAGCTGCGGATCCTCGCGCACCTCTCGCAGGACGCGAAGCTCGGGGCGGCGTTCCGCGACCGCGTCGACGTGCACACGCAGACCGCCGCCGAGGTGTTCGACGTGCCGCGCGAGCAGGTGACGCCCGAGCAGCGCCGGATCGCGAAGGCGGTCAACTACGGCCTGTCCTACGGGCAATCGGACTTCGGCCTCGCGCGCACGCTCGAGATCTCGCGCACGCAAGCGGCCGAGTACTCGCGGCGCTACTTCCAGCGGTTCCCCACGATCCACAAGTTCATGGAGGACATCGTCACGCTCGCGCGCGCGCAGGGCGGGGCCCGCACGCTGCTCGGCCGGTGGCGGCCGATCCCGAACCTCCTGTCGAAGTCGCCGCAGGCGCGTCATGCCGCGGAGCGCGTCGCGCAGAACACGCCGATGCAGGGCGCGGGCGCCGACATCATCAAGCTCGCGATGCTCGCGACGCACCGGCGCATCGTCCGGGACAAGCTGCCGGCGCGGATGCTCCTGACCGTGCACGACGAGCTGGTGTTCGAGGCGCCGCCGACGCACGCCGAGGAGATCGGCGCGGTGCTGAAGGCGGAGATGGAGGGCGTCTACCAGCTCTCCGTGCCGCTCGAGGTCGACATCGGGATCGCCGGAAACTGGGCTGACGCCTGAGGTTTGCGCGGGAGTGCGACGCTCGCTCGGCCCGGTCCGTCCGTACGGGCATGAGCTTCGACGACGTCGCGAACCGCATGAAGGAGCGCCACCAGCCCGACTACGGGGCGCCGATGCAGGCGAGCTCCGGCGAGGGCGGCGGCGGCCTCATCGTGCTCGGCGTCATCCTCTTGATCGTCGGAATCGCGATCACGGTGATCACGAAGGACAACGCCACCCGCTCGGGCGGGGGCACGTACGTCGTGGCCTACGGTCCGATGATCTGGGGCGCGGTCACGATCTTTCGTGGCCTCGCCCGCCTCGGGCGCTGAGCGCGCGGACCCGACTACTTGTTCACGCGCAGCCACCACTGCTGCGACGTGCGGCGCGCCTCGACCTTCTTTCCGGCCTTCGTCTTGAAGTCGTAGTACTGGTCCGTCTCCGTCCAGTTCGACGCCTTCTTCGCCGGGCCGAGCTTCGCCTCGAGCAGCGCCATCACCGCATCGCCCGCGGCCTCGTTGTGCGAGTGGTGGAACGTGACGGTGTACGCGTACGTCGCCTTCTCGCCCTCGTAGTTCTGGAGGTCGACCTCGGTCTCCTGGCGCACCCAGTCGGTGCCCGGATACACGAGCTCCTCCAGCCCGCCGTGCGGGTTGAAGTGCTCGGGGTCTTCCTTCTCGATCTGCTCGGCCGTCCCACCGGGCATGCTCTTCGTCGCCACCGCGATCACGCCGGGCGTGTCCGCCGCCAGCATCTCGGCGATCGGGTAGTAGCTCGACACCGCGAGCACCACGTTCTCGCCTCGGCCGAACATGACGATCGCGCGGCGCTTCGTCGCGGGGTCGAAGTACCACCGCTCCTTGCCGCCGCTTCCGTCCGTCAGCTCCGTCGCCTTGCCGTACTTGGTGTCGAAGAACGCGAGCATCTGCTTCTCGAGCTCTGGCGAGCCGCCGGTCGGGAAGCTGAAGACCACCTCGTTCACCTTGCCCATCCGCCCGAAGGTGACCGTGTCGCCGAACGGCGTGTACTGCTCGGTGCCGCGCGGCAACGCCAGGCAGAGCCGCAGTTGCTTCTTCTTGTCGTGCCACAGCCCGAGCGCCTCCTTCCTGTACTCCTCGAACGACGCCTTGACGTTGGCGCCCTCCTTGTCGAAGTCGCACAGCTTGCCGCCCCACGCCGCCTTGAGCTCGTCGATCGTCGCGCCGACGAGCGGCTTGTCCTTCGCGAACGCCAGATCGAACCCGGAAGGGCCGAGCAGACCTGCGAGCGAGTCGTACCGCGTGAACGTGACGCGCTTGCCCTTCGCGTAGTCTGGCAGGAACGCGCGCAGCCCGCTCTTCTCGTCGAACCAGTACGCCTCGCCCTTCTTCGTCTTGATCGGCGGCCCCCACTGCTTCGTGAGGAGCGGCTCGAGCTCCACCTTGGTCGAGCTCACCGACACCTTCTCGAGCTTCTTCTCCTCGCGCGTGTAGTCGAGGTCGTAGCTCACGCCGTCGTGCGTCTTCGACGACACGTACGTCGAGTCCACGGACAGCGCCTTCTTGACCTCCGCCTCGGTCGCGCCGAACTGCGCGGCTGCGACCTCCGCCGGCAGGGTCACGGTCGAGCCGCTGAACAGCGTCGACACGTCGGCGCTCTTCGCGCCGCCCCCGGTCTTCGTCCCTCCGCCGCCCTTGTCCTCCTTCTTGCCGCCGCACGCCGCGACGACCACGACCAGGCACACCAGCGCTTTGCGAAGCATGACCCGCTGTAACGTGACCCGCCGGCACGCGCAAGCGATCCGCGACCTCGGGCGGTGGCGCAACCGCCTGCGCGGGCGGTCGAGCCGGGCGGTCATGAAGCTGCCAGCTCGCCCCTCGCGGGGCTCGCCGAGGGCCCCGTGAGCACGTTCGTGTTCACCATCGTCCACTTCCTCTGGCGGGTTGGGACCGGCTGGCTCGGCGTGCGGCACCTCCGCGCGCGCGTGGCGCGGCCCGATGCGCCGCGGCCGATGCCGACGCTTCACGTCGTGACCGGGACGCTCGGCCTCCCGGCGGTCGCGTTCGCCGCGATCGATCTCGCGGTGCGGGAGCCCTAGATCTCGTCGGAACCGGTCGCGACGCCCTCGAACAGGATCGTCGACAGGTAGCGCTCGCCGGTGTCGGGCAGCATCGCGAGGACGACGGAGCCCTTCGGCGACTTCGCGGCGACCTGTAGCGCGGCCGCGAACGTCGCGCCCGAGGAGATGCCACAGAAGATGCCCTCCTTGTGCGCGAGCGCCCGCGCGGCGGCGATCGCGTCCGCGTCGGTGATGGAGAGGCGCTCGTCGGCGACCGACTTGTCGAGCACGGCCGGGACGAAGTCGGGCGTCCAGCCCTGGATCTTGTGGGGCTTGAACTCGGCGCCGCCGAGGAGCTGTGCGTCGGTGGGCTCGGCGACGACGACCCGGAGGTCGGGGCGCGCGGCCTTGAGGACCTGGCCGGCGCCGGTGAGCGTGCCGCCGGTGCCCCACCCGGTGACGAAGGTGTCGAGGCGCGCGCCCGCGAAGTCGGAGAGGATCTCGGGGCCGGTGGTCGAGCGGTGGTACGCCGGATTGGCGGGGTTCTCGAACTGGCGCGCGAGGAACCAGCCGCGCTCCTCGGCGAGTGCCGCGGCCTTCTTCACCATGCCGCTGCCGCGCTCGACGGCGGGCGTCAGGAGCACCTTCGCGCCGAACGCGCGCATGATCTGGCGGCGCTCCACGGAGAACGAGTCGGCCATCACGGCGACGAACGGATACCCGCGCTGGGCGCAGACCATGGCGAGCGCGATGCCGGTGTTGCCGGAGGTCGCCTCGATGACGGTCTGGCCGGGCACGAGCAGGCCGCGTGCCTCGGCGTCGAGGATGATGCCGAGCGCGAGGCGATCCTTGACGGAGCCGCCCGGGTTGAAGGCCTCGACCTTGACGTACATCGTGATGCCGTCGGGGGCGAGCCGGTTGATGCGGACAACAGGGGTACGGCCGATGGTCTGGGAGATGTCGTCGTAGATCATTCGCGGAGCATCGCACGCGGTCAGCGCGTGATGTCTACGGCGTAGCGCTCCTTGCCGTCGATTCCGAGGAGGGCGACGCGGAGGGCCTCGGCGGTCACGTCGATCTGCCCGAACGATTGCAGGCCGTCCCACGGCGCGAGGTTGCCGGTCCCCGGAGGCGGTGCCCACTGGAACATCAGCTCCGGTCCGAACGTCGGATCGAGATCGTTGGGGCCGAACGTGCCGGCGTGGATCGGACCGGCGACGAACTCCCAGAACGGCAGGAACGTCGCGCCGGTCGCGCGCGCCGGATCGAAGCGGTGCGCGGCGGCGTAGTGGACGTCGGCGGTCAGCCAGACGACGTCCGTGACGTTGCGCGCGGCGAGACCGGCGAGCACGCCGGCCAGCTCCCGCTCGCGGCCGAGCGGCGGACCGGCTCCGTTCGCGTAGCCCTCCTGTCGCGCTTCGCCGGGACCGTCGCCGATGACCAGCGCGATCGGCTGGTCGCACGCGACGATCTTCCAGCGCGCCTTCGACGAGGCGAGCTGGTCGACGAGCCACGCGGCCTGCGCGGTGCCGAGCATCGCGCCGGTCTCGCCGCGGTTCGCGTCGTTCGGGGTACGGAACGTCCGGAGGTCGACGACCACGATGTCGAGCAGCGGCCCGTAGTGGATGACGCGGTTGATCGTCGGGCCGCCGATCGGCGTCCACTCGCGGGTGGCGCGAAGCGCGCGTGCGGCGAGAGCCGAGGCGTCGCGATCGCGGTAGCGGTCGTCGTCGAGCTGCTGGCCGGGCCACCAGTTGTTGTGCGTCTCGTGATCGTCCCACTGCGCGACGACGGCGACCTCGGCGGCGAGCGCCCGCACGTGCTCGTCGTCGAGGTTGTAGGCGAAGCGGGCGCGGAGCTCGTCGAGCGTCTCGGCGACCTTGCCGACGAGCGGATTGGTGACGTTCCTCCAGACGCGCCCGTCGGGCAGCTGCTTCGCCGCCTCGATCGGGTTGTCGGCGTAGATCAGATCACCGGAGTTGAGGAACAGCGCCGGCTCGGCGCGTCGCAGCGCCGCGAAGCCGCGCAGCCCGCCCCACTCGGGATTGCGTCCGTAACCCTGGCCGCAGGTGTCGCCGGTCCACACGAGGCGGAACCGGTCGGAGCGCGGGGTCTGGAACCGGCCATACGTCCACGCGGACGCGCCGCGCGCGGCCTCGCGCTCGAACCGCGCGCGATACACGACGGTCTGGTCCGGCGGCAGGCCGGTCAGCGTCACGGCGCCCGCGTGATCGGTGTCTGGACCGACGACCGGGCCCGCGACGCGGCGCACGTCGCCGAACCGCGTGATCGTCGACCACTCGATCACCAGCCGCGCCCGCTCGTCGCAGCGCGCCCACACGATCGCTCGATCGCCGCTGACGTCGCCGGCCTGCACGCCGTGCGTGATCTGCGGCTGCTTCGTCCGCACCACGCCGCGCGCGCACGCACCGAGGCTCGCCGCGGCGGATCCGACGAGCAGCTCCCGGCGCGTCAGCGTCACGGCTGCCCCCTCGCGGTCTTCATTCGCGCGGGCGACCTCGCCCTGCCGTCGCGCGCCAGCGCGCTCGCTGCCGTGGTGCTCCGCGCCTTCGCGGTCGCTGGCGCCACCAGGCTCGACGACTTCGTCGCGGTGTTCGCCACCCTGGCGTCGCGCGCCGGCACGTGAGTGTCGCGCGCCTTCACGTCTTCCGCCGGCCGGGGCTCGACGAGGATGTCGCGGTGTTCGCCGCCGTGGCGCCGCGCGCCTCCGCGGCTCGGCAGCGCGTGAGCGTCGCGCGCCTTCACGTCTTCCGCCGGCCGGGGCTCGACGAGGATGTCGCGGTGTTGGTCGCCGTGGCGCCGCGCGCCTCCGCGGCTCGGCAGCACGTGAGCGTCGCGCGCCTTCACGTCTTCAGCCGCCCGGGGCTCGACGAGGATGTCGCGGTGTTGGCCGCCGTGGCGCCGCGCGCCTACGCGGCTCGTCGGCGTGTGAGTGTCGCGCGCCTTCACGTCTTCCGCCGCCCGGGGCTCGACGAGGATGTCGCGGCGTTGGCCGCCGGGGCGCCGCGTGCCTCCGCGGCTCGTCGGCGCGTGAGCGTCGCGCGCCTTCACGTCTTCCGCCGGCCGGGGCTCGACGAGGATGTCGCGGTGTTGGCCGCCGTGGCGCCGCGTGCCTCCGCGGCTCGGCAGCGCGTGAGCGTCGCGCGCCTTCACGTCTTCCGCCGGCCGGGGCTCGACGAGGATGTCGCGGTGTTGGCCGC